>WGAY01000080.1 GCA_015494585.1 Candidatus Omnitrophota bacterium | reverse complement strand
CCATTATACCATTCCTTGACTTCTTCTAAATCTACATTGTTTTCTCTGAAAAGCCCACCAAAGTGATACTCTAGTTCGGCCTGCGTTATACCAAGCATATTCCCAAACTCAGGCACAAGTGTTATATCCTCTAAATTATTCAACCCTGAAAATATCCCTGCCTTGGAAAACTTGGTCACCCCTGTCAGAAAGGCAAATTTTATATAGGGATCCATATCCTTTATTATGGAGTATAGCCCCCGCAGGATATTCCGATTCTCCATCGCTACCTCTATCTGGTCTATATTGTCGATTATCGGCTTGTCGTATTCGTCTATCAGGATTACAACCTTTTGGTTGTATTTTTCATACGCGTCTCTTATCAATTTTTCAAAACAATTCGAATAACTCTCTTCATCTTTACAGTTTACTCCTAAGGCATCCTGATTATTTCTCAAAATTTGGTATATCCTTTTAATCAATTGCTCCGGAGTCCTCATATCTCCAGAAAACGATATATGTATCACTGGATGCTTAGGAAAGTCGTACTTGTCGTAGATATAAAGGCCCTTGAATAACTCCTTTTCTCCTTGAAAGAGGTATTTCAGAGTGGACACAAGCAGGCTCTTTCCAAACCTGCGCGGGCGGGAGAGGAAGTAGTATTTGCCTTCAGTTATGAGCTTGTAAATCGGCTCGGTCTTATCTACATAGAGATAACCCTCTTGCCTTATCTCCCTAAAATCCTGCACTCCTATGGGCAATCTCTTTATTTTTTGCATATTTTTACATTATACAACAAAGCATTATCAAAACTTAATCAAAAATACATCTCACTCCTGATAAAACGGATTATTTACGAAAGATTTTTATTTCTCGTAGTTCATCCATAGGCTGAGAGAGGCTAATCAAGTCTCCTTCGATAGCTTTTTCTCAAACGCACCCCTACATCAGGAAACGCCTTTATGCGCATAATAACCCAAAAAGTAGAACCCCCATATTTCTCGTCACCATAGGAGACCTCCATTTCCCAGCATTTCAGATCCTTCACAATAGAATAGGTCTGCTCCTGCATTGCACCTGTCTCAAACTCATAACGGTGATAGGTCCTAAACTCCCATCCTTCAATAAACCTCCAATTCGTCTCCAGGGTGGTCTGGGCCATAGATGACCTTTTATACTGGTGTCCCAGACCAATACTCAATCGGTCTTTGAATGGCTCAACCCAAACATCAAGCGAACCACTCCGCCATCGACCTTCATCAATACCATATCTGTATTCGAAATCGAACCTCAACCAATCAACAGGTCTGATCTTCATATCGATATCTGCGTAATCAAAATAACTACCCCTCTCTGGCTTCACTCGATAGACCGCACTTACATCAAAGCTGGCTATATCAACTGTATTCCCATCTCTCTTGGTCTGCAGAGTATTGTCCAGGCCAATAACTACATCATGGGTGCGAGATATAGAGTCGAGGGAGTCAAACTGTACCAGCTTATCGGACTCCAGTGTAGGCGAGGGGTTATACCTATATTGAAGCCACGGCCTTACGACATGCCGCAGTTTCTCTATACCGAAAAAAGAATTATAGAAGTCAAAGACGCGATAAAGTTTTGTAGAGACATCTATTCCTGTATAAAATACCCCTCTCCATCTATTCTGGCCATCCTTATCCCTGGAATAATAGGTCTGCCGCATAGCAACGAATGGAGATATCTCAAAGACTGATAATTTAGAGGCATAAAGCAACTGCAGATATGTATCCCACCGCCATGCATCCTTGGACTGGCTGCCATCTGAATACCTTCGTGAGACATTGTCGGCTTGAGTGGAGCCAGATAAATAGAGGTTAGAATCAGAGAGACGTAGGGAATAAAGCTGATACTTTATCTGGGGTAGGTATTCGGTCTCTGTATAGAAGTGATTCGCCCTTTTCTTTCCATAGATAGACAGCGTGCCCAGCGAAGCATTATGTGTAAAAAGCATATAAGAGGCAGGTTCTGGATCGTATTCATATTCATCGTTATAGTAATAATCCTTAAGTACATAGTAATCGCTGAATTTGTGATACTCTGCAACCAGGACATCATCGGGTGATATATCCCATCTATGCATAATCTGAATCTTATACCTGTCTCGCTTGCGCCTTCCACCGAGTTCTTCCAAATAATCGATATCCTTTTCGCGTAGATAATAAGTACGCAACAGGCCATTGCCAAATCTGGAATGATAAAACACGTCTGGCCCAAAACCAAATCCCCTCTTTTCCCTATAGTCCAGATTAAGTTTCATATCCAAAGAGTCGTTTATATGCTGTTTAAAGGTAGTTAAAAGGAATGAGCCCCATTCCTTTTCCCTACCTGGAACAACCTTAACCTTGGGCCGCTTATCATTAAAATAGTGCGTATATCTGGGGAAATACAGTAGGGTATACCTGCCTATCTTAAAACGCACCCCCCTGGCTACCACTTTTTCGTTTGGATAGATATCCAATTCCCTTGCCTCGAGGCGATAATTCAAGGGATGTGGAATAGAAGGATCACAGGTCGTGATGTAACAGGAACTGCTTCTATAGTGATCCGGGCCTTTCCTTTCCAGGTCTCTGGCTGCACCAAAATAGGGATCTATCTCGAAATCTACCTGTTTTATATGCCCCTTTTGGTGAGTAAAGTCATATTCAAGCGAATCACCTCTCACTACACCCTTAGGATCAACTAATACTACATTTCCCCTTGCCTTGGCCACATTTGTATCCAGATCAACTTCGGCTTCATCACAGGTAAGACGCATATTTTCATAGGTAATGATAACATTACCCTTGGCAACCGCCTTCCTGCCACCCTCAATATAAGATATAGACTTACCCTTTACCTCTATAGGGATTTTTACCTGGCCATATGCGGGATAAGATAACAAAAAGGCTAAAAAGATATATCCCAAAAAAAGAAATCGTTTTACCTCTCTCTTACAAATGAGACCCAAGACCCTACCTCAATTTTTTGTGCAGATCTATAATTATCTTGACCCCGTCATCCACATCAGGGATAAGTTTAGCCGTCTTCCTGGCCTTAACCCAAACCTTAGTCCCAACTGGCTTGCCCTCAACTTTTATCTGAACATATCGGTTCCCGAACACCTTTTCAGCATAGACTATCCCGTTCTCCTTATCTATCTTTACAATCTCTCCATTTTCCTCCAAATAACTAATGGCTTCCTTCCAGACTGTATCGACATCCCTTTCAAAGGTCTCTGAAACTGTATCGTCGGAAATAATAATTCCACCAACAATACCAGTACCTATAAGTGCCGGAACACACCCTGAAATATAAATCGAAAATAGCAAAACAAGTAACGAAATTCCCCTTCTCATCTTCCCCTCCTGGACTTCACCAGTTTTATGGTATGCCTGGCAATCATCAGCTCTTCATCCGTAGGAATAACCATTATCTTGGGCTGTCCACTAATAACCTTTTTCGCCTGTTTTCCCACGTAGTCGCGTATCTCCTTCACATTCTCACCAATTCCACCCGTAAACACAATCGCGTCTACCCTGCCCAAAACCATAGCATATGCCCCTACATACTTCAATATCCTGTATTTAAAGACCTCGATGGCCAGCCTCGCCAACTTGTTACCCCTTGCCCTTGCCTGGATAAGTTCTCGAAAATCATTGCTTACCTGCGATATCCCTATCAGCCCACTCTTTTTATTGAGGATCCTATCTATCTCTTCAGAGGCTAGTCCCTCCTTTTCCTGCAAGAACAAAACCAGTGCCGGATCAATATCCCCGCACCTGGTTCCCATAACCAGCCCCTCTAGAGGGGTAAAACCCATAGAGGTATCAACAGAACATCCTCCTTTTACGGCAGTAATACTGCATCCATTGCCCAAGTGACAGGTAATCAGATTCGTCTTAGAAACTGATTTCTTTAATCTTTTGCTAGCAATAATCGAGACATACCTATGGCTTGTGCCGTGAAATCCGTATCTCCTTATCCCATACTTCTTATAATATTCATAAGGCAGTGCATACGTAAACGCATAATCTGGAATAGTTGAATGGAATGCCGTATCAAACACCGCAACCTGCAATTTACCCTTTAATATATTCTGGCAGGCAATAATCCCCTCGAGATTAGCCGGATTATGTAGTGGAGCTAGACTAAAAAGCGACCTTATCTTCTTTACAACTCTTGGACTAATCACCGTGGGTTCGATAAACTCCTCCCCTCCGTGAACCACCCTATGCCCCACAGCGGTAATATCACTTAAATCAATTCCGTCATCGATAAGGCGATCAAGCACGTACTCCATTCCAGCGTGATGATCAGAGATATTATGCCCCTTTTCGCCTATATGCTCCACTATACCTTTTGAAATTACCTTTTCTTCTGGGAAAGAGAATAACTTGTACTTTATAGAAGAACTGCCACAATTTATGGTCAAAACCAGGTCTGTCCTAGTTTGTCTTCTCTTCATTAGATTGCTGGTTGGCTCGGATAACCGTAATAGCAACACAATCTACTATATCCTCTGCGGAACATCCACGAGATAAATCACTACAAGGCTTAGCAGAACCGAGTAATATAGGCCCTATCGCCCTGGCTCCTGCAAGCCTCTCTACTAGCTTGTAGGATATATTTCCAGCCTCCAGATCAGGGAATATAAGGACATTTGCCCTCCCCGCTACTGGACTGTCCTTTACCTTATGTTGGGCTACCTCAGGGATTATAGCGGCATCTACCTGTAATTCTCCATCCAGTATTATCTCAGGTGCAATATCATGCGCAATGGCAACCGCTTTTCTTATCCTCTCTATCTCAGGGCCCTCTGCACTGCCCTTTGAAGAATAACTCAAAAACGCAACCCGGGGCTCCACATCCAATATCTCCCGTGCAAGTCTTGCAGTGTAGATACCGATATGTGCAAGTTGTTTTTCGTTAGGCACAGGAACCACGGCTGAATCTGCAAACAGAAGTACACCATTCTCTCCATAGGGACTGCCCTCAACCACCATAAAAAAGGCCCCACATATGACCCTTGCACGCGGGGCAAGCCCTATACAATAGAGCACCGATCTGACCACATCTGCGGTAGTATTTACAGCTCCGGCCACCATACCATCAGCATTACCCTTTCTTACCTCCATAGCCGCATAAAACAGCGGATTTTCCATATACCTGCGCGCTGCATCCAGGGATAATCCCTTTGCCTTGCGCATCTCATAAAACTCTTCAGTATAGACATCCACTTTAGCTCTATCCAGATTATCACGACTAAGCTTTATAAGATTGGCAATCCCTTCATCTTCTATTACACGGGCAGCGGCCTGCATCCTTTCGTCTTCCATCTCAGGAAGGATAATAGTTCTAGGATTTTGTCTTGCCTTTGCGCGGATAGATTTCACAATCTCATGCATCTTCGTCCCCCAATAAATACAAAAAGACCCTTCACTTTATCCCAAATTAAGAAAGGATTTTTTTATCGTCGCTTTTCGATAATATACTACGCAACTATGCGAATGTCAAAGTGAAATACTAAAATTCATGATTGCCGTCTTAAATATAGTGTATCTTAATCAAATTAATAACGCAGACCACGAAGCAGCGCACCAAGCGTCTCAATGCTCGGCATCAGACTAGAAAAATTATTACTTATATTCCCCAAGCTTGTCTCTATAAATTGAGTGCTTTTAGATAGGTCCTGAACCGATGCAAGTAGATCTTGCCCCTTTGCAACCAAGTCCTTTACAATCTCATCAATCGAAGTTGCAGAATCAGAAGTATTTTTGGCCAACTTTTTCACCTCATCTGCAACCACAGAAAATCCCCTTCCCACTTCTCCGGCCCTGGCCGCCTCAATAGCCGCATTTAGAGATAGGAGCTCTGTCTGAGAAGATATATACGTAATGGCCTGCACAATAAGTTTGACATTATCCAATGTATCGGTAAGGAATTTAATCTTATTCGTAATCTCCTCATTCCTGACCTTAAATTCAGCCTCATTCCACTCCATGGTCTGCCTTATGGCCTGAGCAATATCCGCAGATAGATTTTCCGCAAGGGCATAGGCATCTAGCCCTTTACTCGCAATTTCCTTAAATCGTTCAATAATATTATTTATCTTATCCTCAAGAAAATAAAATTCATTTTCAGGGTCAAGCGTTAACTGACAGGACAGATCTCCATTCGAAATCTGTTCCAATATCCTCACCACCTCTGCAGACTGTTCCCTCAGATATTCCTTTTGCTTGCGCTTGGTTTCTCTCAAATCTACTAAATAAACATAAAGGCTCTTTATATTATCGTCTAATGTTACTGGTACGACCCTAACCTGAACAGGGATAATTTCGCCAGACTTCGACATGACCTCAGCCTCACCAAACTGGACCTGAAGAGTTTCTTTGGCCTTTCTAACATAGGTACAGACCTGGCACGAAGGTGGATCTTCAGGATAGAGTATAAAAGAACCCTTCGGCGCTGCATATATATCCTTCTCATCCTGTTGAAGTAGCCTTTTGAATGCATGATTTACATAAGCAAATCTAAACTCAGGGGTTAAAACAAATACAGGGTGAGGGAAATTATCCGTAAACCCCTTATGTTCGGCTATCACCTCTCGCGCCTTTTCTACCATCTCAGAAAACTGGTTTATTATGTCCCCATATATATCCTCAGAATCTATTTTAGGTAATGTCCCTTGCTTTTTAGTTAGAACCTTTTTTACTGGTATCAATGGAGATACAAGGAGCCTGTCAATGACATAAAAAACAAATGCCGCAACTGCTATCCCTGCAGAGACAGACATTATTAGACTTATCAGAAAAATCAGATGAAGAGAGGTAATACTATGTGAAGCAAAGAAATAAATAAGCCAGGACATGAAAAAGGTGAACCCAATAGCCACAGAGATAGCAAAGATAAAGACTTTTTCCTTTGCATTCTTTACTATTGAACTCATCCCCCCTCCTTTTTTTCACCTTTTTAAATTTTAACACCAAACTTAATATCATACAAGGGGCTACTATATTACTGCATAGCGGAAATATAACAATATAAGTATACCTTATATACCAAGATACAAAAATAAGATTGAAAAGATAAGAAATAAATGTTAATTTTTTAAAAAATAGGTTATAAAGCAGCAGGTTTCATCAAACATGCTTGCTAAAGCGAGGTGAGGGTTATATGAAAAGAGCCTTTTTTATTGGTATCTTCGTATTAGTATTTTTTATTTTTCAGCCTACATCCTATGCAGTCGTAATATCCCCAAGTACAGGGCAGATATATATGGGGGCGCGTATATGGTTTGGTTATTATACAGACAAATACTTCGCTACCAGTGATGGGACCTACAATTTTACAAATGAATATATAGGCAAGGATTTCTACCCAAGAGTCCACTATGACTCAGATCACTATATTCATATGGTTGGCATAGCTGGTGCTAAATGGCAAAACCCATTAGAAGGAAATATACGTTTTTCTCAGGGCTATACCCTTAAAAATTATTCCCCATACAAATATCCAGCCTATGCCAATATGGAGTCGATGTGGTGGTACTACTTTACCCTATCATCACCAGCGATGTTTTCACTAGATTTTACGAATAACGTATCTTTCTTCCCTACTAATATGTTTCGTTCTCCTGTGGTTTCTGTAAAAAAATATTCATCCGGTTGGCAAGAGATAGTTTCAGAAAGCCTTACCGGTTCTTCTGGCAACTCGCATCTTATTTTACAAGACCCTGGATATTATTGGATTTCAGTAACCTGTTCTTTTTATCTTAATTATTCAAATCAAGGATATCGAAGAGGATCCAGAGTGGCTACTTTTAATTGGAAATTAGAGGATCCACCACCAGCTGTCCCTGAGCCAAGGTCTGGGGGATTGTTTCTGTTATACGGAGTTTTATTTCTCTTTATTATTAAAAAGAGAAAAATTAGCCACCAGAATTAAGCACCAGAACCGCCTTTAATAGACTAATGGCCTGCTGTACTTGTGAATCGTGGGCGATGTTTTCCCTTTCAATGTCTTTTTTATCTTTCTCGGTCTTAATTGACTCTCCCTTTTTTATTCTCTCGAACACCTCTTCACTTGGAGGTTCGCCTTTTAAAAGTCTGGAAAACTCATCTGGTGTCAGGACATATTTGTATTCGACTGAAACATCAGGTAGAATCCCCTTTTTGTCTATGCACTCATTATTCGGTAGATAATAACGCTCTGTGGTTATCTTAACAGCAGAACCATCCGGCAGAGGGAAGAGTTGTTGAACGACCCCTTTACCGAATGTCTTCTCCCCTACTATTAAGGCACGCCTATAGTATTGTAGTGCACCAGCTAAAATCTCTGATGCAGAGGCACTGCCTTCATTTACAAGGACAACCATTGGCATTTTGTAGGCCTTTGCCTTATAATGCGTAAGGTAGTCCTTTCTATCAGTTATCCGCCCCTTTGTATATACAACCAGCTTGCCATCCCCAAGGAATCTTGCCGCTGTATCCACTGCAACATTCAACAGGCCCCCTGGATTGTTTCTTAAATCCAAGATTAAGGCATCCATTCCTTTATCCGACAACTCCTTCAACCTTTTATCCAAGGATTCTATCAGATCCTCATTGAACTCACTTATCCTCACATAGCCAATCTTAGGTCCTTCTTTCCTATCGGTTATTATGTCTGCATACTTTATTTCCTCTATCTGTATAATGTCTCTCGTTATCTCAAAGTCCAGCAGATCGCTCTCGCCGTTTCTAAGGACCTTTATCTTGACCTTGGTGCCTGGATCTCCTCTCAGTTTATTCACTGCATCTAGCAGCGTTATTCCCTGTGTTAATTCTCCGTCTATCTCCACTATCTTATCTCCAGCCTTTATCCCTGCCTTCCAGGCAGGAGTACCTTCTATAGGGGATATAACGGTAAGGAACCCGTCTCTAATACCTATCTCTATTCCTATACCACCAAACTTACCCTGCGTATCGCCCTCGAACTCCCTAAATTCCTTTGGTGTAAAAAACATAGAATATGGGTCAAGCTTAGATAGCATGCCCGATATTGCCCCGTATATTAGGTCTTTGGAATCTACTTCCTCCACATAGGCCTTACGCACCATTTCAAGCACATTGCCGAACATTGCAAGTTCCTGATAGATGTCTATCTTTCGCTTTATCGCATCAAATACCCCTGCATAAAGCCACGGAGAGGTAAAAAAGAACCCGGTACAAAGTATAGATATGACTACAATAAATCGCTTAGCCCTAGATAACATAATTAGTTGCCCCCCTTATGTTAACTCTATTCTATCTTAACGCCTTCTTGCCGTAGCTGTTCAAGCACACGTGGTTTCTGCAATGCCCTCTCAAAGGCATCTACCACCTCAGGGTCAAACTGCGAACCGCTCTGAGATCGCAACTCCTTTATTGCCTCTTTCACTGTAAGGCGCTTTTTATAAGGCCTCCCAAAGACAATTGCTTCAAAGGCATCCAGCACCGCTAATATCTTTGCGCCAATCGGTATCTGCTTGCCCTTTAGTCCCGAAGGATAGCCCTTTCCATCGTATCTCTCATGGTGGTGCAGTAAAATAGGGATCGCAGGCTTCAAGATACCAAGATTTTTTATCAGATTGACTCCATCTATGGGATGACGCTTCACTACCTCAAACTCTTTTTCGCTTAACCTATTCTTTTTATTGAGAATCTCTGAAGGTAAGTTCATCATACTAACCGCGTGTAAAAGTCCGGCATATCTTATTGCCATCGCATCCTTATCATCAGAGACCCCCAATTCCTCGGCTATTGCCATTGCCATATCCGGAAAATAACGCAGGTGTCTTTTCTGTCCGATTCCTTTTTGAGTCTCCAATGCCTGTACTAGAGAAGAAATTGTCCCAAGTATTACATTCTCTTGCATCTCGTATAGTTGAAAATTGCGAATTCCCATTACAAGCTGTTCAGACAGGGTCATTAATATCTCCTGATCCATCACATCAAACTGTTTTGTCTTTGCATATCTGACAATAATAGCACCAATAACATCCTCTAGGAAAAGTGGGACAGCCAGAACATTAGACTTCCGTACTATCTCACCACTAAGGACCTTCCTTTCTATCTCTGGGAGCTGAGAGAGGTGCCTCCTTACCTCAGATATATTTCTGGAATGTTCCTTGTCTACGGATATTTCAAGATAGGTCTCATCTACCTCCTTATCGAACAATATGATCTTACACTTCTGTGCAGACAATATCTGAAGAATAAGTAGTCCGGCCTTTAATAAAAATTCCCTTAGATTCCAGGTAGAGTTTATCAACCGGTAAATTGTATGGATGGTTGATAAAGCCAATTTATATTTTTTTGTACTGCTTACGGATCTTTTCGTACTCATTTAATGCATACCTATCTGTCATCCCAGCGATATAGTCGCATATTACCCTTCTTATGCCCTCTCTTTCTATCCTGGCATAGAAATGCGCAGGCAACAAATCAGGCCTTTCCAAGAAGGTCTTGAATAATTCTCTTAATATATATTGAGAATCTTGCGCCCTCCTTAGGACTTCAGGGTGAGCATATACCCTATTATGCAAGAACTCTTTTAATTCTTGCATAACCCTTTGAGTATCCTGTGAAAAACAGGTCAATCTATCCCCCAAAGAACGGATATCATCTACTTTAACAATTCTATTATATTCAATAGCCTGCTGTAAAGTCTTTATCGCATCCGTAACCCACAAATTTATTATTGTCCTAACAATATAGTGTCGGTAGAGTTCCCTATCTTGCCTTGCATCCTTCGGAATCAATCTCTCTGCTATCTGCCAGACCTCTAGGTCCTTTACATCTTCAAAAGAAATGAGCCCAGAGGCCAGGGCATCGTCTAAATCATGGGTATCATAAGCAATTTCATCCGACGATTCTACTACCTGGGCCTCAAGAGAAGGTGCATTTAAGCCAAATTCATCGTGGAGCTCAACTTTTTCTCTATACCTTTTCGAATGCTTGGCAATCGCCTCCCTTACTTCCCAACTAAGATTCAATCCAGGAAATCCTATATATCGCTTTTCTAGATAATCTACTATGCGCAAGGCCTGCAGGTTATGCTCAAATCCTCCTTCTGCTTCCATCATCTCATTCAAGGCCCATTCACCTGCATGGCCAAAGGGAGTGTGCCCTAGGTCATGAACAAGGGCAATAGTCTCAGTTAAAACCTCATTCAGTCCAAGGGCGACTGCTATAGTGCGGGCTATTTGAGAAACCTCAAGTGTATGAGTAAGCCTGGTCCTATAATAATCACCCTCGTGGAATATGAAAACCTGCGTCTTGTACTTAAGCCTGCGAAACGCAGCACTGTGCAGTATCCTGTCACGATCCCTGTGAAAAGGCGAACGAAATGGATGGATCTCTTCAGGATAACGACGCCCACGCGACTTCGAGGCAAATACTGCATAACTAGCCAATAACTTATATTCTCTCTCTACCCAATCCATTAGATATAGTCTGTAGAAAGACCCTCTTTGCGGAATTCTTCTTTTAAGATATCTCTCAACTCATACAGTGATTGTGATATTACCTTTGTATCCGCAAGTACCGGCATAAAATTTGTATCACCATTCCACCTGGGGACGATATGAAAATGCAGATGTCTGTCTATCCCAGCACCAGCAACACGACCAAGATTAAGCCCTATATTAAACCCATCCGGAGAAAGGACCTTTTTCAGTACATTCTTCGCCGAAATAATAAACCCAAACAACTCTACCTGCTCATCTTCAGATAGATCTGAAATGTCCGAGATATGCCTATTGGGCATTATCAATAGGTGGCCATTATTATAAGGGAACTTATTCAATCGTATGGAACACAACTCAGACCTTGCAACAAAAAATTCATCTTCTCGGCAAAAAACGCAGCCATCTTCATCGTTATCAACCATCGATATGTATCTATATCTCCAAGGCGCCCATATATTATCCACCATCTATCCTCCAATTCAGTTTTCATCCTCCAATAACCTATATATCTCCTCCGCTACCTCTAGAGGGGTCTTTCCATCTGTATCAATGATAAGATCTGCGGCTTCCATATAGCGGGCCATCCGTAAATCAAGCAATTCCCTTATCCTCTGCATAGGGTTGTCTACCTTTAGCAAAGGGCGACTATCATCGTCCTTCACCCGCTCATAGATAATCTCTGGGGAGGCTTGCAAGAATACGACCAGATTTGAGTTCTTCAACAGAGGCAGGTTTCTATCCTTGACTACAACACCTCCTCCACATCCTACCACTAGCCCTGACTTATTGGACAACTCTCTCAAGACATCTGTCTCTATATCCCTGAAGCGATCCTCTCCATAACGGGCAAATATCTCATTAATAGCCATTCCGGCCCTCTTCACTATCTCATCATCCATATCCATAAATTGCATCTTCAACAGACGGGCAAGCTCACGACCAGTGTATGTCTTTCCCGCCCCCATAAAACCAATTAACATGATGTTTTTCCAATCTTTCTTCATCTCTCTTTGTCTCAGGCTATTGGGTCTCAATCAGTCTAACCAATAACTCTCTAACTTTCTGTGGATTTGCCTTCCCACGGCTTAGCTTCATTACCTGGCCCACCAAAAACATCACGGCATTCCTCTTCCCTGATCTATAATCATCAACCACCTTGGGGTTCTTCTCTATGGCTTCCCTTGCAAACTCCTCCAACTTGGATTCATCAGAGACCTGCAGAAGCCCCTTTTCCTCGACAATCCTCTCAGGGGCCTTGCCAGTATCCAGCATCTCTATCAATACCTGCTTGGCTGCAACATTGTTTACCTTTCCCTCATCCCACAGATCAACCAGCCTCCCTATATAATCAGCAGGTACATTGACATCTTTTATGTCTACTTGCCTTTCGTTCAACTGCTCAAACAACATCGTTATCATAAGATTGGCGCATTTCTTAGGATTCCGTACTGATTTGACTGCCTCCTCAAAATAATCTGCCCAATCCTTTTCTTGGCAGATAACCATAGCATCGTAATCGGTGATATTGTATTGACTCTTTAGCCTTGCCTCTCTGGCCGAAGGCATTTCAGGCAAAGAGGATCGACACCTTTCTACATACTCTTTATCCACAACCAACGGCAATAAATCCGGATCAGGGAAATAACGATAATCGTGGGCCTCTTCCTTGCTGCGCATTCCCTGGGTAATCTGCCTGCTTGCATCCCATAATCTAGTCTCCTGGACCACCTTTTCACCTGCCTCTATCAGAGATATATGCCTCTTTATCTCATACTCTAGCGCTGCCCTGACTCCTTTAAAAGAATTCAGGTTCTTTATCTCTGTCTTTGTGCCAAAAGAATCCTCTCCCTTCTTTCTGACAGAGATATTGGCATCACAACGAAGCGAGCCCTTTTCCATATCGCAATCAGATACTCCAAGGTAACGAATTATCTGCTTGAGTGAAACCAGATAGGCATAAGCCTCTTCAGGGGAACGCATATCAGGCTCACTAACTATCTCCAGCAACGGTACCCCTGTACGATTATAGTCAACAAACGACACCCCCTGACCGTGTATCAACTTCCCAGCATCCTCTTCCATATGCACCCGCTTTATCCCTATCCTCTTGACACCATCTTCCAATACAATATCTATATAACCGTCCTCGGCGATAGGCATATCATATTGAGATATCTGATAGGCCTTTGGCAGGTCTGGATAGAAATAATTCTTCCTATCGAATTTAGAATAACTGGCAATATGACAATTAAGCGCCAAGCCGACCTTTACAGCCGACTCCAGGACCTTTTCATTAAAGACCGGCAGCACTCCTGGGAACCCTAAACAGACTGGACATACATTCGTATTAGGATCCGCACCAAATTCATTCCGACACGAACAGAATATTTTTGTTTTGGTATTTAACTGAACATGAACTTCCAGACCTATAACTGCCTCCCACGCCATAATCCGCTCCTTTTAATTTTGTGCCAATTCATACATTAGAATTCCAATTACACTCATTTTTGCTATCAATACAATTAAAACTCAAATCTAAAAGAAAAAACCATTTCTTAAATAAGACAAAACCAACACACCTGTCAATACTATACTTGACTGCCACAACTAAATCAATATTTTGGTTTTCAGAGTTCGATAGTTTTAAGTTTTTACTTAATCATAACACAACCTAATCCGGATTTATCTACCATAGTATTCCTGCAGGCTGGTAACTGAAAGCCCACCCTTTTTGAGCCTCTTTATGGCATCTATTGAGGCATACGCGCCGGCTACCGTGGTTATGCAGGGAATTCCGTGCAGGATAGCGGTTGAACGGATACGCACCTCATCCTTGCGTGGGATCCTTCCTGAAGGTGTATTGATTATGAGTTTTAATTCACCGTTTTTGATATAATCAAGTGTATTGGGCCTTCCCTCTGCAAGCCTTGGGACAAGCTTTACTTTTAGCCCCCTCTCTGAGAGAAACTTTGCCGTGCCTTTTGTGGAAATAACCTCAAAGCCCATATCAAGGAGTTCTTTAACCACTCCGGTGATACCGGGTTTATCCGAATCCCTCACACTAACGAATACCAGCCCTTCTGTTGGAAGGGCCTGGCCTGCTGCTATCTGGGACTTTAAATACGCAGCTCCAACCTCTCTATCTATCCCCATTACCTCTCCGGTTGAGCGCATCTCAGGGCTCAGGATTATATCAACACCGGGGAACCTGTTAAACGGAAATACTGACTCCTTAACCGCATAATAGGGCGGTATCTTCTCTTCTGTAAAACCTAAATCCTTCAATTTCTTGCCCAGCATTACCTTTGTTGCAAGCTTTGCCAGTGGTATGCCTATTGCCTTGCTTATAAACGGTATCGTCCTTGAGGCGCGCGGGTTTACCTCAAGCACATAGACCTGACCATCCTTTACTGCGTATTGCACATTCATGAGCCCAACAATGTTCAGTTCCTCTGCCAATGCATAGGTTGAACTGCGTATATCATCTATTATCTTTTTATCAAGGCTGTGCGGAGGCAGGACCATTGCCGAATCGCCAGAATGGACGCCTGCGTATTCTATGTGCTCCAGTATCCCGCCTATAACCGAGGTCTGACCGTCTGATATCAGGTCAACGTCTACCTCTATCGCGTCTTCAAGAAATCTATCTATCAATACCGGCCGCTTCTCAGATACGTCCACCGCCTCTTTCATATACTTCTCAAGCGACGGCTGGTCATAGACTATCTCCATTGCCCTTCCGCCGAGCACATATGAAGGCCGCAACAACACCGGATAGCCTATACGGTTTGCAATATCAATTGCCTGCTCAATATTAACCGCTATCCCGTTTGGAGGCTGCTTTAATCCAAGTTTAGTAAGAAGTGCCTTAAACAGCTCCCTGTCCTCTGCCCTGTCTATCGCCTCGGCAGAAGTACCTAATATCCTTACACCAGCATCCTTTAACGCAACCGATATGTTAAGCGGTGTCTGGCCGCCTAACTGGACTATTACCCCATAGGGCCTCTCCCTCTCTATGATATTCAACACATCTTCAAAGGTGAGCGGTTCAAAGAACAGCTTATCAGAGGTATCATAGTCAGTCGACACTGTCTCAGGATTGGAATTAATCATAATAGATTTATATCCAATCTCCCGCAGGGCAAATGAGGCGTGGACACAGCAATAATCAAACTCAATCCCTTGTCCAATACGGTTAGGCCCTCCGCCTAAAATTACTACCTTTTTCTCGTTTTTTACGCGGCTTTCGTCTTCCCTGTCGTATGAGGAATAAAAATATGGAGTATATGCCTCAAACTCAGCCGCGCAGGTATCCACTAATTTATATGTTGGCTCTATCTCTAACTTTTTTCTCTTTTCCCGGACATCTGCCTCATTAACTCCCCACTTGTAGGCAAGGTGCTTGTCTGAGAAACCAAATTCCTTTGCCTGGCGCATAAAGTCCAGATCCACCTCATTAAAACTCACTGATGATGCCTTCTTGTCAAAGTCAACTATCTGTCTTATGTTATCCAGAAACCATGGGTCTATTTTTGTTATTTCGTGTATCTCTTCAATAGAAATGCCTTTATTAATCGCCTCGCCTATCTGGAAAAGCCTATCAGGGTTAGGCACGCTCATTGCTATCTTTAGTTCCTCTATGTCCATTGCCGCTATCTTTCTGGAATGGCTGGATCCGTCTTCAAGAAGCCCTATACGGCCTATCTCAAGCGAACGGATCGCCTTGTTCAATGCCTCTTTAAACGTCCTTCCGATCGCCATTACCTCGCCAACAGATTTCATAGCAGTGGTAAGCACTGGCTCTGCGCCGGGGAACTTCTCAAACGCCCATCTGGGGAACTTGACCACACAATAGTCAAGGACTGGCTCAAACGAGGCAGGGGTCTCTTTTGTTATATCGTTTGGTATCTCATCCAACGTATAGCCAACCGCTAATTTTGCGGCTATACGGGCAATCGCAAAACCAGTTGCCTTTGACGCAAGCGCAGATGAACGCGATACCCTAGGATTCATCTCAATTATGACCATCCTGCCGTCTCTGGGATTTATCGCGAACTGGATATTACTTCCTCCGGTATCAACTCCTATCTCTCTTATAACGGCAATTGCGGCACTGCGCATCTTTTGATATTCCCTATCAGTAAGGGTCTGGGCAGGGGCAACAGTGATGCTGTCGCCCGTATGGACTCCCATAGGGTCAAAGTTTTCTATGGAGCATATAATAACCACATTGTCTTTTTTGTCGCGCATTACCTCAAGTTCAAACTCCTTCCAGCCTTCAACGGATTCTTCTATGAGGATCTCATTTATCATGCTGTATTCAAGGCCCCTTGAGGCTATCTCCTCAAATTCCTCAATATTATAGGCCGCACCTCCGCCAGAGCCGCCCAGCGTAAAACTCGGCCTGATAATAACTGGAAAGCCTATCTCTTTTACTACCTGCCTTGCCTCATCCATTGACCGCGCAAAACCACTCCTTGGCAGATCTAACCCTATTTTCTCCATAGCCGCCTTAAATAACTCCCTATCCTCTGCCTTCTTTATTGCCTCAGGGCTTGCGCCTATCATCTCAACGCCATATTTATCCAGCACTCCTCGCTCAAACAACTCAATAGCGGTATTAAGCCCTGTCTGACCACCAAGGGTCGGGAGCAGGGCATCTGGCCGTTCTTTTTCAATAATCTTTTCAACAAAGTCAGCAGTGATCGGCTCTATATAGGTAGCATCCGCAAATTCAGGGTCGGTCATAATTGTGGCTGGATTTGAGTTTACCAGAACCACCTCATAACCCTCTTCTTTTAGGGCCTTGCACGCCTGAGTCCCAGAGTAGTCAAACTCACAGGCCTGCCCGATCACAATCGGCCCTGAGCCAATAATAAGTATCTTTTTTATATCCGTTCGTTTAGGCATCTATTGTCTCCACAAATTTTTTAAATATATACCTTGCATCAAACGGCCCTGGCCCTGCCTCTGGATGGAACTGGACAGAGCGCACATTAAACCTGCTGCTTATAAGCCCCTCTAACGTGCCATCGTATAAATTCTTATGCGTAATCTCTACCTTCGCATCCTTCAGGGAATCCGCATCAACACAAAACCCGTGATTCTGGGCAGTAATGTCAATCCTGCCGCTGGCAATATCCTTTACCGGATGATTGCCACCGTGATGGCCAAACTTGAGCTTATACGTCTTTCCGCCCATGGCTATCCCCAATATCTGATGGCCAAGGCATATTCCCCAGAGAGGAAGTTTTCCTAAAAGCCCCTTAGCAAGGGCTATCGTCTCATCAACTGCCGCAGGGTCTCCCGGACCGTTAGAGAACATAACCGCATCCGGCTGAAAGGCCTCTATATCTTTAAGAGATGCATTCCAGGGGAATATACGAATCTCTGAGACCTGCTCTGAGAGATACCTTATAATGCTCTTCTTTACGCCGCAATCAATCAACGCAACCCTATATCTATCTGCTTTGCCCTTAATATCGTAAGGCTCTTTCGTGCTTGTATCGCAGGCAATATTCCTTCCTTCAAGATGGGGGCTGTTTTTTATCCTCTTAACCCATGCATCAATTGAGTCAATCTCATCCTCAGGCACTATTGCCCCCTGCATCGCACCATAGACCCTTACATGGCGGGTCAATGCGCGGGTATCCACACCTGATATGCCAACAACTGAGTTTTCCTTCAGATATTCATCAAGCCCTTGAGTTGCGCGCCAGTTGGAATGGATATTCGAAAGCTCCTTCACGATAAATCCCGAAAGCCAAACCCTATCTGACTCAACATCTTCTGGGTTTACTCCATAATTTCCAATCAAGGGATAGGTCATCACGACTATCTGCTGATAATATGAAGGGTCGGTCAGTATCTCCTGATAGCCAGTCATTGAGGTGTTAAATACGACTTCACCAATAGAAGAGCCCCCTGCCCCAAAGATTACCCCAGGCAGGTAAAAGCCATCTTCCAGAATAACAAAACCCGATTTCATAACATTACCAAGTTGGGATCTATCCCTGTATTGCCCGCAATATTATATATGTAAAATCCTTTTTCTCAAGCATTATTTTCTATCCCAAACCTCACATCCCAGAGAAACAGTCCCCTGGCAGGGGCAGTTTGCCACTCTGGTTTTTGTCCTGAAAACACATCCTTTACTACAGAAGGACCAAACCTGCCCCTGTTTATCTCAAGCAACAGGCCTACTATACGCCTGGCCATTTTATATAAAAATCCGCTTGCCCTAAGCTCAATATATCCCACACCAAGCCGCTTCAATACTCGCATCCTCACAGTTACCGTCCTTAAATAACTGTTATCCGAAGGGCACCAGTCATTGACACAGGCAAAAACAGAGTAATCCCTTTCCCCGGAGAACATATTGATAGCAGACTGGACTGGTTCTATCTCCAGTCCGTCCACTCTGACAGCGTATCTATCCAGAAAAACATTTTTAGTATTTGAAATGTAAAAGTAGTAGCGATATATCTTTTCCTGGGCAGAAAACCTGGCATGAAAATCCGACGGAACGGTTCTTATCGACAATAGCGATATATCGCCAGGTAGTCTATCGTTTATCACCCTGGAGAGGTTTTCCAGCGGAACAACCAGTTTATCCACAAAGAAGTTACAATACTGACGCCTGGCATGCACACCTGCATCGGTCCTACCTGCACTGCAAACCCGCACCTGCCTGCCCAACACATCCGCTAGCACAGCCTCAAGCTCCCCCTGCACTGTACGCCTCCCATCCTGAACCTGCCAGCCATAAAATTGTGTCCCATCATAGGAAAGAGAAAGCAACAGATTCATACCTTCCATCTCCTGTGCATCCAGGCCCAGGGAATCGGCTCTTCCCTGAGAAGGTCTTCTAATAAATTAGTAAACCTCTGCACTATCTCATAATCAGAGAGTTCCATCCCATGCGACCATATAGGCTTTAGCACCTCTATAATCAGGTCCTGTTTCCTCCTACGCGCAAAGGCAGGAACTATATCTGCTCCCATACGCCTAGCCAGGCGAACCATCCCAGCCGCGGCATAAGCAGGCCTCCCGAAGAAATCCACTTTTACCCTCCCCTTCCTTCCAAAGTGCTGATCGAGTAATGTGATTACTACTCCATTCTCTGACAGTATACTGCGGGCCTTGTGAACTGTCCCTTTATCGTCTATATATAGCGGAATAAGGAATTTGTCTGAGAAAATGCGATCAAGCCTGCTCTGGATAAAGGTATTTTTAATCCGTTTCAGGATAACCCCTACAGGCGCTCGCCGCATAGAGATATAGCCAGCCATCAATGTAAAGTTAGAGTAATGAGCTGTAAGGACCAGCACAGGCCTATCTGAGAAAAGATAGGAAGTATCACCAGACAGGCTAATACTCTCAAGCAGTTCCTCCCTGGCAGATTCCCTATTGACCTTCCACCTAGCATCCCAATAGAGGAGTTCCAGGAGGGAAAAAATCATCTCTCTCAATGACCGCCGACCTATCTCTAGAAGATACGCATCTGCTGTCTCTGGAAATGCACAACGCAGGTTCTCAAGCACTAGCCGCTGTCTGGAAATTGGGGTATGCCACAAAATCCCGGATATAACATCCGCCAGACGGGCCATACTAGAAGGGCTTATTCTCGCAATAATATCATTTACCCCCATCGTCCATCCTCTCAGAAGCCCATGCCCTGAGCACATCCTCGATTAATTTTCTATCTCTATCTGGCAGATTGCCTCCTCTAGTCAAATATCCACCAATCATCATCCCATTCGCTCCGCTCATAAACGGGATTAATTCATCTTCAGCGAAGACTAATTCCCTGCCGGCAATGAGCCTTATCTCCTTATCAGGCATAGCAAATCTGAACATACCCATGGTCCTGATAGCATCCTCTGGTGTTATCATCCTGACCGACTCAAGGGGAGTACCCTCTATCGGGATGAACAAGTTCACAGGGACAGAATCTACTCCCAGCTCAGATAAAATGAAAGCCATATCTACCCTATCCTGCCAGTCCTCTCCCATCCCGATAATCACTCCAGAACAGACCTCAAGCCCAACCTCCTTTGCAAGTCGCAGGGTCTTGATCCTATCCTCAAAATTATGCGTAGATACGATTTTGCTGTAATAACGAGGAGACGATTCTATATTGTGGTGATAACGCTCAAGTCCTGCCTCTTTCAATAGATGTAGCCTATCCCTATCCAGTATCCCCAAAGATGCGCAGGTCCCAAGCCCCAGGGCCCTTATTTCGGGCAAGGCCTCCAGGACTACTTCCAGCTCGTCATCTCCCAGGGACTCCCCGCTGGTTACAATACTGAACCGCTGTGCACCTATCTCCTTCATTCGCTTTGCGTGCTTGAGTATCTCTTCCTTTGATTTCATAGGATAGACAGGGATATCCGCCTTACTGACTGCTGATTGCGCACAATAAGCGCAGTCACCCGAACAGAGCCCTGATCTGGCATTTATAATAGAGCACAAATGAAGCCTATCTCCACAATTATCCTTGCGAAGTCGGTTGGCAATAGCTATAATTTCTATAATAGGTTTGTTCAAAAACTCCAATAAGGTATTCTTATCCATATCGATGATTATAACCCAACAAACCAAGGAGGTAAACTATGCAGTATACAGGCAGTCTTGACAGGGCGGAAGCGCAGCTGCGCAGTTTTGTAAATCAGGTATACGGCTGGATGGCCGGCGGATTGGCACTGACCGCACTAATTGCTATGTGGATAGCGGGCAATCTCTCAGCACAGATATTTATCGCAAGCCATCCCTGGTTGATACTCTTATTATTCCTTGTCCAGATAGGAATGGTCTTCTCTATTGCAGGCGCCAACATATCTGGCAGCACTGCCACTATTATCTTTATCATCTACTCAGCCCTTATGGGAATAAACCTCAGCAGCATATTCTGGGTATATGCAAAGGCAACTATAGCACTGGCCTTCTTCTCGACCGCTGGGATGTTCGGAGCAATGGCCATCTATGGCTACACCACAAAGGCAGATCTGACCAGGATAGGCAGCATAGCTGTAATGGCCCTCATAGGCCTCATTATCGCCTCATTACTGAACATATTTTTTAGGTCAAGCGCCCTTGATTTTATATTATCGATAATAGGTGTTGTTATCTTTTCTGCCCTGACTGCCTATGACAGTCAGAAGATAAGACAGATAGGCAGCCAGGCAATATCTATGGACGAGGATAGCCTCCAGCGCGTTGCAATCAGCGGTGCATTGGCCCTGTACCTGGATTTCATAAACCTATTTCTGTTCATACTCCAGCTTCTGGGTAGGAGAGAATCCTGAAAAGATAATGCAATTATTCATAGGCACCAGCGGCTACAGTTATGATGACTGGAAGGGTAGATTTTATCCCCAGACAATGGCCTCCAGAGAATTTCTTCTCTTCTATGCCAAACACTTCAATTCGGTTGAAATAAATTCGACATTTTACCGCACAATATTCCCCAATATAGTCAAGTCTTGGTATAACAAAACACCCGATGATTTCAGGTTTAGTGCAAAGGCCCCTCGCTACATTACCCATATACAGAGGCTAAGGACCAGCCCAGAATCCCTAAGCAAATTCTTCTCATCCCTATCAGGGCTAAAAGAAAAACTCATCTGCATACTCTGGCAACTCCCGCCCTCACTAAAAAAGGACATCGGCCTCCTGAAGTCATTTCTAGATCTCTTAAATGAAGGCGGATATCTGAGCAGGTACATCAATGCCATTGAGATGCGCCACAAATCCTGGTTCAACGATAAGGTATACACCATAATGGAAGACTTTCACAGCCCACTGGTATGGTACGATGCGCCAGTAGAGAAATATCCCAAGACTCCTAATATATCTACAGGATCTGTGGTCTACCTCCGATTTCACGGCACCAGTCAGCTCTATAAAGGCAGATATAGCAATGACCAGCTAAGGCAATGGGCAGATAAAATAAGACACCAGGCAGGGATAAGGCTAATATTTGCCTACTTCAACAATGACTACCAAGCAGATGCCGTTACAGATGCCATGACATTCAGACAAATATTGGCCCAGGTAAATCTACAATAACCTTTGGTCAAACCAATCACTAAGAGCTTATCAGTAATTCGGCTATCTGAACAGCATTTAATGCCGCACCCTTGCGCAAGTTATCTGCGACGATCCAGAGATTCAATCCGCTCTCTACGGTAAAGTCGCGTCTTATCCTGCCCACAAATACATCATCCTCGCCGGCCATATCCAGGGCAAGGGGATAGACATCATTATCTGGATCATCCAGAACCGTTACTCCCTTAGCAGAGGAAAGTACCTGCATTACCTCATCCAGTGAGGAAAATTTCTCCTTTAATTCGACATTGACTGCCTCGCTATGGGTCTTTAATACAGGCACTCTGACACAGGTAGGGCTGACCTCTATATCAGGCAGGTGCATAATCTTCTTAGTCTCGTTTATCATCTTCCATTCTTCCTTTGTATAGCCCTCATCGTGGAATACGTCTATATGGGGCAGGGCATTAAAGGCAATAGGATGGGCCAGGACCCTGGATAGCCCCTCTGCAGACCGCAATTTGGCCTTTAATTCTTCTGCCGGGCACTTATCGCAATTCTCCAAGATAAACCTCAATTCCTCCCATAACTGATCCACCGCTGCCTTACCCCATCCAGAGACAGACTGATATGTGGAGACGACCACGCGTCTTATCCCATATTTATCGGCCAGTGGTTTGAGGACCACGACCATCTGTATGGTAGAACAATTTGGATTTGCAATTATCCCTTTGTGCTTAAAGGCATCCTCTGGATTTACCTCAGGTACGACCAGCGGGACATCTGGATCCATCCTCCAGGCACTGCTGTTGTCTATAACAACAACGCCCTTTTTCGCTGCAATAGGGGCGTATTCTTTACTAATTGAACCGCCCGCGCTAAATAGGGCAAAGTCAAGGCCATCAAAACCTTCTGGGGACAATACCTCGACCTCTATTTCCTGCCCTCTAAAGGAAAGCCGTCTTCCCTTTGACCTCTCAGAGGCAAGGAGCCTTATCTCATCAACCGGAAAATCCCTTTGCTCCAGAACCTTTAGCATCTCCCTGCCAACCATACCAGTTGCACCGACCACAGCTACCTTATATCCCATAGATACCCTCCTATTTATGACTTTCATCACAGCAATCCTGCTACCTCATAATCATCGAGGAAATCAGTAAATATGCAGAATTCATCTATCTTGCCGTTATAAGAGACTTTTCCTTGATAACCTCCCAGATATATCTTTTCCCTTATTGGATCGCTGTCCATGGACAATTTGTTATTCCACAGGACATCATCGACTACCTTTTCATCGTTTATATATATCACCACTCGCATACCCTTAATACCCACTAGCAGGTGTACCCATTCCATCTTTGGTATATCTACAGGGATACGCACAACCTCTCTATCCCCATCCTCAAGATGCAGTATCACAGCAATCCTATCTGGGAACACATCATCTGCCCTTATCTCTATCGGAGAAGAGGATAGGATTACATCTCCCTTTTTCAGGCCGCGAGAAAAGATAAAAAGGCCAATCGAGAGCCCGCTTGTATCAATATCTTCAAACCAATCCCCAGGCACAGACAGCGAAACAAAGCCCTGCTTGAAATAAAAATCTACTGCCTTACCTCTGAGGCCATCATCCCAGTCCAACTTGCCCTCAAAAGACATACCAACCTCGCCATTGCGGACTATAGGCTGTGACCGGGGTCCATCAAACCCAAGAAACAGATTAAACCCCGAGACAAAGCCATAGAAGAATAATGTCACGAGAAACAATACCCATATCCCCCACCTTGAGTGCATCTTAACCCTCCCGTATAATTATAAAGAGTGAAGAACGGAGGATGGCAGTTTCCTCCAATCCGTTTTGTCCTATTCCAAATTCGTTTGGCTTTAAAATATCCAGACAGTGGAAAGATTATACCATAAACCAAAGGTAAAGACTATATGGGATGTTTATCGAACATAGATGGGTCCTTCTCTATAAAATATGCAGTAGTACCTATGTAATTCAGGTTCCCTGGTGGGGTCTTGTCGAATTTAAAGGGCTCCCAGGTAACATCTCTTTGGGGGATAAATTGTCCCTCTACCCCGCGCCAATCTGATGTACTGAGTGAGAGATAAAAATTATAATTACTATACACATCCGACCAGCGGATATCGTTATTTTCGGTATCCATCACCCGTGGGAAGGAACCCCTAACCACTATAGAGGGCTCTCCTCCCCCTACCCAATCATCTCCATTTCTCCACCTCCAGGTCTCAAGCCCATAGGCATAATCAGGCACATTTTCATTCCTCACAATGGCTGCATTTATCTCCACTGTATCGTCTGGGTCGTACTGAGCAGGTAGTGGTCCACTAAGCATACAATCAGATCCAGTACACCTTGGGTCATGGGCATCTTTAAAGTATTGTACAATGCGATTATTTAGCTGCTCTGGGTTCCCCTCGAGATCTAGGCCTTTAGTAATCTCAGAGATCTTATCTATAGGAGGGGCACCATATGCCTTCATATCTGCAGGGAGATTGCTATAGAAGTCCAATAATGTATCTTTAATGGCCTGGAGTTTCTGTTCTCTCTGAGGATCATCCACAGCAGGCCAGTAGCCATCACCTAGTACCTCTCTGAGGTATTCAGTAACATCTCCATAGGGAAGGATTGGTTCGAAAAAGCTAGGGACAAAATTGTGCTCATCGGGATTAAAGCCCTTGCTGAGGAAATAGAGATATCCATCTGTCACAATGGCACAGGGCGGTGGGGTCTCTTCACCATCCAGTGGATTGGTATTAAAGTCATCCTGTATCATCACGGACTGAACGCTTACCACTGTTAGTCCATTCTCAAGATCGATGTCCCCACCGTTTACAAGCCTCACTGCCTTTTTGTAATTATGTCTTGTATCTGTCTGGGGATTCCGGTAGTCTATCCAGACCAGTCCACTGCTGTTCTTGACATCCTCATCCTGTGTAAAGGCCTGGACATCTATACTAAGGACATCGCCCTGGTTTATTTGTGCTCTATAACTTGTAGGATGACCATCTACTATATCACCATAATGAAGTTCGTTACTAAATATCATATGCTTCTGGTAAAGCCAGTCAGGCAGGCCCTCTTCACTGGACTCATCGTACTTCTTCTCGCCGTTTATATACACCACCAGGTGATAGCCACTGCTATCATCCCCTTCATAGCCTATCCAGACCCCATTTTCCCTCGCCTCCGGCAATAGCGCCTCATTGAGAGAGATGGGCACCCTGTCGATTGCCCCATTTACACCTGTCTTTATAATGGAAGATAGATCTACTGTTGTATTAGTGCCTGTCTCACCTGCAGGCGCAGTATACTTGCCCTCCAACCAGTCCTTAAACCTAAGGGCCTGGAATTGATAGCGCGTGTCTAAGGCATTAAATCTCCCTTCTTCAGGATTGCCCGGGTTGCCGTCATTGCGGATAAAACCATTTTTTATGTAATCCTGTATTTTGGTATCATTGAAGTCAATGGCCTGTTCCTTAGTAAACTTATAGGTACTAAGGTCCGTATTCTCAATTTTGTCTTTCCACCAAAACTCCTCGGAGGAAGTATCATAGTGATAGAGTTGCCCCTTATACTCAACATTTACGTCTTCCTTCACAGGAATCGTTTTCGTCTTCCACTCCCCTGCTGCCTTATCCCAGTATTTCATCTCTATCTGCGTAGTACCCTCTGCAGCGGTGTCCTTCATATCAAAGACCTGGGCATAGTCGGCATTTCTAGGGTCGCCTACTATCTTGTATTTGCCATTACCCAGGTCCTTGTAGAGGCGGACAAACTTGACCGGTTTCTCATCGATCTCATCCGCATCCCGCGTCAGATTTTCTCCATATTTGTCTCTATAATAGAATTCCCACGGGGACCACTGCATATACTGATCAACGTCATAATCTAAGGGCTGACCTGAGGAATCGAAGAGTCGCAGAGGCAGATCTATGTTAGCCTCTGATGCACCATTTAAGTCGATATAACCAGCGTCTTGAGTTGCACCTGTAAAGGTAAACTTGACATTAGAGGTGATAGAATAGGCAGGTATGGCCCGTAGATATCGAATAGGATCATAGGCAAAGCGTGTACCATCTCTACCATAGTAATAATCCCTATCAAAATCACCTCCACCCAACTCACTCTTAGACATAGGCAAAAGCGCCCAGCCGTCTATCGCCCCTTCATTTTTGTCATACCAGGCATCGACTTTCGACTTATTACTGTAAATATATTTCATCTCTTTTAAGTAGCCATATTTGATTTTTTTCCCCATATCCCATGCATACGGAGGTAGCTTGGACTGGTACTCTGTCCTAAATGCCCCATCAGCATTCGTACTGAGCATAGCTATATCTTTGAACTCAGTTTCGCTCCAGTGATAAAATTTTATATCTCCATTCACATATATCTTGCCTATGCCCTTCCCATCAACATATATACCGTTGAATGTATGCTTTTGATTATAAAAAAACAGAAACTCAAGCAGATTGCCGCTTATCATACTGGCCCTTATCACCTTTACTGCACCGTTATATTCTGCCCTGGCGACCTGCCAGATAGTGCCATTTTGATCTTTATAGACCCTGACACGCACATCCTCCGTACCAAATGGTAGATAATCCCCATCTTGACTAAACGATGCCCCCGATACAGTTATGGTTGGGTGTACGGTATTAGGCCTAAGTAGTCCTGTCTGGCTGTCCATAGTATGGGTTGTCCAGTTCAGGTTGTGTTCCTGGAGCTCGGTATAGGCGTAAATAAGTCCTCTCTCCGCCATATACAGGGCAATCGTCGCATCTCTAGTGCTTTCTAATGTCGCCTTGTTTACCATATTGAGATTAAATAATACCGTCGTTACTATCCCAACTATCAGCATAACAACAAAGGCCAGGGCCAGGAGCACAGACCCCTTTTTAGTTTTATCTCCCATATACACAACCATCTCTAAACCCCCCGTAACCTAACATATACGGTCTCAGATATATTTGAATCCAGATTGGTAAGCCTGACCATTATACCGACAAATTTGGCATTGTCTTGATTGCCTTCATCGTCCACGCCAGAAACAAAGAAACCCACATTTCTAGCTACAATTGAATCGCTCTGAAGCTGTCCACCATTCCCTGGCTCACCATTCCATATCTGTTTGTGCAGATTATTATCATCGTCCAACCACCACCTGATGTAGGCACCTCTGTCAAATCCGTTCCCATAGCACAGGTTTTTTTGACCATCGGGATCATATACACTGGACGACCCCTCACAGGGTGTTAAGACCTGATATACAAGCACCTTGCCCTCGCTTTCCAGGTCCTTTATCGGGAAGAAGACCCTGTCTGCTGGATCGCGTTTGACGGTATGTACAAGGTCATTATATATAGTTTTGGTAATAATATTGAATCTGGTTTGGTTGTTGGCATTACTAAACTCATCGAGAAAGGACCTGCTCAGGAAGAGTAAGAAGCCTGCTACTGCCAGCATGGCCATAGATATAATCCCCACACTGGCCATTACTTCAACCAGAGTAAATCCCCTTCTTTCACTCCACATATGTAGACCTAAAACAGATCGCATACGCTCCCCTCTAGGACTACTTCTGACCTAAATACCTTCTTGCCATGCCAAAGATCGCAACCTTCAGATACATCGCAGACACCATCTTTATCAGCATCCCAACTCCCAAACCTCTGTCCCTGGGATTTCCAGGATACTGCTACGCGTACATCGACCCCCCATTTCTTATTCCCCAAACTCGTCTCTATTGGGAAGAAATAGACATACACCCAACCTTCGTCTATTCCCATCGGGTCAAATACCGTCTTTTCAGATTTGTGCGGGAAGGATGCCTTATCCGAAATCCAGGTATCTATTGCGCTTACCCCACGGATAGGACTACCATTACTGTCTACACCGATAAAATGGTAGGAGTACTTAAGTCCATTTGATGCGGAAACATTGGTCCTTATCTTTGTGAAATCCATACTCTTGATCCACTCCATCTCCTGCTCAGCTATCAGCCAGGCCTTTTCCTTGTTTGCTAGGTCCCTTGCCAATCTCATATTAGCAATGTAGGAGTAGATTCCGCCCCCAATCACCATAAACAGGAGTGCCGAACTGATTATAACCTCGGCCAGAGTAAATCCATCATCTGCCCGGCGCCCCTTAAGCAAATACCAATTAGCACGATTATCTACCATTCTCCCCTCCTCAGCTTAAAGCATAGCATATCAATGGGCTAAATCAACTTAAACAATCAAAATTCTCAACAAATCTATGCTATTTGCGTTTAAACGATATCACCACATTAAATTTTAGGCGTTCGTGTACGAGTTCGGGTGGAAACTTCCCAAAAGGAGCGGCACGAGTGAGACTCTCAAGGGCCAGCTGACACAGCTCGTAATCAGCGTTTGAACGTTCCTTTACCACCGCAGCACTTAATAATCTCCCCTTATAATCAAGTGTGAAGGTAATGAATACATCACCAGATGGCATAGAAGAATTATAGCTCTTGAATGCATAGTGACGAATCCGCTGACGTATCTTATCATAATAGTTGAGATAGTAGGCCTTTACCTTGGGATCTGCTGGTACGTTCTGGACCTCTATCAATTTCTTGAATAGCTCGTCGTCTATCTTTTTTGGATCCTGGATATCGGCCTTCTTTATCTCTTCTACTATCGTCGAGGTTATATTTTGGTTTGAAAAACTCGATGGCTTAAAATCCTCCCCAATACCTGTTTTTTCAAATCTTTCACGGCTGAGTTTCATATTATTTTTAGGCCTAGCCGGAGGTGGTTGATATTGAGGCACAGGCCGAGATCTGGCATCTTCCAGGGCACCAGCAGGCCGGTAGATAAGCTTTGGTACATTTTCCAGCCTTGGCCTGACCTGAGGAAGTTCCAGCAATATCAACAGATGAAACAAA
>WGAY01000079.1 GCA_015494585.1 Candidatus Omnitrophota bacterium | reverse complement strand
TCGTAAAGGTTATCTAACCCCCAACACTCCCAATTATTATAGTTCTTTATAACCCAACTTTGACACCCTAGAGTCATAACTCTCTGGTAATAAATAAGAGAGGACAAATCAGATAGACGTAGGCACTAGGTTTTCTTGACTCGTATGAAGAATCTTAATCGGGATTGCGCAGCCTGTTGCCTTAAATGCAAGATGGGCCCCTTCTGGCAGCTCGGTCCGCATTATTATCTCTTTTTCAGCATTAGTTTTGGATAGGCTTTTCCCTCAGAACCCGTCTTATCATTGTTAGCAATATCCCTATCCCTATAATTCTTGCTATTATTACAGCTATTGCGGCTCCATAGAGAGAGTGGGTTTTTATAAGTATATGGGCGAGGATTATTGTGGCCAGGGAGGAGATGATACCTGTGATAAGCACAGGCGTTGTGTTTTTCCTCTTAAGTAGTATTGGGTTTATGGATGCTGGTATTATGGATAATAGGCCTGCTATTGTAGTCCAGGGTAGGAGTCTGGATGCGTATGCGTATTTGCTGCCCCCAAATAAATATATTATCTCTTTTGAAAATAATGATGCAATGGATATGGATAGCGCACAATATGCGGCGAAGAATATTATAAGTAGTTTGTATAGACTGCGGCTGTCTTTTCGTTTTGTTAGTTCTGGGATAAATCCCATAAGAAAGCTTGAACCTATCATAGTAGGAATGAGCCCTACTTTATGGGCCATTGCATATATCCCGAGCTGAGTTGGGCCGAGTTCTTTTAATATGATGGCCTTCTCTATCCCTAACGATATTACCCAGGCAGTGGTGGTGATTCCATAGGGTAGGGATACAGGTATTATGCGTTTGACGAATGGCCAGATTTGCTCTTTTCCTATACTATAGATCGAACTGCCTTTGAATGGCCATAGCCTTAGGGCGATGAATATGGTCATAACAAAGGCAATGCTGAAGCCTATCAGGTAATTTGTTATAGAGAAGCCTAATAGTAGTACACATAAGATACCAAAAAGGGATGCCATTAACCACTCGCCGCGCATAACGATGCTTGCCCTTATCGGATGTTGTTTCCATACGAGTATCGACTTAAATATGTAGGTACTGGCTAGTGCGGATAAGGAGATGCTGTACAGTATGATCTGGATTGTAGAGAAACTCTGAAATATATTAAAGATTTTCAGGTGGAAGAGTACCAAACTTTCGAGAAGTGAAATCCCTATTACTATCTTTACAACGATCTTTAGTATTGCGTTGATGTTTTCTCTGGTTATCTCATTTATGAATGCCCCGAGTCCATATTCAAATCCCAGGCTTGCAATTGGGACACTGCTAAAGAGCATAAATAGAAAGAAGTCGTATTTTCCTATGTCTGCTACGGGCAGGAGTCTGGCAAGTATAGGGAAGACGATTATTCCCAATAGACCAGATACGCCAGTGGCTACGGTGTATATCAAACCATGCGTCAATGGTTTCTTTATTTCTTCAGGCAGTATATTTATTATTTGGTGATTCATTTGTTATTCATCCAGTTTATAGATTTAATTTCTCTATGTGGTAGGCGGTTTGCCTTTATTTTTTAAGAAGTCCTTCCTTCTACGTTTTGTTTTCCGTCTTTGATAATATGACAATACTAAACGAAAAATTAGAATGGCGCAATACGAATTAATTACAAGACACCTTGTTGGTTTGAAAAAGATGTTTTGTGTTTTGTGAAATTTAACTTGACCAACGGGGAGTAGTACATAATAACTAACAGCTATGTTGGTAATTATCATAACATTTAGCATCAATGTTGTCAATTAGGTGTCCAAGGCCAATACAATATACACATTTTGCCTTGGCGATTTGCATTTATTTTTAAAGAAATCCTTCCTTCTCCGTTCTCCATTCTCCCTTTTCCATTTTAAATATTATGACAATGGTAACCCAAAAATTGTTTGACTGCAGTATAAAGCGTTTCGTTCGATATTTGCCTTAGTGTATAATAATGCGGACATATATTATTGGATGCTTAATCCCCAATTATGCAATAGGGATTTGTGATATAATGGAAGCCATTGTGGGACAATAGGAAAAGCTAAAAATAAGAATCCGCCATGTGGTTAAACTAAAAACTCAAAAGTCAAAACTAAAAACCACAACTCAAAGCTCAAAAGTGTTTTTAATATGGGATATAGAGAAAGCGGACTTAATGGAGGCAAAATCGGAGTGCAAGAATTGGCAGCTTAGCTGACGATGAAGAGAAGAGAAAGAAAGGATAAAATAAAAAGATTTAAGTTTTAAGCTGTGGATTTGACTTTTGAGATTTTAGATTTGAGTTATATTTGGATAAGGAGAGAGAGGTTTGATTAACAAAGCGATGGAAGATAAAGAATTCTAATGCATAATCTGGGTTAATTTTTTTTGAGGATGTATTATGATTTCGTTTACTATTGAGGCGGTTTCTAAGAAGAGTAAAGCCAGGGCCGGGCGACTCAATATAAATGGTGTCGAGATATTGACGCCGGTATTTATGCCTGTTGGTACGCAGGGCACGGTCAAGTCTGTTGCCCCTTGGGAATTGAGAGAGTTTGATTACCGTCTTATCCTTGCCAATACCTATCATTTGTATTTAAGGCCGGGGAAGGAGCTGTTTCAAAGATTTAAAGGCGACCTGCACAGTCTAATGCGGTGGAATGGGCTTATCTTGACGGATAGTGGTGGTTATCAGGTTTTCAGTTTATCAAAACTGAGGCGTATTTCTGAAGATGGGGTGGAATTTAGTTCACATATAGATGGCCGGCGTATATTCTTTTCTCCTCAGGAGGTAATTGACTTTCAGCTGCTGATCAATTCCGATATAATGATGCCGCTGGATGAGTGTCTTGAGTATCCTGTTTCAAGAGCAAAGGCAGAGAGGTCGTTATTACTTACCCAACGCTGGCTTAATGACTCTGTTTTTTATTGGAGGGCCTCTGGCAGGAGTGATATAAATAGCCTTTTTGCGATTGTTCAAGGTTCTGGTTATCCTGATCTGCGCAGACAGGCCTGTGAGTATGCAGTCGATCTGGATTTGCCTGGTTATGCAATAGGTGGACTGAGTGTTGGAGAACCTGAGTCTGTGCGCTGGGAGATGACGGATGTATGTACGGATTTTCTCCCTGCGGATAAACCCAGATATCTTATGGGCGTTGGTGTACCTGAGGATATAGTTAAGGCGGTTTCTCTGGGTGTTGATATGTTTGATTGTGTTGTGCCTACCAGGTATGCCAGGACAGGTGTAGCCTTTACCTCTGAAGGGAAGTTGAATATACGAAATAGCAGGTTTAAATATGACTTTAGCCTTCTAGATGAGGGATGTGCTTGTCCAGCATGCAAGACTGGGTTTTCAAGGGCATATATTCGACACCTGGTGTACGCCAATGAAATACTGGGGGTGAGGCTGTTGACTCTGCATAATCTGTTTTTCTACAGGCAGCTGATGATTGGCTTGAGGCAGGGGATAATTGAGGGTAAAATATAAATTAGGTGTATTGTCGTTACAATTGGATTTTGGGAATATTTTTAGTCTAATAAAGGGGGATTGGGTATGAAAGTTCAGTATTTGTTTTATCTGTTGTTGTTTGGATTAGTATTTGTTTACGGGTGTACGGGCACTCAGAAGGGTGCAGCAGGCGGTGCGCTTATTGGTGCTGGTGTTGGTGCGGTTGTTGGACACCAGTCGGGTGAGACAGGCGAAGGTGCGGCCTTGGGGGCGGTAATTGGTGGCTTGGCCGGTGCCTTGGCAGGGGATCAGATGATTCCAGATGATGAGGAATCTAATTCAGCGCAAGAAGTGACGGAACAGGAGTCTACACAGACCACCAACGCCGATGTCGTCGTTGATAAAAGAGTAAAATTCTGCCCAGTTTGTGGAAGGGTCTATCCGGCGGATATGGAATTTTGTCCCAAGGATGGAGAGCGGCTTAGGTGGAAGGAAGAGGAACAGGTTAGATAGGACTGTAGCCGAAATTGTTTATAAGGTGAAGCATAGTTTTTAGCATGCAAAAGGTAAAGAAACTACCCATAGGAGTACAGGATTTTAGAGAGATAAGGCAAGAGGGTTATCTCTATGTAGATAAGACCGATCTGATTTACAAGCTCATAACTGAAGGCAAGTATTATTTCCTTTCCCGTCCGCGCAGATTTGGAAAGAGCCTGCTTGTATCTACCTTAAAATACCTATTCCAAGGCGAAAAGGATCTATTCAAGGGCCTTTATATCTATGATAGGTATGATTTTTCCAGGTATCCGGTGATACATATATCGTTTAGGGGGGATATGCGTAGTCCTGAACAGCTTAAGAGAAAGATATTGAATATTTTGAGAGGCAATGAAAAGGTATTAAGGCTAGAGTGTGATAGTTCTGATGATCCTTCGGATTGCTTTGAAAGCTTGATTATTAAGGCGTACGAAAAATACGACCAAAAGGTCGCAATACTGATAGACGAATACGACAAGCCT
>WGAY01000078.1 GCA_015494585.1 Candidatus Omnitrophota bacterium | reverse complement strand
CCTATGGGTAATCTCCTAATCCTCGAATTATCCATCGAATTCCTTATCTTTTACTTTTGCTAATCTACCATTCTATTTCTAGCCTAAACAAATAAGAATAGAAAATGAAGGATATTTTTTTAAAAATAAAATCCTTCCATTCTCCATGCTCCATTCTTTATTCTCAATGTTAATCCCTATTGCATAATTTGGACTAATTATAAATCGAAGCCCCAAATTTTCCAATTATTTTTAGATTTCCTATCTACTTAACAACGCGCATTATTTCAGAGACAGTGGTAAGCCCATCATTTACCTTCCTAAAGGCGTTGTCTCGCAGTGTCTGCATACCTTTCGACTCCGCAATATATTTCAATTCCTCAGCAGGTGCACCCCTGGCAATCACATCTCGCAACTCTGTATCCACTGTCATAAGCTCAAATATTCCCACCCTTCCCTTAAACCCAGTCATCTTGCATTCCTGACAGCCCGATGGTCTGAACTTTTGGGCCACAGCTTCACCTGAATGGTTATCTTCATGAGGTTCAGAGATCTCTACCTTGCATACAGGACAGAGTCTTCGCACAAGCCGCTGGGCAAGGACACCTGCAATACAGGATGCCACCAGGTAAGAAGGCACACCCATATCGACAAGTCGCGTAATAGCAGAAGGGGCATCGTTAGTATGGAGGGTTGAGAGCACAAGATGGCCTGTCAAGGCGGCCTGTACGGCTATCTGGGCAGTCTCCCTATCCCTTATCTCTCCCACCAGTATGACATCTGGGGCCTGACGCAAGATGGAACGAAGCGCAGATGCAAAGGTAAGCCCAACCAAGGGTCGCACCTGGACCTGATTTATACCAGAAAGCTGATATTCAACTGGATCCTCAACTGTAATTACCTTGCGCAGGTTATGGTCTATCTCCGAGAGGGCCGCGTAAAGTGTCGTAGATTTACCGCTGCCTGTAGGACCCGTAACTAGCAGCATCCCATAGGGCAGATTTATAATCTTTCGAAACTCCTGCAGCAAGTCCTCCTCCATACCCAATTCATTAAGAGAGATAAGTCCGACCTGTTTGTTTAACAATCTAATAACAACGGTCTCTCCATAACCAGTGTTTATCGTAGAGACCCTCAAATCTAGATTGACATCTCCCTTCTCAAATAGAATCCTACCATCCTGGGGCAGGCGTTTTTCAGCGATGTCCATATTGGCCATTATCTTTATTCTGGTCACCATGCTCCCATGCAGGTCCTTGGATATCCTATCTATCTCATGCAACATCCCATCTATCCGATACCTTACCCGCACCCACTCCTCAAATGGCTCTATATGTATATCACTGGCCCTCTCCTTGTAGGCACCAAGGATTATTTCCTCAATAAGGGCTATCATAGGCGCATCTTCAGAATCAGGAGTAACAGAAGAAACATAGGCTGCATTTAACCCGTTCCCTTCTAGCAGTTCCTCCCCTACAACAGGTTGAACCACAGAACTATGCCTCTCAACGGCAATAGAACTAGGTGAGGATTTCTCAGGATAGGCAATCTCTATCAATTCTTCCACAAAACTACACTCTAGAAATACCGGCTCTATAGGGAATCCGATCTCATCTTCAAGCAATCCGCCGACTAGATTCAATGGATCACATATAGCCATAAGGATATGATCGTCCTTCATTCCTATAGGAAAAACCTTCCACTTCCTGGCTACATCTTTTTCTATTTTTCCTTTCAAGGAAAAATCTATGTCTTCCTTATCAATTGAAGAAACATAGGTTATTCCCCATTGATCTGCAAATTTGGGCCCTGTCTCGGGATCGGAAATAATACCCAACTTAAGCATTGCAGACACAATAGAAATATTATCCTGCCTGGCCACCCTGATTATTTCGTCCCACATAGAAAGAGGAACTATTCCAAATGTATCAAGGCTGGCCTTTATCTTATCAACTATAGAATGTATCATGACCCAACCCCAAAAAACAGTGATGCATTTCTATACAACACATCTATTAACCGATTCAAATCTACTGACTTTATCTCGGCAATCGCCTTATAGACCTCCAGAACAAAGGATGGATCGTTTCTCTTGCCACGTATAATCTGTGGTGCAAGATATGGCGAATCTGTCTCTGCCATAATCCTATCTAGTGGCGCATATTTGACTGCCTCACGAATAGCATCGGACTTCTTATAGGTTATATTTCCAGTAACCGATATCATCCCCCCCATATCAAGTACCTGCCTGGCAAAGTCGACTCCGCCGGAAAAACAATGCACGACAAACCTGCCCTCCAGACCAGCCTCTCTCAACATCCCTACAACAATTTCATCTGCCTCCCTAGAATGCACGATAATCGGCCTATCAAATTCCTTTGCCAATTGGATAAACCTAGCAAAGGTGTCTTTCTGGGCCTCAAGCGGAGACAAATTCCTGAATAGGTCTATCCCGACCTCTCCAATTGCCTTGTAGTCAAATGTGGCCAATTCATCTCTGATTAGGGCATAATCTTCATTAGATAGGCCTTCTACATAATGCGGATGGACCCCTATGGAAAGAAATATCTTATCCGGATAACGCATAGCTAAGTCCTTCATAGGCGCAATATCTTCCAGGCTGGAGCAGGCATTAAGCACCCAGGCCAGATTAGAGGAAAATATGCGGTTTATCAGTTCTTCTCTATCCTGGTCATATTGAGGGAATGTAAGATGGCAATGCGTATCGACAAGACTCATATACCACCCTATGCTTCACGGCGTGGGAAAAGGGGAGGGAATTTCTCTATCTTTGCACCATCTTTGATTTCCCCCCATACAAATACTCCCTCCCAGCCAACAGACAATATATCGTCCTCTATCCCTAACTGCTGCCATATCTTCTCGGCAGTAGAGGGCATAACGGGATAAATACAGGCGGCAATAATTCGTAGTACTTCCAGCAATATATACATAAACCTCTGCAGGTCTTCTATCCTGCCCTCCTTCCGCATTGTCCAGGGCTGTTCCTCCTCTATGAATTTATTGGCCAGATTGACTACCTCCCATATACTGGCAAGGCCATCATAAAAATTAAGCGAAGAAAATTCTAGGTCAACTTTATCCTTCAGTTCAAATAAACTCTCAATCAGTCTATTCTTCGGCCTAGCCTCAAACCTAACTACCCCTTCGGGCAGGTATTTCTCTGCCATGGACAATATCCTGTATACCAGGTTCCCCAGGTCATTTGCAAGGTCGCCATTATACCTCTTCAGCACAGAATCATAGGAAAACAATCCGTCCACACCCAATGGAATCTCACGCAGCAAAAAATAGCGATATACATCCACCCCAAACTCATCCACCATTGTATACGGATCTACGATATTACCGCGTGACTTCGACATCTTTTCGGCCTGGCCCTTGTTATCTACAAGCCACCAGCCATGTGCAAATACCTGATATGGTATATCCAGATCAAGGGCATGGAGCATTATCGGCCAGTAAACAGCATGCTGCCGGAGGATATCTTTACCGATGAGATGCACATCAGCAGGCCAGTATTTCTCGAGTTTTTCTGTCTTCTCAGGGTAACCCAATGCACTGATATAGTTTATCAGTGCATCAAACCAAACATAGGCAATATGCTCTTCTGAAAATGGAAGATCTATCCCCCAAGAAAATCTAGACTTTGGCCTGGATATACAGAGGTCATTTAATCTCTCCCTCTCAAGAAAGCTCAAGACCTCGTTATACCTACCTTCTGGCTTTACAAAGTCCGGATGGCTCCTTATGTAATCAATAAGCCAATTTTGGTACTTTGAAAGTCTAAAGAAATAATTTTCTTCTGTCAATTCATCGACTTGCCTCTTACAATCAGGGCAAACGGCCTTTCCATTGATTTTTTCAACCTGTCCTTCCGTCCAGAAGGTCTCGCAGGGGACACAGTACCATCCCGAATAAGAATCCTTATAGATATCGCCCTTCTCATATAGATAATTCAACACATACTTTACCGCCTTTATATGCCTCCCCTCTGTTGTACGGATAAAGTCATCCGGTGTAACCTCTAGCAATCTCCATAATTCGCGAAACTTATCAGCAAGTTCATCCACGAATTCCTGTGTAGGCCGTTCTGCCTCTCTTGCCGCCTTTTCTACCTTCTGTCCATGTTCATCGGTTCCGGTAAGGAAATAGGTATCAACCCCTTTAAGCCTAAAAAATCTAGCCACTGCATCGGCGGCTATATTCGTATAAGAGTGGCCTATGTGAGGCTTAGCATTTACATAATATATAGGCGTTGTTACATAATACTTGCTCCTCATAATCCAAACTACTCCTTTTTGTTAGAATTCTATTTGTTCTTGCCTCTGATTAGTTTCTTTTCTCCCATTCAAACCCAACTATATTCCTCTCTTTACTGTCTATCTTTATTCCTATCAGATATATCGGCTTGTTCTGATTTTCGTACTTCTTATAATACTGCCTCTCTTTTATCTGCTTTATCGGGCTTTCTTCTGTGTCTACCTTTATCTCAAAGATATATATCTTATCCCGCACCATTACTACTATATCTGCCCTTCCCTTACTCGTTACATCTTCTCCAATTATCCTATCTGCTATGCTCTGTAAATACGCAAATATCACCGATGTATAATAGCCTTCCTGCCTTGCCATCTCATTTTTGATGTGAATATGATACGGCAGTGAGGCAAATAGTGATTCGAGCTCTTTCCGCAAATCATCCACATTGCCCTGTTTTAGCGCTACGTGTATGCCTGTGCGCTTCTCCATATTTAAGCTCTGCGCAAGATATTCTATCAATACCTTTGAGAGGGAGCTACTAACTTCTTTGTTCGGTAATCGTAACAAATATTCTATCTCATCCTCTTCATTTATTACCTGCTTATCTATTGTCAAATACCCCGCCTGAAATAATATCGCCTCTGGGCGCATATTTTCTATATCAAAGCTCTCTAATAACGTCTCATCTACTCTCAACCCCGCAATCTCTGGTATATAAAAATTCCCTCTATCTATTACATCTATCAAGAATTTAGGAGTAGCCGTCGAAAACCAGTAACTGCGAAATCTAAAGCCCTTTTTGACGAACAACAATAAATCAAATGGGTTATATACCAGATCCCCCAGAAAGTTATATCCGTTATACCATTCTCTTACTTCCTCTAAATCTACATGGTTCTCCTTGAACAGATCGCCAAAATACTTTTCTAATTCTGCCTGCGTTATCCCTAATAGATTCCCAAACTCTGGCTCAAGGGTTATATCCTCTAGATTATTCAATCCCGAAAATATCCCTGCCTTGGAGAATTTGGTCACCCCTGTCAGAAAGGCAAATTTTATATAAGGATCATTATTTTTTATCTCTGTATAAAGTTCGCGTAAGACATTGCGATTCTCCTTGGCTACATCCATCTGATCTATGTTGTCTATGATAGGCTTATCGTATTCGTCTATCAGGATTACAACCTTTTGGTTGTATTTTTTATAGGCCTTTTCTATTAATTCGGCAAAACAATACGCCACATCTTTATAGTCAGGGCATTCTATCCCCAATGCATCGCTATTACGCTCAATGTTTTGCCTTATTATATTCAACAATCTCTCCTCACTCCTGCTTCCTCCAAAGGCCATATGTATTACCGGATACTTCGGGAAATCATACTTATCATAGATATAAAGCCCCTTGAATAATTCTTTCTCACCCTGAAAGAGGTACTTCAGCGTGGATACCAGCAGGCTTTTTCCAAACCTACGCGGACGGGAGAGAAAATAATACTTGCCCTCACTTATGAGTCTGTATATCGGCTCAGTCTTATCTATATAAAGATAATCTTCTTGCCTTATCTCCCTAAAATCCTGGACTCCTATAGGTAGTTTCTTTGTCTTTTTCATATTAAATAAACTTAAATATCAAAACCCACATATCAAGACTCGAAACTGTTAAATCATCAAAGTATAATTCTCTCTATCCTTCTCTACCCCTATCTATCTCCATAGCTCCAATCCGATCCCCCCTCCTCTTCCAGGCTATCTTTACCAGAAAGGCCAGCAGGAATAAAGACAACAGCAAGGCCAATCTGGTACCTAGAACAAAGGGTTTATTCGCATTGGCAACATTGCTCATAAATATTATGTCTTTCGAGGATATGAGCCAGGAGACTAGTATGACTATCAAAAACAATGGGGTAATGTACTTCATAATAAATCTATAGAACCTGGGTATCATAAGATCCGCCCCCTGATGTATCTCATCCCATGCCTTATCCATACCAAGGACCCAGGAAAAAAGGATCACCTCAATTAGGGCAAATACCACTAAACAGACCGTACCTACCCAGAAGTCCATCTCATCGACAATCCCCCTTGAAAACCAGAATATCACGGGCTGCATCAGTACAAAAGAAACCACCGAAAATATCCCAACTGCCTTCTTCCTGGATATATTGAATTCATCTTCTAAAAAGGCAATAGCCGGCTGGACCAGGGAAACAGATGAAGTAACTCCAGCAAGGAACAGAAGCAGGAACCATAACCCAGTAAAGAATTGAGGCAGTGGGAACTTATTTAGAACCATTGGCATTGTGACGAACCCCAGGTTAAATGCCCCGGATTTGGCAACTCCCTCTATCTCGACCGGACCCAAGAATGCAAAGGCCGCTGGAATTACAATACTACCCGCAATAACTACCTCTATGAGCTCATTTGTGCTTACAGAAGTAAGACCTGATAGAACGACATCATGCGTCTTTTTGAGATAGCTGGCATAGGTTAATATAACCCCAATACCAACACTTAGCGTAAAGAAGATCTGACCTGCCGCGGCCAACCAGACCTTGGGATTGCGCAAGGCCGAAAAATCAGGATTCCACAGATACCCTAGTCCGTTAAGGACGTTCCAGTCAGGATGCTCTGGGTAGGGTGCACCAAGCGTTAAGACCCTTATCATTAACACAACCGCCATAAAAAGAAGGGTTGGCATTGCCCAGCGAGAAAATCTCTCTATCCCCTTTGAGACGCCATGAGAAATAACATAGATATTGGCGAAAAAGGTAATCAGAAAAAACAGATAAGATGGCCATAGTCTGGTCTGGTAATCAGAAAGAAAGGCCTGCATAGATTCCTTTGCCATGGCCGCTGTCTTCAGCTTGCCAATAAGACCTAATACGCCAAAGCCAAGCGTCCAGGATTCGATATAGGTATAGTATATAAAGATCGCCAGCGGGCCAAATATTCCGATGACACCGAAGTATTTTATGAATCTATTCTTATTCCATACCGAATGAAATATCCCTGGTGCTGTACCGTGTCCAAATCCACCTCCATACCTTCCAAGCGCCCATTCCACCCACATAAGAGGTATTCCGAGGAGAAGAAGTGAGACAAAATAGGGAATCATAAAGGCACCGCCGCCATTTTGCACTGCCTGAACCGGAAACCTAAGGAAATTACCCAGTCCAACCGCGCTACCAGCCACCGCCAGGATAACTCCTAGACGGGAGGCCCAGGAATCCCTCACCTTTTTCGCCATAACACCTCCTATGATATACTGTTAAACCCGCAAACCCGGATTATACCTTAGAGAATCCTTTATCTCCCGTCGCTTTGTTAAGAAACCATCTCTTTTCTCCTCCAATAAAACTCAAAAGTCAAATCTCAAATCTAAAAACCACAGCCTAAAACCTTAAATCTTTTTATTTTATTCTCTTTTTTCTCTATCATAAGCTAAACTCACAATCCTTGCAATCCATTTTGGCTCTTTCCCAATCCACCTTCTCCTTATATATAAAATAGTTTTGAGTTTAACCACATGATGAATTCCTATTTTTAGCCTTTCTTGTTGTCCCACAACTCCTTTCACTACATTTTAATACCCTATTGCATAATTTGGGATCATCATTCAGTAAGGGATTTCATATATCTAACGCTAAAGATCTTATCAGGTAGTCCTTGGTTATATCGTACCTCCTTAACTTTCATCACTGTTTTATGTCCCGTTCTAAGGTCTATCATCTCAGAATCGATAACTGTGGGGATACCGTCAATAACCGATATCTTATTTACCCGCATCTCCCTGATTTTCCTTCCTTTTTTATCAAAAAACTCACGTTTCAGGCTCAAGCCTGTCTCTTTATCTATATAGCAAATCCGTTTGGAATATTGACTTTCGCCATCCCTTTTGGGAATAGATTCCAAGACATAACACGGCCTTCCGAGGATGTTCTCTGCGCCAATAAGCCTATGCTTGTCTTTCGCCGGCCACCTCCGCCCTATATCCTCATAGCTATAATCTGTATTCACGAAACTATTGGCCTTCTGCCTGCTTGTAATGCGCCTGACCCTGCCAAGCGATGGGAGATAGAGAAACTGAGTCTTATCCGCCCCCTTGGGATTCTCTATAGATAAAAATGCCGTTCCCCTTATATCGGGCGGTGATAAAAATACAATTGTGGTCTTATCAAGTCCATTATAATCCTTTATATAGACCTCCATTTCCCGTTTAATCCTATCACCTGATCTATCTACCAGCTCCATATCAATCTTGTAGTAGGCATCATCACCATCGTATCTATTATATACAAGCCAGCCCACATCATCGGCATCCATGGCAAATGTCAATGGTCCTGATATTAGTAAAAATAAGTTAATTAAAAGAAATGTCTTTCTTAGCATAAGCACCTCCTTTCACCTTCCCACATCCCTTTCATCTCTACGTCTTCCAGACAACATTCTAGCTATTCTCCTCAAAAAATCCATGCACATAAAATAGATGAATCTCAATGTATCCCTGAATGGGTTTATGTAGCTTACAGCCGTATCGTGATATACAGAGGTTATGTTCGTAGAAACTATCTCCCAGCCCTCTTCTCTCACCCGCAGGATTATATCCGTTTCTATCTCATAGCGGTCACTTGTTAGCTTGTCCGGGTCGATAGCAGAAAGGCGGATGAGCCTGTAACCGCATTGTGTATCCGGGATAGAATCAAATGTGTACAGAGATATTATTACTGACATAATCCTGTTCACCAATCTCCTTAATAAAGGCATTCCTTCAGGATTATGCATCCTATTGCCGCAGACCATACCCACATCAGAGAATGCCTTTGACAAAAAAGAAGGGATATCCTCAGGAAGGTGTTGTCCGTCGGCATCCATAAGCACAGCCCACTTAAATCCTTCCTTTTTCGCAATCGCCAACCCTTCTTTTATGGCAACCCCTTTGCCCTCATTGCAGGAAAGCCTGTGCAAGATTACAAATTCATACTGCGATGCTACCTCTGAGGTCTTATCCACCGAGCCGTCATCGACAAGTATGACCTTATACCCTGTTGGCGCAAGTTTATTCAAGAGGCTACCTATGTGCTTTTCTTCGTTATAGGCAGGGATAACTATACAGAGCTCATTCTTATTTATCCCTTCCGGAGCGTATCTTATCTCACCAAACATATACCACTGCAGGGGCCTTTCTCTCAGTACATTCTCAAGAGCCTTGACATAGGCCTGCAGGATATCGGAGGCAGATTTGCCTTCCGGTGAAATAGGGGGAAAGGCCTTCAATCTATATCGGCCAGGGGCCTCAATCATCCCAAACAAAGGCACTACCGGCACCTTAAACCTGTGGGCAAACACACCCACCCCTGAGGGAAATAGAACCCTGCGTCCAAAGAAATCGACATCCAGGACTGCCTTGCCTCCACTAAAATCCCAATCCCCTAAAATTGCTAGGGCCCCTTTTTCTTTCAGCACCCCTATACAGCGTGTGGATCTGCCCGTTGGAATTACCCTTACATTATGCATAGCACGAGTGGAGTCGAAAAACTCATTTATCTTTTTGTCCTTATGCGGCAGGGCTATTGCCTGGATAGGGTAGCCATTTTCACCTAACCAAAAACCCGCTATCTCCCAATTGCCAAAATGGGCAGTAGCAATTATTACGCCTTTATTCAGAGAAAGTGCCTCATCCAGATATTGCCTTCCTTCTATCTCAACAGATTCTTTCAGTAGATGGGGAGCTACTCTGCCCAAATATATAAAATCCAGCCAGTAGTGGACAAAGTTGACCAATACCCTGTGTCCCAATAAGAAGGCCTTAAATATAGGATAATTCCGTCCTCTAATGAGACGGATATTCCTCACAATACGCCTTATGTCCGGTGGACACAAAAAGTATTTGATACTAGCCAGCAAGCTACCTACAAAATGAAAAAGCCCTGGGGCCTTATTTATATTCTTAAGACAAAACAGATAAAGTCTCCACATCACATCTCCAATGCCAGGTGCGCCACCTCTAGTGCCGCATTAGGACGGCCTGTTATCAGGGAATTTTTGTGAAGCCTCTCCCACAGGGCCGCATCTCTCAATAACCTCTCTAAAAGCCTGCGAACCTCCTTATGGTCCTCAGCCCGCAGGGCACATCTATTGCGTAATAAAAATTTCAGATTATTGTATTCCTGTCCTGGCAGGGAATTCATTATTATCATAGGAAGGCCCTTTGCCATTGCCTCAGACACCGTAAGTCCTCCGGCCTTCGTCACAAGCACCTTCGCTATGGACATAAATTCATCCACATTCTCGACAAATCCAAAATTACAAACCTTATGCTGCATCCTCTTTTTATTCCTCTCAACGGAACGGAATAACCTCTTATTATTTCCACAAATGGTAATAATATCAAAATCTATATCCACCTTATCCATTGATTTCAAGACCTTGCCTATCGGCCCGAGTCCCTGTCCCCCTCCCATAAGCAGAACCACATCCCTATCCTGCCCAATACCTAGTCGCCTTCGAATATCCACTGAGTCTTTACTAAAGTAGAAATCCGGATCTATGGGAATACCAAATGCCTTGACCTTCTCTTCAGGCACGCCCTTTTTGATAAGTTTGTCTTTCACTGCATCGGTTGCCACTATGTAATAATCAACCGCCTCAGAGATCCAGAAGGAGTGCGGCGCAAAATCCGTTAAAACCGCAAAGACACGGAATTTCTTAGAGTTTTCTATCTTGTATCTGGATATGATTTCACAGGGAAACGCCTGAGTAGCTATAACGACGTCTGGATTATAGTGAGATATAAGCCTATCGACCTTTTTCCTTATCTGATTATATACAAACCTGCGTGCCCGAGAGGTAGATCTGACTACCCTGGGATTGTCATACATAACCTGCCATATTATAGGCGCGCGCTTTATGACCCCCATATACATAGTATTGACTACCTTCTCTGTGATGGGGGCAACATAATTAAAAAAATTCATCCCCTTCACATCAGCAAAGGGCGCAAGCATATTGATTGCCTTCTCTATGGCATTGGCAGCACTCTTGTGCCCCGATATATTTGAAATATATAGGAGCAGGATCTTCTTGACCATATCAGCCTAGTTCAGCCAATATCTTCTCTGCTGCAATCTTTCCAGAGACATACATACCGCCAAACGTAGGCCCCATCCTTGGCAGGCCATATACAGAACAAACCGACATACCCGCTGTATAAAGACCAGGAAATATCCTACCTGTCTTCTCTGCCAAGAGGTCCTCGGAGGCCTCTATGTGCATTGCCCCTTCACCTGCTATCTCCAGCAAGCCCCTCTTGGCAAGCATTGCCGCTACTGCGGCATCGTGTCCCGTGGCATCTATAACCACCTTTGACTCCAGCACGATCGGATCCAGCGTACGCATTGGTCTTGGCATAAACTGGATAGGCGACCAATTGATGACCACACCCTCTATTACGCCATTACGCATTATTATGTCCTCACAGAGCGTAAGATTCAGAATAACCGCTCCAGTCTCCAGGGCCTTCTTTATAAGTCCGGCACATATGTAAAGTGCATCAGCAGTAAACAAGCCTTTTTTTACCTCTTTGACCTTGAGCCCCATATCCTCAAGGACCTCATTGCCCGGATAGCGGATAGTAAGCTCATTCATAAGATACCCCCCTGACCAGGCACCTCCCCCAGGGGCATTGTTTTTCTCAATCAAAACTACCTTCTTCCCCTTCTTAGAAAGATAATAGGCAGCAACCAGACCAGCTGGACCTGCCCCAACAATGACCACATCCGAGACTACTACTGACTTCAACTTCTCAAAAAAGGCATCTATTATCGCAAAGGAAACCTCTTTTTCGCCATATTTAGAGAACATAAAGACCTCCTTCTTTAACCTAAATTATCCTGCAGACTCTGCCAATCCTTCAGAAATCTATCAATGCCAATATCCGTCAATGGATGTTTAATCAGCTGAGAAATAGTCTTAAACGGTATCGTGGCGATATCCGCACCCAGCTTTGCCGCCCAGTAGACGTGCATAGGATGGCGAATACTGGCTACTATTATCTCTGTATCAAAGCCATAGTTATCGTATATCGTAATTATATCCTCTATAAGACGCATACCGTCGTCGGAGATATCGTCCAGCCTGCCAACAAAGGGAGAGATATAACTGGCCCCGGCCTTACCCACCAATAAGGCCTGCATTGCAGAAAAACACAAGGTAACATTGGTCTTTATTCCCTCACCCTCTAGTATCTTGACCGCTTTTAACCCCTCCAGGGTCAACGGTATCTTTATCACTATATTATCTGCTATTTTCGATAAATCCCTTGCCTCTTTTACCATCTCATCGCTCTGCAAGGCTATTACCTCCGCACTTACCGGGCCATCAACAATCCTGCAGATCTCTTCCAATTGCTTCAGAGGCGGCTTGCCTTCCCTTGCAAGGAGAGTAGGATTTGTGGTAACACCGTCCAATATACCAAAATCCCTGGCCTGCTTTATCTCCTCAAGATTCGCAGTATCTATAAATATTTTCATAAACCCCTCCCGGCTAAATAGCATAAATCCTGCAAATTCACACTCACACTACTACAATACCCTGCAATTATAACACATCCTAGGTCAATCCACCTTCCTAAATTATCTAAATCAGTCCTCTATCTTCAGTGTAGCCAGGAAGGCATCCTGCGGGACCTGCACCTTGCCCATCATCTTCATACGTTTTTTGCCTTCCTTTTGCTTCTCCCATAACTTGCGCTTACGGGTTATATCCCCTCCATAACACTTAGCAGTAACATTCTTTGCCAGGGGGCGTATCTTTTCACTGGCAATAATCTTCGAGCCAATGGCCGCCTGGACAGATATTTCGAATAACTGCCTGGGTATCAGCTCTCGCAGTTTCCTTACCACTGCCCTGCCCCGCTCGTAGGCCTTTTCCCTTGGCACAAGAAAAGAAAGGGCATCGGTAGGGGTCTTATTGAGCATAATATCCATCTTGACCAGGTCCACCTTTTCATATCCATCCAGTTCATAGTCCAGAGAGGCATATCCCCGCGAGACTGTTTTGAGCCGGTTATAAAAGTCAGTAATCGCCTCTGCCAGGGGCATACGGAAGATAAGCTCTAACCTGTCATTGCCAAGATAGTTGGTTTCAACATAACGGCCGCGTTTTTCCTTACAGAGATTCATTACTGGTTCAATATAGCTCACTGGTATAATGATATTTGCCTTTATAAAAGGCTCATAACTCTCTCTTACCTTTTCCATCGGTGGCATCTGAGCTGGGCCACGCACCTGGTGCTCCTTGCCATCCGTGGTAATTACCTTATAGACCACCGAAGGGGTAGTAAGTATTAAATCTAGACCAAATTCTCGTTCAAGGCGTTCCTGTACTATCTCCATATGGAGCATACCCAAAAAACCACATCGAAAACCAAAGCCACAGGCAGTGGAACTTTCTGGTTCGAAGACAAAGGATGAATCATTGAGAGATAGTTTTTCCATAGCGTCCCTCAAGGCGGGAAAATCTGAGGCATTCACTGGATAAACCCCTGCAAACACCATTGGCGGTATCTTTTTATATCCTGGCAGTGGTGCACTGGCCTGATTCTTCATCCAGGTAATGGTATCTCCTACACTGACGGCCTTTGGATCGCGGATATTTGCATAGAGAAAACCCACCTCTCCAACTGAAAGGCTATCCACCATCACCCTCTCAGGGGTCATAATCCCTATCCCTTCCACCTCAAAATCTGACTTGCTAGCCATAAAACGAATCCTATCTTTACGGCAGATCCTCCCATCGAATACACGGAAATAGACTATCACGCCTTTGTATTGGTCATAGGCCGAGTCAAATACCAGGGCACGTAAAGGTGAATCTTTATCACCCGAAGGGGGTGGAATATCGGCTACAATCCTTTCGAGTATTTCATCTATTCCGATACCTTCCTTGGCTGAAGCCAGAACAATATCTTCTGATGCAAAGCCCAGGGACTCCACCTGTGGCAGAACCCTCTCCAGATCCGCACCTGGAAGGTCTATCTTATTCAAGACAGGGATAATCTTCAGATTCTCTTTCCTGGCCAGGTGGAGATTGGCCACTGTCTGGGCTTCAACCCCCTGAGAGGCATCCACGAGCAGAAGCGCACCCTCGCAGGATGCAAGGGCCTTTGAGACCTCATAGGAAAAATCAACGTGTCCAGGGGTATCTATCAGATTCAACACATATTTCCGTCCATCCACTGCCCTATAATTGAGTCGTACTGCCGAAGACTTGATAGTAATCCCCCGCTCCCTCTCCAATTCCATATCATCCAGGAGCTGTTCTCTGAACTTGCGCTCATCTACAGCACCACAGTACTTTATCAACTGGTCAGCCAGACTGGACTTTCCGTGATCTATATGTGCAATAATGCAAAAATTGCGTATGTTGTCCATATTTTTAGAGATAATTTACCTGCATATCAATAGAACTTTTCATCTTACTTTAACCGACAACACCTCAACCGCATATTTGACCCTTCACAACTCCCGGTACAATCAAAGCCAATGGCAACATATCCCTTGGGACAAGTACCTTTATGTGCATCAGCTGTATAGGCACAATCCCTATAGTCGATCCTGCTGCTGGAGAGTATATTTGAAACCCAACCAGAAGAAACAGAGTTATTCACTGGATTTCTTATATAGACATCACTAACCACTGCGTATCCATTGATATACGCACGTATTCCCTTCCCACCATAACTCCAGAAAGGGCTATCCGTACCAACTGCCAACCTCCCATTATCTATAAGGACATCTCCCTGATTCAACTTTACATCTCCCTGTGATGTAATAACAACCCAGCTATTGGCCTGCCGGAATCTGGCAATATTGGGCCAATTGGCCCCATTTACAGTTAGACTGCTATCCAGATTTATAAGACCAACGCCTCCACCTATCTCAACCCGTTGAAAACCATCCACCCCAATCGCTGGATTTCCGTTAGTTGTCAAAAACAAATTCCCAGTGGTAGCGCCTATCTCTACTTTATTGTCGTTTAAATTTCCACCAAGATAACCATACTCAACAGGATTATTGTTCTGGATTATCCCCCAGGCGAGGGCCTTATTATTATCCCCGGCATCCACGAATGCAACGGAATCTATATTGTTAAAAGCGTACAAAGTCCCTGGATGAGGACTTAGGCAAATTCCTCCTGCCGCCGATATTGTAATTGCATTATTTCCATTGCCAGCACCGATTGAGGTTATAAGTACACTACTATCAGATATAAGGGTATCAGCTTCTCCATCGTTCATTTGCACATGACTCAAGGCAAGTCTCGAGTTTGTCCCATATCCTACAAAGAACCCCTTCACCTGGTTATTAACACCCATATAAACACAAGGTTGACCATTTTGGTCAATACTTACACCAGTGATATTGAAATTCCCATCATTATAATTACCAACCATTATTTCTGCATCCTCAAAACCATCTCTCGTCTCAGGTCTGATTAGGAGAATCCTGTTATCATCATTATTATTAACATCATCCGCCACCCCATCTCCCAACAGCAACCTGCCGTCACTGGTGTAGATTAGAGATGAATCATTCTCACCCGTTACTAAGAAAACAGCTCTGTTATTTTGCGTATTAGTAGCAACCTCATTCGCCACCCCGTCTCCCAACAGGAGTCTGCCATCACTGGTATAGATAAAGGAAGAGGTATTCTGGGCATCTATGCCGGTTCCAGAATTAACCCAAAAACGAATGCTGTTATCGGTTGGGAAGTCTTCTTTCCCCACAAATATAGAATTCTCTACTGCAATGGATCCATTATCAGGAGTAGTCGTTCTAAAAAATTCATTATTCCCATTGGCAACCAAAAGAGAGAAGCTCTTGAGTTGCTCATACTCCCCATAAGGAGACGGATAAAAGGCAGTAATTTCCTTCTTGTTTTCTCCATATAAAACAACCGCACAAAAACAGAGGGACAAAGACATACAAAATATCAGTCTTTTCATACCAGCCCCTTTCATAAAACCTCTAAATACTTATCGCCATTCTTTTATCTTCTTCAGGAGACGCCAGGACTATACCATCTTCCTTATATTTCTTAAGCATAAAGTGTGTCCTGGTGGCCTGTACCGATTCCATAGGAGAAAGTTTTTCTGCCACAAAACTTGCCACTGTATGTATGTCCTTTCCCTCGACAACGAGCAAGAGATCATAATCACCTGAAACCAGATAACAGGTCTTGACCTCGTCAAATTTATATATCTTACGGGCAGTATTATCAAATCCAACGTTCTTCTCTGGCAAAACCTTTGCCTCTATCAGGGCAACCACCTTATCCTTCATCATCCCCAAGGCCTCTTTGTTTATCACTGCCTTATAGCCAAGGATAATCCCCTTCTCCTCATATTTGGCTATCTTTTCCTTCACCTCCTTCTCATCCATACCAAGCATATCTGCTATCTCTCCAGGAGTGGTCCTTGCATCCTTCTCTAGTATCTCCAATATCTCGTCCATAACTACCCTCCTTTTTCTCCTTCATCTCCCTATTTAAATACCTCTCCCGCCTCTTTATACCACAGCAGTAGATCAAGCTCGTCCATAGGTATTCCAATCCTATCCGAAAACTCGCGCATCTTCTCCTCAATCTCCATATATCTGCCAGCCGTCAAGGACGACGGGGCTTCCTCTATTACGCCAAAGTAGCGAAGATTCTTTAAGATATGCCTATCCAGAATCGCCAAGTTCTCTCCTAATCCTATGTTGCGAAGGAAATGGCTGGCCTCCTTATATCCCAATCCCTTGACATTCTTCACCAGCCACTTCCTCAAGGCCAATACATCCTCAAATTCATTTATAAAACCCGCCATATAGGGCCCACTCGACGGGCAGACAAACCTATTTCTTGCCTCTAATATGTACCTGGCCTTATTATTCTTAAACCTCACCCCCACCAGACAATCCCTTACCTGCTTCTCTGTTCCCCTTAACAAAAAACCCGACTCATCCAATCTACACACAGCCTGCCAGCAAACCCTTGCCTTTGACTGGGGTGTAAGTAGACAAAAGATAAGCTCTTTATATATAGCATAGTCATCAGATCCCTCTATCAATTGTCTAAATTCTCCAAGTCTTGCCTTTATCTCAGGGACAATCTCTTTATATATCTTCTTTAATTCTCTAATCGTATCCATAGAATCCCTAACAGAGCACAAAACGACCTAGCCAGCTATCTTCTCCATTATCTCCTGAGGAATATCAAAATTCGAATACACATTTTCCACATCGTCGTGTTCTTCCAGCATCTCCATAAGAGAGAGCAGCTGTCTGGCAACGGATTCATCTGTTATAGATACAGTAGTCGATGGCACCATCGTCACATCGGCCGACTGATACTCTATCCCCTTGGCCTCCAGGGCCTCCCTTACCGACTCCAGCGCCCCTGGCTCGCAGTACACCTCATAGACATCAGACTCCGAACTCATATCCTCAGCCCCTGCTTCCAGCACCACCTCCAGGAGAGAGTCCTCATCTATCCTGTCCTTATCCACAACAATAATACCCTTTTTATTAAATATCCAGGCCACACTGCCAGCACCGGCCATATTCCCACCCTTTTTTGAAAAGATATGGCGTATCTCGGCAACCGTTCTGTTTTTGTTATCCGTATAGGCGTGAACGAGTATCGCCACACCGCCCGGCCCATAGCCTTCATAAGTAACTGATTCATAGGTAACCCCTGGCAGCTCACCTGTACCCTTCTTTATTGCCCTTTCAATATTGTCAGCCGGCATATTGGCTGCCTTGGCCTTATCTATTGCCCGTCGAAGGCGCGGATTAAGCTCTGGATCTCCTCCTCCATCACGCGCGGCAACAGTTATATCCTTTATGAGTTTTGTAAATATCTTACCCCTCTTAGCATCCCTAGCCGCCTTTTTGTGTCTGATGCTGTGCCATTTCGAATGACCCGACATAGCAACCTCCTGTTATCACTCTGGTCTGCGCAACTTCCTAAAGAAATCGTAGTATCCGCTCACTTTAAACCAAAACCTTAATCCCCTATCTGAATTCTTTACCTTCGCCCGCCTCAAGGCGTATATATCTATCCCTTTATCATATCCCCTATTCGTGGTCACGGCAACCAGATAACCAGTCCTTTTTACTATAGCCTGGATATCCCTGTTAAACCCTCCTATAGGATAAGAAATCGCATACACATTATGGCCAAGGACCCCACGCCAGAACCGCCAGGGGAAAACGATCTCTTTAATCAGATCCCGCGCCTCCGGAAGATATTTATGGGCATAACCGTGTACACCTATATCAATTCCATCAACGCCATCTATATAACGTATATCGTCAGAAGATAGATAACCATCCTTGTCCACAAAGATTACCGGGATAAATATTATGGCAGGAAAGCCGTAATCCCTCAAAATCTTAACCGCCTTCAGGTTGTCCTTATATCCGTCATCAAATGTTATGACCACAGATCTTTTAGGAATAGGTCTTGATTCCCTTATCATTTGAGCCAGCTCTCTTAGGGAAATCACGCGGTATTTATGCCGTTTCAGGAACTCCATCTGCTCTTTGAAGACATCTTCAGAGACCCCCAATTGCCTTCCATAGGTTCCCATATCAAGTGAATGATACATCAATATCGGCGGATAATATATAGAATCCAGGAATACCTTGCCAGCCAGAACCACCAAGACCGTAATTGCCAGAAAAACTGCCAGCCTCTTCTTCACAAATATCTCCTATTCTCTTCAATCATCCCTTCCTCAAAACACATATATAAAATCCCTCCATCTCATCATTCGGGATTATATGCCAGCCCAGTCCATCCATTCCAGGGAAGGCGTTTTTAAGGCCTATATCCCTATCTACAACAGACAGCCCATCAAACTTTTCCAATGCCCATTTTATCAAAAATTCATTTTCCTCTGGAGAAAAAGTACAGGTCGAATAGACCATTATCCCTGACTGCTTCAGAGCATAATAGGCAGCCCTAAATAGGCGCTTTTGCTTTTTCTGCATCTCCTTTACCTTTCTCAAGGACCAATATTTAAAGCTCCTGGGATTGTTTATATCAAATCTGCCCTCTGCGCTGCATGGGGCATCCAGCAGGATTCTATCAAAGTAGGCAGGGTAAACTCTGCCTACCCTGACCCCGTCCATAAGGCGCAGCTCTGCTTGCACTGCCTGTCTCTCCAGATTCGCCTTTAGTTTATAGAATCTCGGCCTTATCTTTTCCACCGCAACAAGCTCACACCCATTCTCAAGGAGAGATGCTATCTGGGAAGTCTTGCTCCCTGGCGCAGCGCACAGGTCAAGGACCTTCTGCCCCCTCTCGAGATCCATAAACAATGGCGGCAACATACTTGAAGGATTCTGCACATATATAAGGCCTTCCAGATAGGCAGTGGTCTGCTGTAAGTCTCGCAGAGATCTATTGATAAGGATAAATCCATCTTCATACCAGGCCAGCTGTTTTAGATTAAACCCCAGGGATTTCAGGGAAGAAATCACATCCCTACCCCTTCCCTTTATACGATTTACCCGAAAACTCACCACTCCTTTGGACCTATAGAGGTTATGCAGTATCTGGTCGCTGTATCTCGGGAAAAACCCTTTCAGTCTGGACTCAAATTCGGCTGGGAACCTCATACGCCACTACTTCCGCTTCGTCAAAAACACATAACCAGTGGCAAGGGCCAGTGCATCGCTTACATCCAAAGGATAGGCATCGAACTCCTCTCCAAGCCCATATAGCTGTTTTAATACCCCTCTTATCTGTTCCTTCGATGCATTGCCCCTACCAGCAATGGCCTTTTTTACCCTACTAGGGGGGATAGTCTGAAGTTGCGCACCAGTTTTATCTATTGCCAGAAAGATAACCCCCCTTGCATGCCCCATCAATACAGAGGTATAAGGATAACTAATGTGGGAGTATATCTCCTCAACTACTACTACTGCCGGACGAAATTCTTCAAGGATAGACAGGATAGATTCATACAAAAATGAAAGCCGCCTCGCAAACGGCCTGCCTTTAGGGGGCCTTATATATCCTTTATCCACAATCGAACAGGAGCGGTTCAATATCCTGATGACCGCATAACCAGTGGTATTTATTCCGGGATCTATCCCTAAAACGACCTCATTCATAATATTTACCTGCCAATTATCCTGTGCCAAGACCCTCCTTCAAATCAAACCACCCCTCTACATATATGCCGTCTTCTCTGTCCTCTCTCTTCACGACCTTACCATTCTCATATATATAATTCAACAATCCCACATCCCCATATGGAATAAGCAACTTATTGTAGGGCAAATGCGGGACTAAAAGCTCTGCTATCTTCTCCAGAAGTGCATCTATACCCTCACCAGTCAGGGCAGAGACAAATACTGGATTGGCAGCGCGCAAGGATATCTCTGAGAGGATGCTTGAATCTGCAATATCTATCTTATTCACAACCGTTATAATGGGTTTCTCCCGCGCTCCTATTTCTTCCAGCACATCAAAGACCGCATTCCTCTTACGACGCCAATCCACATCCGAACCATCCAACACTACCAACAATAAATCCGAGGAAACCACCTCCTCAAGGGTAGCCTTAAATGCCTCAACGAGTGTATGGGGCAGCCTATCAATAAACCCAACTGTATCGGATATCACCACATAACGTCCATCAGGCAGGCGCACCTTTCGCAGAATAGGATCGAGGGTGGTAAACAACTCCTTAGAGACCCTTTGGTTGGCAGAGGCAAGGGCATTTATAAGGGTCGTCTTGCCGGCGCTGGTATAGCCTACCAGACTTATCTGGGAGGCACCACGTCTCTTCCTGGCAGATCGTATCCTCGACCTATGGTCTCTATAACGCGCCAATTCCTTCTTTAGCCTAGATACCCTCTGCATTATCCTACGACGGTCAACCTCAAGCTTCGTCTCACCCGGCCCGCGAGTACCTATTCCCCCTCCAAGCCTGGAAAGCATTATCCCCCTACCCGAAAGCCTTGGCAGCAGGTACTGTAGCTGGGCAAGCTCCACTTGCATCTTGCCTTCCATAGTACGGGCATGCCTGGCGAATATATCAAGTATAAGCTGGGTATAGTCTATAGTCTTGACATTAAGGATATCCTCGATATTCCTCTGCTGATTTGCCTTGAGATTTATCCCAAATACGACCACATCCGGCTCAAGCTCCTCCACCGCCTCCCTGATCAACTCAAGCTTGCCCTTGCTTATATAATAGGCAGCAGTAGGCCTATCTATATCAAATCCAATAGACCTAATCGTCTCCACACCTGCCGTCTTCGCCAAAAGCTCTAGTTCATTCGAATAGGTCTGTAGCTTATCCTTCTCTCCTCGCGAGACAACAGTAACCAAGATTGCCTTTTCCATAGGCTACCCCACGAACTCCTTCGATAGCAGTCTATCGCAGGTCGCTGGGATGAGATATCTAAGGGCATTGCCCATATATACCTGCGCCTCCCCCTCTATTAAATCATCCAGGCTTATTCTCGCCTCCTGGACTCTACCAGAAGCAAGCATATAACGCCGATAAACCCCATTTAACACACCCCAAGATACAGGTGGCGTAAAAAGCTCCCCGTTCTTCTCAATGAATACATTAGTAATACAACCCTGAAGCAGATATCCATTTTTGTCACAAAACAGCACCTCATCATAACCCTTACTCCTGGCAGACCTCAGGGTATCATCGAAATATCCACGCAGGAGACTGGTCTTATACAAAAGGTGTTCCTTTAGGGCATACCTCTCAAACGACATCAGCATCAATCGCCACACAGTCTGCTTTTCCTCACAAAATGGACTAACCTCCAAATTATAGATCCCATCCCAGAAAAGCGTCAACCTAACTCGGAATAAACCATCCCTATATTCCTGTCTCAGGGAATCCAATGCCCTCATTATCTTCATCCGCGGATACCTAAAACCAAATACAGCAGTTGCCTCCTCCAGTCTTTGGAAGTGGTACTCAAGAAGCGGAAACTTCCCGTCTTCTAGCCTCATCGTCTCTATGAGGTGGAAGTCAAATACAGACGAAAAGAAAAATCTGGCCTTCAACAAATCCTCTGCATATTCTCTATGGCTGCGCGAATCCCATACAATCCCACTGCCGATCCCAAGTCGCCCCTTTCCCTTCAAGAGGTCCAGCTCGACCGTCCTGATAGCCACTGAAAACCGCCCATAGTCCCCGTCGACAACGCCAATAGCACCGGTATAGATACCGCGCCTATATCCCTCAAGCCCATTGATAATAGAGATAGTCTCCAGTTTAGGAGCACCAGTTATAGAGGCGCAGGGGAACAAGGAAGAAAATAATTCTCGATACGAAACAGCTTCCTTCAATCTCGCCTTTACACGCGAGACCAGCTGAACCAAAGTCTTGTAGTCCTTTCGAATAAATAGATCTGCCTCAACCGAGCCAAAGCAAGAGACCCTCCCCAAATCATTTCTTATCATATCCACTATCATAAGATTCTCGGCCCTTGTCTTCTCGTCTATAACAAATCTCTCATCCACAGACCAGGTCCCCTTCATAGGCTCCATAACTATATCCCTTCCCCTCACCTCAAAGAACAGCTCAGGGGAAAGGCACAAAAATCCGAACCTCCCCTTAAAAAACACCGCCATAGGACACTCCACAGGCTGAAAGCCTAGCAGAGAAAAAAACAAGGCCACAGGCGAACCACTGAAATCGAACTCCACCGGAAAGGTATAATTTACCTGATATGTATATCCCTCTCGTATATGAGATTTTATCTTTCTAATTGCACCCCTAAATTCGTAAAATCCCCGCCCAAGCCTCACTCTAGTTACACCAAAACCTCCATTCTCAGGTGACATAGATATTTTAGGGCCCATCTTCCAGATAGCCGCAAGTGGGTATCCAGTATCCGCAGGGCTATAGGATAGGTAAACAAACAGAGGACCTTCATGTCGCCGACTCTCTATCGCATCGCAGGCCTCTCCTACATCGTCAAAAAAGACCCCATCCCTCAACTCCACCCAGCTATCCTTTACGAAGGCAAGGTCCATATCTGAAATCAACCAATCCTCTCCAGAACCCTATCGATAATCTTATTGTAGACCTCTATGACATCCAGGTCATCCTGTGCATCCCAGATAGTCCTACCCTCTTGTGCGGCGCGCACCATAGCCATGGAAAATGGGATATGCCCCAGCACATCCACCCCAAGTTCACGGGAAATCCTGTCTGCTCCTCGGGAAAGAAATAACTCCGTTGTCTTTCCGCAATGAGGACACACAAAACCACTCATATTTTCAACAATACCAAGCAAACGCACATTCATCTTCTTGGCAAATGCAATACTCCGCCTGGTATCAAGCAGCGCAACATCCTGAGGAGTGGTTATCACCACTGCCCCGTCAAGCATCCCCTCTAAAAACTGCATCACAGTAAGTGGCTCATCCCCCGTACCAGGTGGAGAATCAATTATAAGGAAGTCGAGTTCTCCCCAATTGGTATCTGCCAGAAACTGACGAATAGCAGATATTTTTAGAGGTCCGCGCCAAACCACTGCCTCATCAGGATTAAGATTAGAGGCCAGACTCAAGACAGAAAGCCTCTCATTGACCTTAACCGGCATAATCTTGCCCATTGCATCCGTAAATAGAGGCTCAGACTCAACACCCAAAAGTAACAGGACATCTGGCCCATGCACATCAGTATCCAGTATCCCTACCCTCTTGCCGCGCAGGGTCAAACCCACAGCCATATTCACAGCAAAAGAAGACTTACCAACCCCTCCCTTGCCACTCATAACCAATATCTTATGTCTAACCGAAGAGAGATTCTCCTCCACGGCCTTCCTTATCTTCAAAACATTATCCATACAGGCCTCCCAGTTAATAACCGCGATCCAATCTAAAACTTTTATAATTTATTTTACCAGCTGGACGATAAAATTTGCTATAATTTTGCTATGAATATTCTGGGACAACAAAACATACATAAAGAACTCGAGAAGCTCCAGCACCAGCTCAGGCTCTTCTACGAGATAAGCAATGCTATGCGCAGCACACTCAAATTAGATGAAATACTCTACATCATCCTTACCGCTATTACCGCCCACAGCGGACTGGGGTTAAATCGGGCCATATTGTTCCTCGTCAATCAAGGCCAAAACACCCTGGAAGGCGCACTTGGCATTGGTCCTGATTCCGGAGAAAAGGCACATAAGATATGGCACTACATCGAAAACAACCGATTGGATCTCAATGCCCTCATACAGCAGTACAAACACTCAAAGAAGATATCCGACTCCAGACTCAATCAAATAGTGAAAAACTTCAAGATCTCCATATCTCCAGAGAATGGGATCTTGGCCCAGGCCGTAATCGATGGAGAGATAAAACATATAATTCATACCAAACCAGAAGACTACATCTCAGATCCGATTATTCACGAACTCAAGACCGAAGAATTCGTAGTCTTACCCCTAAAGGCACATGACAAAGTCGTAGGCGTAATATTGGCCGATAACATATTTAACCGCAAGCCAATAACCGACGAAGACATAAAGATGCTCACAATGTTCGCCAACCAGGCGGGCCTGGCCATTGAAAATTCAATGCTCTACGAACAGGCCCTATTAAGGGCCCACACAGACTCCCTTACCCAGCTATGGAACCATGGATACTTTCAGTATTCCCTGGAGGAGATGCTTTCTACGGCAAAGGCAGGAGAAAGGCCCTTGTCTCTCCTTCTCATCGATATCGATAACTTCAAACAATACAATGACCAATATGGACATCAGAAGGGCGATGAAATCCTGCGTTCTATATCCTATATCCTGCGGGAACAATCCAGGAAAATGGACCTGGTGTGCAGATATGGAGGAGAGGAATTTGCCATAATACTACCAGATACAAACCGCCAGGATGCCGGTCATATAGCCGAACGCCTCAGAGATGCAGTGGAAAAAGCAAACCTGCCCACCTTGAGTATAGGCGTTGCATCCTACCCCGAAGATGCCAAAGACAAGCAGGAATTAATAGAGCTGGCAGATGGGGCATTGTATAAGGCAAAACGATTAGGTAAAAATCAGGTACAATTCGTGGAGTAGATATGACAAAGAAGAAGACGAAGAAAAAGAACAAAAATATAATAATGATAGACAACTACGATTCCTTCACCTACAACATCGTGCAGTACATAGGAGAGCTTGGCTATACCACCACTGTATTGCGTTCAAAAGAAACCACCATAGAAGAAATAGCCGCGCTTAAACCCGATACCATAATCATATCTCCAGGGCCTGGATGGCCCAAAGATGCTGGTATATCCATAGAAGCAGTAAACAAATTCTGCAAAAACATTCCAATACTCGGAGTCTGCCTTGGACACCAGGTAATTGGTGTTGCCTTTGGTGGAAGGATTACCCACGCCAAAAGGCTTATGCATGGAAAGACCTCTGAGATATACCACAGTGGGGACAGACTTTTCAAAGGCATTCCGCAGGGATTTATGGCCACCAGATATCATTCCCTGATTATAGACCGCAAGGGCCTGCCATCGGATATAGAAGTAATAGCCGAGACAAAAGAAAAGGAGATAATGGCAATACGGCACAAGAAATTCCCAGTATGGGGCGTGCAATTCCATCCAGAATCCATCCTTACTGAATATGGCAAAGATATTATAAAAAACTTCCTTGACATTGTATATGAGAAGGAAAAATAAACCTGAACGATAAACAGTCCTATAATAATCACAAACTTCTATCGCATAATTTAGGTTAAAATAAAAAATCTTCCATTCTCCATGCCCAATAAAAATACCGCAGGCTAACATAAACCTGCGGTATGGATATTCAGTGGGCCTTGGTTATATTCGTTATCTAAAGGACCTAAATCCACGGGAGCGATTGAATCCAGCTGACTTCCTGGTATTAGGCCGTGCCTCGTTTACGATAATCTTACGGCCATCTATTTCCTGCTGATTCAATCTATCCACGGCGGCCTGGGCCTCGTCATCGTTTGCCATTTCAACAAAACCAAAGCCCTTAGACCTACCAGAATTTCTGTCCAGTATTACCTGCGCGCTGCTGACAGTCCCGACCTCTGAAAAAATCTCCAAAAGCCTCTCATCGTTAACAGCATAAGGAAGATTTCCAACGTATAATCTCTTTCCCATCATCCAAACCTCTCTCTTTCCATTAAGTAATCAAACTATTCTTTTACCTTCAGGATCTTCACATCAAAGGTAAGATCCTGTCCTGCCAGGGGATGGTTCAGGTCAAGCCTGGCCGTCTTGTCATTTATCTCTGCAACCCTGCAGGGATATACACGTCCATCTGCTGACTGCATCTGAAGCATATCACCTACCTTTACCCCCTGAGGAAGCTTCTCAAGAGGAACCTCAATGATAAGCTCATCCTGTACCTCTCCATAGGCCTCCTTTGCCGGCACCTTTATCTCCTTTTCTTCTCCCACCTTCATACCAACAAGGCGCCTCTCCAAGCCAGGTATAATCTGGTGTTTTTCCATATCAAAGGTAAGTGGTTTCTTGCCGACATTAGAATCCACTACCTTGCCTTTTGAGTCCTTGACAGTATACTCTATTGTAACCGTCGAGGTCTCGCTCACCTGCTCCGGTGTGGCCGCAGAGGCCTGCTCCTCTGCAAAGAGCCTCGGAGCAGAAAAGACCACAGCCGCCATCAGCAGCACGAGAATCTGCATCTGCATCATCCATTCCTCCTTCTTTTAACCAGACCCACTGAAAACACAAAAGGCCGCTGAGCTGAGCTCAGCGGCCCCAACACTCAAATCAATCAATATTCCTGACTTTCAATTCAACTACTAAGCATTATACCAAAAAATCAATCTAATTGAAATCTATTCTTCCACCCTTTTCTACAACAATGTGGGCACCAGGTCCCATAAGATGCACGCCTCTATCTTTACCCACTGTCAATGTAACACCACTGGCAATAGTAAGGGTAAAACCATTCATTACATAGAGCCCCGCACCACCCAAATTCTTGGACCTATCCAGGTATACATTCTTGGCTACCACCCAATCCTTACCTGAAAGCGGACATTCGTCATCGTCAAGATCTACATCTCCATCACAATCGTTGTCTATATGATCCAAACAAAGACAATCATCACTGAACTTTATACAATTTGATGGATTTGACGGATCAAAACCAGTGCATTCACAGGCAGTTGTTTCTGGAATCCCAGTAGAAGACGGATGTTCTGCAGGTGTACTAGCATCGCAATCGCAATATTCATTAGAATTCTCAGGATAGATTCTCTCGGCATTCACTCCGCTATCCTTACAATCCCCACACTCTTTATCCCAGCCATCTCCGTCTGCATCAGTTCCCGTATGGGAATAATTACAAACCGGGGTACAGCGTGCCCTACTACAAAGGCAAGAAATATTGCCATTGCAACACTCACAGTTTCCGTTTACATCACAACATATGCCTTCACAACATCCTGGATGATATCGGCAAGACGCATCAGGTGCGGTGTATAGTTTTTTCCCACCACCCTCTAAACGACACTCACTTGGGCAATGTTTACTATTTATACATATCCCCCAAATATTATCCTGGGCCAAACAGATCAATAGAAAGGTGCTCAGACAAAAAAATATATAACCCTTTGACTTTATCATAATTCAAGCATATCTATTTTACAATCTATAATCCTTTGACTTAAAGTATAACACATCGCTCTGAAGTTTACAATCCGAACTCGATTAGAATACAACCAGATATCAAATAAAAAAGCCTCCATCTCATGTTGATGGAGGCCCAATGAATCAAATTCGCACAGTAGTTATTTCTTTTTCTTCTTTGCGGCCTTTTTGGTGGTCTTCTTTGTGGTTTTCTTGGTCGTCTTTTTAGCAGATTTCTTGGCAGCCTTTTTCTTCTTGCCACCCCTTGCCATCTTGGCCCTGGCTATGTCGCCATCCTTGTCGATAAAATACAGATACCCTGGCTCCTTCTTAATCCCACACTTCAATACCTTTTGAGCCATACGTCACCCCCTTGGTTATTTGACCTACTACCTCTTCAGGGCCTTTCTTATCTGCCGCTCCACCTCACGCTTCTTTATCTGCATCCTCTTGTCGTACTGGCGCCTGCCCTTAGCAAGGGCTATTTCCAGTTTTGCCCAGCCACCCTTGAAGTATAATCTCAATGGAATGCAGGTATAATGTTTTCTGGTTACTGCCCCATTTATCTTATCCAGCTCTCTCTTATGAAGCAGCAGTTTCCGCTTGCGTACAGGGTCGTGATTAAATAGGTTACCATGCTTATACTCCGGTATGTGCATATTAAATACAAAGGCCTCGCCACCTTCTATCCTAACAAATGCATCACTGATATTCGCCCGTCCTGCACGCAGGGACTTAACTTCCGTCCCAGTCAGAACCAATCCAGCCTCAAACTTATCAAAGATCTCATAATCCCTGGCTGCCTTTTTATTAGTAGCAATTACTTTCATAAGAATTTTCTTTTAAATATTAAAACATATACCGACGATAAAATCAATAATTTTATTAATATAATATAAAAAGGTCTAATGCATTAGACATTTTTTATTCAAAGACCTCTACGGTTACTATCGTATTATTTCTCTTCCTTACACTTAATAAGAGGTCCTTTATCTCTCTTGTCAAATTAGGAGAGATCTCCTTATGCAAGAATATATCTATGTTGAAATAATAATAATCTCTTTTCTTTTTCTCGACAGGCGCATATGGCCCAAGTATATTTGCATCCCTATTCTCCAACAATTTCGATAATCTATTCGATAACTCAATGGCAAACTGATTCGCCTTCTTCAGGCGCTTATCTCTAACCGACACCACGACAACCTTTCCATACGGAGGCAGACCCAGGTCCCTGCGTATCTTATCATCCCTTTCTACAGCATACGCCTCATCAGCCAGCCATTCAAACCTCGTCCTAACAAACAACTTATCCCTGACCTTAAAGGACGCAGAGGCAATAAAGTCAAGGGCAAGATTCAGGGAATAAAACCTATCAAGGGCAAGTATCTTATCTATCCCCAACAACAGGGCACAAGAAAACTCCGAACACAGTCCCTGCCATCTGTTAAAGATATACACACCCGGGCTAGAGATCTGTCTTGCGTTCACAAAGACATCCACGTCTGTTAACCTGTCTCTAATAATCTTCGTCCAGCGCTCTGCTCCCATAGAAGAAAGGCGCACAGAAATAGAACTGCACTGTATACACTTCCCCCGCCATTCTATGCTTTGACCACACGAGGGACAATAAAGTTGATGTTTTTTCCCCACAAGGACTAGGTTATAAGGCCTATCACACCTTGGACAAGACTGGACTGTCTTGCAGGAAGAGCATCTAAGCATTCTAGCATATCCAGAACCAAACATAAATATCGCACAACGCTCTCCTCCTGAAACCCTCTTGCGAAAGTCCTCCTCTACAAATACAGGCAGAAGCCTGTGCTCCCTGGACTGTATGGCATATACAGAAACCGATTTCCTGCGTCTCACCATATTTCTATATATGCGCGAACCGTTTACATCCGCACGCATAGAAAGGACACGATTTAGGTCATACTTCGGAGTAACCTCCTGCCTATAAATATCCATCCAGGCATCTTCTAAAAATATCGTTTCGCCCTTTAGTAACGGGAAAAATCCTAGATGCCTTGTCCCTATTATCAATATGGACCCTCTGTTAAGTGCCCCAACTATTTCCTTCAAACTCTCCATCGTAGAATCATGAGTAAATAAGAAAACTGGAATACTAATTTTATTGGCAATCCATTCACGCACCTCTCTGGCCCTATAAGTAGAATCCACTATCCATAGGTAGATCCTGGTGTTTTGCTTTGATATTTCCTCCAGTACGAATTTATGGAAATGGCAGGAATCACCATACACAGATTCTACAAATCCCACATCTTCCCTATTATCTGGCCGCAACGTCTCATCTATAGAAAATTGAACTAGTCTTTTTTGTCTAAACACCTTCGGGAGAGCAGATATGCACATCTCCCCCCAAGAGACAAACACAGAATCCGATATAGTTCTCAAAAATTCAATATCAAGAGACGAAAACCATCTACTTCTCTTTAAATCTAGTATTTTAAGAACAGGCTTTAATGGAGGAATTTCAACACCCCGTTGGCCGATATGATATGAGTCGACCACAATGGCTAGTCTCTTCTTGCCCGCAAAGTCAACTACAACACGCTGACCTGCCTGCAATGCCTGCGAGGATATATATGAGAAGGGTTGATCTACAGGCACATCGACAAGTAGATCAACAATAAAATTCAACTGGCCAACTCCCACTACTACAGCACAGTCCTAAAGGAGAGACTTTAATCCCATAACATCCAACATATCGTAGAGGCCTTTGGCTTCTTCTGTTATGAACTTCGCTGCCATCACAGCTCCCCTGGCAAAGGCAAATCGAGAGGAGGCCTTATGAGATAACTCTATCCTCTCTCCTTCTATTCCAAACATTACTGTATGCTCCCCAACTATATCAGCACACCTTAATGCATGTATGCCCACCTCATCCTGCCTGCGCGGACCTGTCAGCCCCCGTCGTCCATAGACCAGATCGTTATCAGATAGAGAACGGACATGCTTGATAATCTCCCAAAGCTTCATAGCTGTACCCGATGGGGCATCTTTCTTAAAATGATGGTGGGCCTCTACTATTTCTATTTCGTAATTATCAGGTAACGCGCTTACTGCAAGCTGCACGAGGACAAACAGTAGATTTACACCAAGGGACATATTAGGTGAAAAGACTATCCCTATCGAATCAGCTGCCGACTCTATTTTTTTTCTCTCCTCATCGGAAAATCCAGTAGTTCCAATGACCATATCCTTGCCGCGTCTGACCACCTCTGGCAGTACGGACATAGTAACCTCGGGCATAGTAAAATCTATTACCACATCAACCTCTGGAAGACCATACGGAAATGATTCTATCTTTACATCACAGCCTAGCCCAACCTCCTGTCCAGATTTTCCGATAAATTCACTGGCTGGACGTTCCCAAAGCGCCACAACCTCAACACTCTCGTCCTGAGAACAGATATCATTAATGGCCCTACCCATTCGACCACATGCCCCAAGGATACCAACCTTTACCATACCTTCCTCCTATTACTCTAGAATATTTATCCCGGATTATACATTAGAATTCTTTATCTTCCATCGATTTGTTAATCAAACATTTACTTCCTCATTCAAATATAACTCAAAAGTCAAATCTCAAAAGTCAAATCCACAGCTTAAACCTTAAATCTTTTTATTTTATCCCTTTTTCCCTTACCCCTTTATCGTCGGCCAAGCCTCCAGTTCCTGTGCAACACCTTACTCCCTGTAAATCTACCTCCCCTGTGTAAATTAAAATCAGCTTTTACTTTTGAGTTGTGGTTTTTAGTTTTGACTTTTTAGTTTTTAGTTTAACCACATGGTGAATTCTTATTTTTAGCCTTTCCTATTACCCTACAACGAGTTCCATTATATCACAAATCCCTATTGCATAATTTGGGTTTATTTTAACCTCTATCAAATTATAACACACATCTTATTCAGGAGTGAATGCAATCAGTAATAAATCGAACTCATCCTATTCAGTCGGTAAGATATGAAAAGACATCTGAGATGGGATATCCTCTGCATCGTCTTTATATTCCATATTCGAAACGTAGCCTAGAAACCTGCGTTCAAGGTCTGATAAAAAACCAGAAATATCGGTGCTACTACCCTCTATGAAAAGTTCAACTCGGCCATCTCTGCGGTTTCTCACCCATCCATTTAATCCCCAACGCCTGGCTATCTCCTGACAGCTATATCGAAAACCAACTCCCTGGACCCGTCCTGAAAAGAATATGTGGTACTTCATATCCTTACCAGCCTAGCTGCGAACTATAGAATAAAAGCCCGTCCTTATGGCCACCCAATACGATAATTCCAAACTCCCTTTCCAGCTGGCGCGCTATACGCAATACCTCCATTGCAATCTGGGGAGTGCCAAACTCTGCATCCTCACTCGTCGTTGGTAATCTCTCTTTTAGAAACTGCCACATCCTGGAGCTGTGTACGTGTATTACTAACTTTGCCAGATCGTTTGCCCTGTAGAGGGCCGCATGGGTCATAGACTCAGAAGAGGCCTGAACTAGCCCTTTGCAGCGGACATAATTCCTAGAAATATCAAAGTCGACTACCAAAGAATAATCATCGATTCCAAGCTGCCTCTTTGCCCCAGTCCGCGAACCAGTTATGAGGAAGACATCCTTATCAACGCGCATACTGATATTTCCATAACCAATACCGCCTTCATATACACCTATAAGGCCCATATCCCACAGGGCCGTCCTTATCCTATTCAGGGCAGCAAAGCCATCTATTTCGGGGATGGATCCCCTGTTCCAATCGCAGTTAAATTTTATGTAGCCCTCATTCCGTTTCATATCCACAGATACAGGTGGCTCACATCGTAATCCCGAAGCACATCCACCGTGGCCTGGGCAACCTTCTTCACACTCAAATCCGCCCGTTCGTCGACAACGATGACAAACAGCGTATGACTGGTCATTGGTGCGGCCTGAAAGGCATGGTGGTTCCAGTCTGGCCCCCTAAAGACCAGTTCCAGCACATCCGTCCTTAATCCCTTGCCAATGTTCTTCAGATTTTCATAAACACTATTATCCGGTCCATAGTAGACGAGTTCAACAAACTTTATACCATCTTTCAAATTTTCCCTTACCAGAGGGATAATCTCATCCAGACCAATCTTGTGCCCAGAAGAAACCTCATCTATTGACTTCATCTTCTGCTTATAGAGCTGTACATTGGGTTGGGTAACAAAATTCAATATCTCACCTGTTTTCCTGGAATAACGATAGGCGATTATGGCAGTAACGTACTCAAGAGATAGGTTGATTATTGCCAACCTCTCTATATCCGAAGACGGAGAGGCCAACTCATCCAGCACTCCTGTCTCTATGCGGGCCATATTGAATCTCTCAATAAAAGGATAAAGCTCTGACAGCTCCCTCTCAAAGGCCACATACGTCTTGGGATCAAAACCCTTTACCTTGCCACCTAAGGATTCCTGGAAGAGTTGATTCGTCCAGACCCTTACGGGTTCATAGGCAGAGGAAAGACTTTCAGGCATGACGATACAGACAAACGGATGGTTGGACTCCAGCTCTGATGGTATAACCAGTGATCCAAATTCCCAGACTCTGTTCTGAAACTCGCTATTCATCTCCCAGTCTCTAAGCCACCTCATCATCTTGATAATCGAGGACTTATCTCTAAGATACAAAAGCGCCGGTAGAAGAAATAAAGCAGTGCGAGGAGAGGTAAACCTACCACCTATGTCGGTACTTCCATCAACCTGAATAGGTAAAAGCGTCATCTTGGAAAGATCCCAACCTCTCGATTCCAATTGCCCCTTATTGGGCATATCGATAATCCATAGCATTTTCTCGTATATGTCTAATCCCTCTTTTTCGTATATAGACTTTAATATCTTCGCTATCTCATGGGTCTCATAAGTAGTTGCAGATTTACTTATCGCCACAATAAAGATATCTGAGAGAATAACATTGTGCCTTTGCTTAATTTCTTCTAATTCCCTAATAATCAATTCCCTATCAGGATTATCGAAGCTATAGGCATTATCAATATTTAAGATCTGTTTCAACATCTTTATGGTGTTAATCGATCCACCCATACCAACAAAGAGCACAACCTGTTTCTCGAGAAGAAATTCGGCCTTATCCAACCATTCTCCAAGGGCATCCTCTTCAGGTGCTACTACCCAGCCCAGACGGTGCTGATCTCCATCAAAACCTATCTTGTAGAAAATCGAATCCCTATCAATCATTCTATTATTGTGCACTTCCTCAGCAAAGGCCTTTATAGAGCTAAAGAATTCCTGTGCCTGACTCATCTTCTACCTCCGATTTTAATCCCCAAACAAAGCCAATATACTATCCTCCACAGCCGGAATAATGCCTTTCTCTGTGATAAAACCGCTAATAAGGTTGAACGGTGTAACATCGAAGCCATAATTTACTGCCGGACTCTCCTGTGGACAGAGAAGCACTCTCTCAATGCGATCACCAAGCAGTCCCTGGGCATAGCGGACCTCGTCAGGCGAACGAAGTTCTATTGGTATCTCTGTTATACCATCGTATAAAGACAGATCAAAAGTAGAACCCGGAAGCGCAACATAGAAGGGGACACCGTTATCCCTGGCCGCCAAAGCCTTCAGATAGGTACCTATCTTGTTCGCCACATCACCTCTTCTGGTAACCCTGTCCGCGCCCACAATCACTATATCCACCATAGAATGCTGCATAAGGTGGCCGCCGGTATTATCGGCAATAACTGTATGCCGTATTCCCTGATTGAGAAGTTCCCAGGCAGTAAGGCGTGCACCCTGATTCCGGGGCCGGGTCTCATCCACCCACACATGCACAGGTATACCCCTCTTGTGGGCTTCGTATATAGGAGCGGTCGCAGTTCCGTAATCCACACAGGCGAGCCATCCAGCATTGCAATGGGTAAGGATATTGACCACATCGCCTTTCCTCTCAAACAATTCCTCTATCAAACCAACGCCATGCTCACCTATCATTTTACAACGCAGCAATTCCCCCCTTTCCACCTCTCTCGCCGCATTGAACGCTATCTCTACAACTGCCTCCCAATCACGCACACCAGATATACGCCCCAGGACCATATCTATTCCCCAGATGAGATTTACAGCCGTGGGACGAGTCTCCCTCAGGGCATCTAACAACCGATTGAACCTATCCAAGTCCCCTTTAGAATCCCTTGCTGCAAGATATACCCCATAAGCAGCTGCAACCCCAATAACAATAGCACCCCTTAGATGCATATCCCTGATAGCCTCGGCCATTTTTGTGCAGGAATCTATCTCCTCCACAACAAATCTATGCGGCAACCACCTCTGATCTATAATAAACACCTTTTTCTCTTCATCAGACCAGATTGTATGGTAGGATTTCCCATCAACCTGCATCACTCTCTCCCGAATATATTTTCAAGCCGATCCATATATTCCTTAACAAGTCGCAGCTCATCTTTGGCAACTGGTTTCTGGCCAGCAGAAGTCAAACCGCTATTAAACATCCCTGACATCGCACCCATTATAGGATTATCTTGCGACATCTGAGCCTGGGCATATGCATAGGCCAGACGAGTAATCACCCCGCCAAATTCCTCCACAGAAAAATTATATTTCTTCAAAAGCGACAGCAACTTCTTTGCACACTTCTGGGCGGCAGCCGGTGAATTGACATCCTCATCCGGAGCACACTTCTCGACAATAGACTTATAGCGTGGATATACCTCCAAAAATCTATCTATTACATCCCTGGTCAATCTTATCTTAGACATTATCTCTTTATATTCTTCATCAGTAATAGATGAATTAAGTTCTTGGGACTCCTTTGAGTCTTTGGCTTTCAGTCCTATACTGGGCATCTTCCAGGCAAAGAGATCCGAATTCAAAGAAAATAAAAGGCAAAAAATCATTGCATACTTGATAACCTTCATAAGAACCCTCCTTTTTTAATAATCAAATCCTTCTCAGAGACGAAATAAAAGGACAGAAAGGACCAAATCTTATATCCTTTTGCCTCCTTTATTCTTTTACCTTTTAGGAAATGTAGGTTTAAGTTTTAGTAAACTCATTATATCATACTATCCTAGCATCAATAAAAAATAGTAAGAAGATATATCTACAAAAAGATTCCGTTGACTTTAGGGAACTCAAAAGGCTTTTTTCTCACTGGCACTTTTATCCTGCCTATATACAAATGCCAGGACCTTTGCCGCGGCAATATATAGGCTTTCAGGTATCTCCTCTCCAATATCTAAGGCATAAAACATAGAAAGTAGTGTCCCATCTTCATAGACCGCAACGCCAAATTCCTCTGCTATCTCAAGGATCTTTTCAGCCGTAAGCCCTTGTCCCTTCGCGAGGACCTTTGGGGCATTAACATCGTATTTACTATACCCAAGTGCAACTGCTCGTTTAATGGACGGCCTTTTCTCTGTCATATCCCATTAAGCCTTCCTATTTAAAATCATAGTACCACCATCATCTTTGAAGTTCAAAGGTCTCATGCGTATCACAGCATTTATATCCTTCCTAAGCGCATCTATTTCTTCTCTGTCCTCCTTTAATAAACCCAAATTCCTCTGGGCATATAAATCAATCCAAATAAAATCTCTCACCTCATCCTTGTCAAGCACAAGCATTACCACCCCAAAGACATTGGTAGAAAATTCGCATACAAACCTTTGCTGCTTTTTCTCCCTGTAAAAACGCGTCCTCTTACCATAAAACCTCATACTAACCAAAAATGGTCTGCCATCCAGAACAAATGGGATAAGGGAAAAAAGGATTCCATCTTTAGCTAAGCTAGTGGCATACATCCTCAACGCAAGCACCATCTCCATAAAACCAAGCAATAGCCGTCGATGATTAGATGTAAGCCCTGCCTTGCCGCCATCGTTTGAACTATCCCTGGATAGAAGAGAATAAAGCAATCTCAATAAATCTTCTTTTCTCTCCGTCCTGGGAAGAAACCAAAACCCCTTTGACAGTGCAGTCTTATCTAAAACAAACTCCGATACAGATCCCTTTTCCAAAAAAGAATACAAGCTCTCAGCATCTAATCCCTGCAAGACCTTCTCATTTCCCAATAATTCAAACACCTTCTCATACAAGAAACTAAATAATTCAATAGACAGTTCACTGTCACTAGGACCTAATTCCGTTAACTGGGCTGCAGTAATAGGATGTTGTCCATCTTTAAAAGAGAGAATCCTTTCTATTAAACTGGAAAGCACTCCAGATATATTGCTATTATTAACCATTGGCATAATCTTTTTAATACAAAAACCTTGATTATCTTTTAAAACAATCCTTTATCCCCTTATGATTCGGCCATATATAAGGATAGGGGTTATTGCTTTCTTTTCATAAATGCAACTAATTCTATGTGCGGTGTATGGGGAAACATATCAATTGCAAAGAAATCCTCTATACGATATGCCTCCAAGAAGTCAACGATATCCGCCATAAATGTAACTGGGTTGCAGGATATATAGACAAGATTCGATGGGGCCAGACGCAATACCCTCCTGCGCACCTTATCCGGCATACCAGACCTAGGGGGGTCTAATATAACTGTATCAAATTTACCTACCCAATCAGGATTCTTGCCTAGAAGGGCCCTGACATTCCCTTTCAACATAGAATAGTTTTTAATCCCATTATTCAGCATATTCTGGCGCGCCTCACTGACAGCACCATCGTCGAGCTCTATACCCAATACATCAAATCCATTCTTTGCCAGTACAAGGCCAATTCCCCCTGATCCGGCGTATAGGTCAAGGACCTTCCCAGAGGTATACCGCCTTGCCAACTCTAGAACAAGACAATACAGCGACTCAACTGCCCAGGGATTTACCTGAAAGAATCCCTTTAGGCCTATAATAAAGTCAGTAGAACAGACTCTTTCATATAAAAGGCCATCCCCTTTTAACAACTCAACATCCTCAAAGGCAATCGCGTCACCCAATCTGTCATTAACTATCCAATAGATGTTTTTCACAAAATCAAGGTCTGCCAGGGCATCAATCAATGCTCGTTTATCTGTATTAAATTGAGAAGATGTGGCCATCGCCACAGTAAAGATATCCTCTTTGTTACGCCTGATCAAAAGGTGCCTCCAGAACCCTTTATGAGAAAACTTATCATAGGCAGGTAGGGACAGGAAATGCACGTAATCCTTAATCCTGGACAAAAGTAATGGAAGCCTTTCTGAAAATATGAGGCACTCATCTATATCTATGATCTCTCTATTCTTTTTGTAGCGATGGAATCCAAGATTAACCTTCCCATCACCACCATTAGAAAAGGTCAACTCTATCTTGTTTCGATAGAAAAACTCCCTTGGCGATGGGGTAACCTTAAAATCAGGCAGAACTACATTATGCTTTTCTGCCTGTTTTAAGATAAACTCCCTCTTTATCTCTATCTGCTGGGCATAAGGGATATCCTGGAGTTTGCACCCCCCACAGTCACCAAAATACCTACACAGCATAACCCAACTCCCTCAGCATATCCGGATCATTAGTCCAATTTTCATCTACCTTTACCCACAGGTCAAGGTGTACCTTTTTGCCAAGCAATACCTTTAATTCCTTTCTAGCTTTTGTCCCTGCCTCCTTAATCAACCTGCCTTCCTTCCCTATGATTATGGCCTTATGCCTCTTTTCCTTTGTAATAATCTGAGCCTTAATAACGATTAAATCGTCCCTTTTCTCTTCTATCTCTTCCACAATTACCGCAAAATAATAAGGCAATTCATCTTTTAGGACATTCAAGAACTTCTCTCGAATTATTTCAGAGATAAACAAACGCAAGGGGAAATCAGTCTTCATATGTGGGGGATAATAGAGGTTATCCGCATCTGGCAATACCTCAAAGATGGCATTAATCAGGGCATCAAGTCCCTCTGATCTTATCGCCGAGACAGGGATAAAGTAACGCGCTATACCATCTATCTTATCTATGTAGTCATTTACAAAGCCCTTGCCCTGGTCCTTCTTGTTCAGGGCAACGACAACCGGTTTATCTATCTCCCTCAATGTCTCTATAACAGTCGTCTCCTCTCTGCCAATCCTATCCTGGATATCGACTACATATAATACGGCATCGGCATTGGAAAGGGCATTAAAGGCAACGGTATTAAAACGCCTGGCCAGAGGAAACTTCACCAGATTAATCCCCGGTGTATCTAGAAAGACTATTTGCCCCCTATCGTCAGTATATACACCTCTGACCTGATGCCTAGTGGTCTGTGGAACAGGAGATATTATAGATACCTTGTGATTGATAATATTGTTTACAAGAGTGGACTTGCCAACGTTACTCCTGCCGATGATAGATACAAAACCAGCTTTGGCCATAACATCTCAGCCTTCAGTAGAACCTACCAGCGTCTCATTGTCTTTGGAAGAGAAACGTATACGCTTTACTGAAATTCTGACATCGACCAGGGCCCATATAAATACTATTGTAAAAAACAATAACCAGAAAACAGAATATTTTACCTGGGCAAAGACATCCATCTTCCCAGCAGCTATACTAGCTAGTTCGCTGTTCACATCCATCATATACCCACCGCTATTTATTGCACCAAGCAATGTCGGATAGAGCTCCATATAAAGCTCCTCAAATACCTTCATAATCTTTCCCAACTCCCAGAGAGAAAGCACACTTAAACTGATAAATACTGCCGCTTTAGTCCATAGACGAAGGTACAACTGCCCAAGTCCTGGAAAGATAAGCGAAAGGATAACGGCCTTAAACATTGAAGGCCCTTTGCTGGATTTGCTAGACATTCCTTCTGAGCACCTCCTCTTTCAATGGATAACGTCCGCAACTAAAGCTGCCTTCAGGACAATATCCTAATCGTTCACATTTCGCTCCAGCTCTGTCAAATATAATCGGAAGCACGCTCCTCACAAGAGAAAGCATCTCCTCTGATAGCCTGCGGATCTCCCACTGCGCCCTTGTACAGCAACGCACTCCAAAAAAGTGTAGCAACTCCCTTGCATTCATTGTAATTACAATGCGCGTCTCACAGGCATTGGGCAGTATATAACGCGCATCCTCAAGATATTTCCGGGAGTCCTCTTGCGAATTTTGGGAAGAAAGCAGGTCTATCAAATCCTTATAAGAGGCCTCCAACTCAGAGATTATCTTTAAAAAGCGCTTTCTAGCCTTCTCGTTAGCCTTTATGGAAGGAGGCATAACAAAAGGGAGATTGTCCAGTTCAACATACCTCTGACTCTGCTGTGAATATGAGGCTAATCTATGCCTCACCAGCTGATGCGAACAGGCACGAGATATACCCTCAACAGCGAAGGTAAAGCTTACGTGTTCCAGAGGACTTTCATGCCCAGAATCAATCACTTTCTTGACCAGCGTCTCTTTCTTTTCCAAAGAAACATCGGCATCGAGTATATCTATGGCACTGTGATGAGAATAACACTGCCTACAGGCTGCATATATCACATCCAGGGGCCTGGGCGTATGAGACAATAAGACTACCTTTAATTCCCTTTCTTCCATAATTATTGTGCCTCAGATGATGCTTTCTCCTGAACCATATAGGCCCCAATTCCCCTAAACTTCTCGTATCGCCTTACAAGGAGCTGATCCATGGAAAGTCTACTTAACTCAGCCAGATGGCTAGCAATAGCGTCGGCCAAGATAGAAGCGGCCTTATCTGGATATCTATGGGCACCGCCCAGCGGCTCTGGAATAACCTCATCGATTATACCAAATCCTAATAAGTCCTGGGCAGTCAATTTTAGGGCATTGGCCGCCGCCTCAACCCCTTCGCCGGTCTTCCAGAGTATAGCAGCACATCCTTCTGGAGATATCACTGAATAATAGGCATTCTCCATAACGCAGACCTTATCTCCCACTCCAATACCAAGTGCTCCTCCACTACCGCCTTCTCCAATGACATATACCAGTATAGGGGTATTTATCTCAAACATATCCCTAATATTCTCAGCAATAGCATGTGCCTGTCCCCTCTCTTCTGCACCAATACCAGGATAGGCCCCTGGTGTATCTACAAAAATAACTATTGGCATCCTGGCCTTCTCTGCCAAGCGCATAAGTCTCATCGCCTTTCTATACCCTTCGGGATGGGCACAACCAAAGTTTCTATAGATATTCTCTTTCAGATTCCTGCCCTTTTGATGGCCTATAACCATAACAGGCTGGCCTCTGAATGAGGCAATGCCCCCTATAATTGCCCTATCGTCAGCGAACATCCTATCTCCGTGCAATTCCACAAAACCGTCCATTATTCTATCGACATAATCCAGCGTATAAGGCCTCTGAGGATGCCTTGCCAGCTGCACCCTCTGCCAGGCAGTAAGGTTGGAATACACCTTTCGTTTTAGCTCTTCTAGCCTCCTCTCCATCTGCCTTATCTCTTCTGAGAGGTCAACATCGGAATCGCCCTTAAAATTACGTAACTCCTCAATCTTATTCTCAAGCTCAACGATTGGTCGTTCTATATCCAGTACCTGTTTCATATCACTCAACCACCTTTACCTTTGTCCCAACCGGAACTAAAGCATATAGCTCTTCTACTTCTTCATTCTTCATTCTAACACAGCCATTGGTTTCATAGCTACCAATCGTATCCGGCGAAGTCGTACCGTGTATCCCATAGGAACCATTGCCATAATCAAATCCCAGCCAACGAGTCCCCAATATATTATTTGGGTCCCCAGGCGGGATTGCCTTTCCATTGGAAAAGAATGTAGGATTCTTTAACTTCGTAACAATCTTAAATTCACCTACTGGCGTAAGATTATCCTTGCCCGTAGAAACCTTATATGTCTTTATCAAGTCACCATCCGCATACAACATCAACATATTTTGCGACTTATCAACCACTATATAAAACTTGCCGGTATAAATAGAAAGCCTCTGCCCGGGTTTTATTAGGTCGCTGGTAAGGTGATTCCTGAGCTTTATAAAATCAATGGTTGTATGAAACTTTTTGGCAATTCCATAAAGTGTATCACCTGGCTTAACCTCGTATTCAACTGTCTTGCCCTCAACAGGAACAGGATTGGTGACTATCTTGAAATTAATCTGCTGGAGGAGGTCCTCTATAACCTCTATATCCTCCTGAGAGCTAACCTGATCTAACAAGTCCTTACACATATCCCTGGCGGCAAGATAATCCCCACTTGCCATCTTCTCCTGTATGCTAGCAAGCCGGGCCTCTATATCAACTTTCGCTGCAGAGGCAGGCGCAGGAGAGGAACTATTCGCTTTATGCCCACCGGATCTCATCACAAAAACAAGGCCCACTATTGCCAATATAATTCCCACAACAATGATATAGCGTCTATTATTCATAACAAACCCCTTTTCTCACAAGCCCCATCTAGGAGCCAAAAATAGCGCCGAAGTCACACCAATCAAGAAGCCAACAAAGACCTCAAACCTGGTATGTCCCAGTAGCTCCCACAATCTACCTTCAGAGACCTTACCGTGCAAATAAAGCTCATCTACTATCTTATTCAGGACTGCCGCCTGACGACCCGCTGCCCTGCGCACTCCCTGGGCATCAAACATCGTAAGGAAGGCAATAACAAATGCGATAGCAAAAAAGGTAGAATCCCATCCGTGCTTGAGTCCAACCGCAGTGGCAAAGGCAGATACCCCTGAGGAATGGGCGCTCGGCATTCCACCAGTGCCAACAAACCAACGGAAGTCAAACCTATGCTCCCTTATAACCCCAATAACTACCTTTAACCCCTGACCGATTGCCCAGCCAGTAAAGCCTATCCAGAAGACCTTATTGTTCAAGAAACTCGAAATAAAATCCGACATCATTCAAGTACAGGCAAGACCTCAACCGAGACATTTTCATTGGTCGAGGGATTGCTACTATTTTGTTTTAAAGGTTGCTTTGTCCTCGTTTTTAATTTCTCTATCACATTACCACCCTGAGCCTTATTTGCACCAATCGTCGGCCTCCCATTGCGCACCACATAACCACGGTTTCCAGTAGCCAGCGCCCTCCTCCTGGCCTCCTCTCTCCTTCGCTTCCTCTCAAGTCTCATCCTGATCTTCAGATCGCGGATGGCCTGTTTCAGTTTTGGCCAAGAATTGAGAATATCCCTGAGTTGTTGTATCCTGGTCTTCAACACCTTATTTTCCAAACGCAAGGCCTTTATCTCTCCAGTAAGGCGCTGGACCTGCATCGTCAACTGCGTATTTTTGCGTTTTAATTGAGTAACCGCAGAATTAAGGGTATTTAACCTTTCATCCTTTAGATCCAACTTCTTTTTGAGCTCTTCATTCTCCTTCTGTATAGATTTATAATCTGCCTCGATAGCAGAGACACGAGACGCCAGTTTCTGATAATCCTCTTCTAGCTGCTTCTTCTGCGCCTCTAGTTCCACAATCCTGGCATCTACATCCGGATGTTCCTGAGCCTCCTTAGCAACAGGAGAATCCAGGGCCACAAAGTCCTGGGCCACAGATTCATCGGCCTTAGACTCACTAGTAGTCTCTGATGAATAATCGGCCTGTACTGATTCTACATCGAAAATATCCTGCCTTTCGACAGTCTGGGAATAGAACCAGAATCCCCACCCTGATACAGCCAGTATAAATAATAGAAAAATCCAGACACCCCTAAACATACTACGGCCTCCTTCCTGGATGCCCTCCCCCCTCAATTAGATTTAATATTATACCCCAACATCGGCGAATTTTAAACCACCAAAACCTATTACGACTCCAATTCAGACCTTGCATCGCGGGTTACAAACTCCGCCCACAGTTTTATTCTATTCCCAGGATTTAGCTGTCCAGGCAGAAGTAATATAAGTCGTCGTTTGGCACGCGTCATTGCTACATAAAGAAGATTCATATTATCCCATAGGATAAGGGTATTCTCCTGGTTATAAAGTCGTTCCAGTTTTGTCATTGGAAACAACATCTTTTTATTTACATAGTGCGGATAAAGGGCATCGCCTTCTACCCAGTGGAGCTGGGCATCAAACCTGCCGCTTTTTCGCTTTATGAAATCTATCGCTAAAAACGGCAATATCACTGTATCAAATTCCAGTCCCTTTGAGCTATGTATGGTCATTATTTTAACCGTATCTTTAAGCATTGGCATTGCAAGCCGCTCAGCATCTGTATAGGATGTATCTTGTTTATCCCAATAATCAAGGAATTCCGACAACAAAGAATTATTTTCCATCTCCCATCTCCATATCATATCCAAAAATCCATTTAGATATAAACGATGTTCCGGATAGATAGTAAAAACATCCAACCTATCCATCAAGGTCTTCACATAGAGATAAAGGCTAGAAGATGGACGAATAGAGACATAAGACATAACCATACTTGCCAGGGAATCTGATTCTCTAATCCTTATCTCCTTCTCCCAAAATCCATTAGCTCTCCCTGACACCCGCTTCCATAAATCACTCATAAGAAACATATATAGATAAGTATTATTCTCCGGAAATCTTATCCACTTTAATAGGCATATTATCGACCTTATAATAGGATTAGAAGTCAATGCAACCGATTCATCGGATATCACAGGCACTCCCTTTTGAGACAGGCCAAGCAATAAATCCCTTGCTTGGGAATTTGTCCGAACTAGTATACACACATCCGAACATCCCAGCTTATTCTGTACAATAGAAAATATCGCATCCACATAGTCCTGAATATCCTGCAAATCATCCCAATAGACTAACTCGACCCCACCAGATATATCTATCACACTCTGCTGACACACCTTATCTGGGGAAAAGCAGTCAGATAGATAACCAAGATATATTCCATCCAGATGGCCGTTATCAAACCTGGCCCCTATCTCCTGTCCCACAGAAAATATGCGGTTATTAAATTCTACCAGCTGTCTGCTACTACGCCAGTTCGTATCTAGTACAAACTCCCTAAACTCGGCGTTAAAGGCCCCTTTCAACAACTGAAACATATCTGGACGACTACCTCTCCAGCGATATATAGTCTGCTTTGGATCCCCGACACAGAACAACAGCCCCCCTTGACTCAATAACTCCTCGAGTAAAGGACGTAGGGCAGTCCATTGGGAGAGACTCGTATCCTGAAACTCGTCTATCAAGAAATACTTATAACGTGAAACCCTCATACAACTCTTTTCCGCTACCACCATAGGGTCGAGTCGAGAGATATGTATCTGCAGGAGATTGAGATAGGTCACATCGTTTTCCCTCTGATAGGACTCCAATATGCTCTTAAACGCCGCATAGACCTCTACAAAAGGCATAGGAATAGAAACAGAGACACTCTCACAAAATTCGTATAACGACTCCAGAAATTTTCTCCATAGGCCATAGCCATCACTAACTTCCTTAAGCTTAGCCGTACGGGATTCCTTTTTATAGATATCAAGATAATCTTCTATATCCAGCTTCCGGAAATAGGAAGAACTTATACCAGTAAGCGACTGAAGAGCGTCTATAGAAATGCCCTCCAGGGCCTTGTAAACGGTAGTCTTTAGACTGAGAGAACTCCTCCTTACAAAATCCAGGAACCTATCTCTCTTCTGAATAACCTCCTCTCTTAAGGCCTTTAATGGCCGGCAGTCCATCCGTCCTATTTGCAACCCGCTATACGATTCCTGATAGAGGAAAGAAAGAAAGACATCCCTGGCATATTCTACAGGGTCCCAAGAACGATAGACCGAAAGCCCTGCTGCAAACCTATGAATAAACCTCATAAGATTCGAGCGAATTCCCTCATTTTCCTGCGCCTCTAGAAGCAATGCACCTAGTATCATCTCCATATCAGGGTAGATAGAGTTTCGTATCTGTGCATAAGGGCTTATCCCCAGTTCGAGGCTAAATGCCATCCTCAGCCTATTCAGGAAACTATCGATAGTCTGAATGGACATCATAGACAGATTAAACAGCATCTTCTCAAGTATCACCCCTGCAAGAAAACGTATCTTCTCCTCGCTCTCCCCTAGGACACTGCTGAAAAAATCAACTTCCTTACCTTCAAAATAAATTGCCATCAACCTCGAAATCACACGCAGGCGCATCTCCTCTACTGCCTTATTGGTAAAGGTAATCGCAAGGATAGAGTCAATAGGGATGCCTTTTAAAAGTAAGGCAATGTAAAGACTGGTCAACGTAAACGTCTTACCCGAGCCAGCCGAGGCCACGACCGACACAACGCCCGGAGATTCCTTCAATGAGTGCCTTATGATTTCAGCAAGCATTCAGAAAGTTCTGCCTTATATTAATCCATACTCACAAACCTATTTTTCCCTGTCTTTTTGGCCTCATATAGGGCCTTGTCAGCCACTTCAATTATAGTATAGGGGTCCTTTCCGTCTTCAGGGAAAGAGGCAACACCCACGCTCACTGTTACAGAAAGGCTTTCATTATAGGCTGTTATCGGGCGTTCAGATACCACACTACAAATACGTTCAGCAGCCATCCTGGCACCGTTTTTATCAGTATCCAGCAGAATTACGCAAAACTCCTCCCCGCCATAACGGCCCACAAGATCTATCTCACGTGCCGTTGACATAATACGACTGGCCACCTCCTTCAGGACCGCATCGCCCACAAGGTGCCCATAGGAGTCGTTTATCTTCTTAAAATCGTCTACATCTATCATTAGAAAGCTTAACGGCGAACCAAATTTATTGGCCCGCAATAAGCTCTCAAAAAAGCGATCCAGAACATACCTGCGTAAAAATGTCCCAGTAAGCTCATCGGTAATAGCCATCTCTTCAATGGCCTTATATAACTTTATCCTACGCATTCCAAGTGCAAACTGATTCGCAAGGATGTGGAAAACATCCAAGTCCTCGTCCTTACAACCCTTGACCGCAAGATAACCACGTATATCGTTCTCAACTCGTATGGGAAAGAGATAATATTCCATACTATGGGTCAGAGATAATTCCGTGCTGTCTATGAACATACAGTCCTCGACATTGATGTACTCCTTTAATTTTTCCTTAAATATCTTAAACATCTCTATCTCATCTAACGTCTTGGTGAGGCTCTTTATTATCTCGTAGAGTTTGACTTCTTTCTCGGCATCCTTTTCGAATTCCCTATTCTTTCTCCTCTGCGCCTCAAGGTCATAGTACATCCTCTGACGGGTCTTCTCCAGCTCCTGTATCTTAAACTCCATATCCGCAGATATCTTTTTATTTTTGGCTAATAGGTAGATAATAATCCATCCACCCACACCAAATATTATGGATAAAATAAGCGTCAGGCAAAACATACCCTATTCTTCCCTGTTGACTTGGCCACGTACAACCTTTCATCCGCCTTCTTAATCAGGGTAATCTTATCCTTGCCGTCCTTAGGATAAGAGGCCACCCCTATGGACACCGTAACACTGGTAGGTATCCTTCTGAGGACAACCTGTTTCGATTCTATATCCTGACGTATCTTCTCTGCTATCTCAACAGCAGCTTGAAGATTCCTCTCCTCTAGATATACCAAAAACTCCTCTCCACCGTAACGTGCAACTATATCTTTATGTATTCTCGTATGTTTAAGTAAAACACGCGCGACATTCTTTATAACAATATCGCCTGCCGTATGACCATAGGTATCGTTGTATTTCTTGAAATCATCTATATCTATCATCAAAAGCGAGAAAACATTTTTCTTATGATAAAGGATAATACTTTCAAGGCGCTCTAATATGTAACGCCGCATATAGAGATTTGTCAGGCCATCATGCAATGCCAGATCCTCCATACGCTTATAGAGGATAGTGTTTCCTATTGCAACTGCGGCCAAGTCTCCTATGGTCTGCAGGAAAGAGAGGTCTTCCGAATAAAAGGTATACTTATCAAATGAATCTATGCGCAAGATACCTATTACCTTCTCTTCCAGCATAAGAGGAACACTTATTAACGAGCCAATTGGTATGGCCTTGCCAAGGCTATCCAGGTCAAACCTGTAGTCCTGAGATGTATCCTCCACCAATAAAGGGCAAGCATGCTTCATCACCCACTTGTCGAATATATCTCCATTCTTTGGCAATTTGTAGAATTCTGGGTCCTCTCCAACACTTTCCACCAGATTAAGCCGCTGTTTATCCTCATCTACTATGTAAAGTACAGCAATATCCGCTTTAGGTATCATGTCCATACATTTCTGTACTATGTAATGGGAAACCGCCTCAAGTGAAAGATTATAACTAAGTTTCTGCATCATAGACTCCAGAGCGAGATAACGACTCTTTTTCCTCTGGAGTATATTTTCCATACGCGAGGCCTGTTCCACCTCTGCCTGCAGGAGATTGATTTTCTCGTATAGATCACTCTTTTTAATCTCCCAATAGCAGACCGTATTGGTTATTCTGCGGTAGAGGAATACGATTATTGAAAGTACGATAATATAGGATAAGAAGACAAAAAATATATTATAAGGGCAGTAACTGATAGCGTACCACAGAGGAAGGATAACATAAGCAAGAATAGCAACAATTGTAAAAAGATTTTTTCTAAACAATGGTCTTCTCTGTGTCTTTGTCGAAGAAATGGACCTTTGCCATATCAAAAATGACCTCGACCTCCGATTCAACACTCGGCGCCAGATTCGGTCTCATCCTTGCCACAAAGGTCTTTTCTCCGCTCCTGAAATAGACAAAGGAATCAGAGCCCATCGGTTCAATCACATCACATATCACCTTTGCCCTATTTCCTGTCTGTTTGGCAAAGGTAACATAGCCTATATCGTGTATGTCCTCGGCACGAATACCCATAATAATCTCTTTATCCGCATAGGACTTTATCACTGGATACATAGCCTCTGTTATCTTTAAATCCAGATCATCACCCTGAAAGTAGTATTTATCCTGTTTTCTCACTATCTTACCCTCGAAAAAGTTCATAGGCGGTGTACCGATAAATCCGGCAACGAATTTATTAGCAGGCCGTTCATACACGCTTACAGGATCGTCAAACTGTTGTATCTCACCTGAACGAAGTATACAGACCCTGTCGCCCATTGTCATTGCCTCAACCTGGTCGTGTGTAACGTATATCATCGTTGTCTTTAATCTCGAATGCAATCTCTTTATCTCTGTACGCATTGTTACTCTCAATTTTGCATCCAGATTACTCAGCGGCTCATCAAACAAAAACACCAAAGGTTTACGCACTATTGCTCGGCCAACTGCCACCCTCTGGCGCTCTCCACCAGAAAGCTCTTTTGGTTTCCTCGACAATAGGTGCTTTATACCCAAAATCTCTGCCGCCTCCTCTACCCGAGACCTTATCTCTTCTTTAGGATAACGCCTCAACTTCAGGCCAAATGCCATATTCTCAAATACAGTCATATGGGGATAAAGGGCATAGTTCTGAAATACCATAGCTATATTTCTGTTCTTCGGCGGAACATCATTGACCAGCCTATCGCCTATGTATATCTCTCCGCTGGTCACAGTCTCCAGGCCAGCTATCAACCTCAGAGTGGTTGACTTACCACAACCCGAAGGGCCAACCAATACTACAAACTCTCCGTCTTTTATCTCAAGGTCTATCCCCTTTACTGCCGTAACACCCCTGTCATACCTCTTTACAACCTGCTTTAGAATTACCTCTGCCATATTACCTCCACTAATTTCTATCTTTGTAATACCAGAAGGTTTCCAGAAGTCTTATCAATGTATCTCTCATATTTTTGCGTTCTACAATCATATCAATTAATCCATGTTTCTGCAAGAACTCGGAGCGCTGAAACCCCTCGGGAAGGTCCTGGTTTATCGTGCGCTTGATAACCCTGGGGCCAGCAAAACCTATCAATGCCCCAGGTTCTGCTATGAGCAAATCCCCAAGTGAAGCAAAACTTGCCAGGATACCCGCCATTGTCGGATTGGTCAATACGGATATATATATCCCCCCATTCTTTTGATACCTACCCACTGCCGCGGAGGTCTTGGCCATCTGCATCAGGGAAAACATCCCCTCATACATCCTCGCACCACCCCCTGAGGCAGATATAGATATCAATGGCAAAGAATTCTCCATTGCATACTCTGTCAATCTGGTAAATCTTTCTCCCAAAACCGAACCCATCGAACCCATAATAAACCTGGAATCCGTAACCGCCAGGGCAACCCGTCGACCATTTATACTGGCAGTCCCAGTAATAATCGCCTCATCCAATCCAGTCTGCTCCCTTGCCTCTTTTAGCTTATCCTTGTAGGTCTTAGGCCCGCTAAATTCGAGTGGATCAGTTGTCTTAATCTCAGCAAACATCTCATCAAAACTTCCCTCATCCACGGTTATCTCTATACGCCTTCGCGCAGATATCTGCATATGAAACCCACAGTTCGTACAAACCGAGAGGTTTTCCTCTATCTGCCTGCTCAATATCAGTTTATGGCAGGAAGGACACTTTGTTAGGAGATCCGATGGAACATCCCTTTTCTTTTCCTTTTTATGGAATAAGCTAAATCGCTTTTTGGGTCTGAATATACTCATCTATATAATCCCCTCTCGATAATATATTCCCTTACTGCCTCAGGAATCATAAACCTTACCGAACTACCTTCCTTCAATCTCCTGCGCACCTCAGAAGAGCTTATCCCTATATAAGGGATAGAGACGGGTATAAAATAATCCCGTTCAGGGATAAGTTCATCCCTATACCCCACAATAAACTGTACCAATTTTATCAGGTTTTCCCATTCTTTCCAAGAAGTTAAGCCCCTAGCAGAATCAGAACCTATTATCCAAAATAGCTGGCAATCAGGTTCCCTTTCGAGGACCTCCTTAACCGTATCTATAGTATAAGTCCTGCCTCCTCTCTTTATCTCCATATCACTACAGGAAAAATAATCAATCCCTTTTACAGAAAGGCGCATCATCTCGAGTCTGTCTTCAGGACTTGCGCAGGGATATTTATCTCCACTTAAATGGTAAGGCACAAAGACAACCTCATCAAGTGCGCACTGCCTATATGCGGCCTCCGCCAGAATCAGGTGGCCTATGTGAGGTGGGTCAAAGGCCCCGCCAAGCATACCTATCCGTCGACCCATAGTAACTCCAAAGGGAACTACTTCCTTACCTGCCCCTCCCCAAATATAATATACTTATATGTCGTCAATTCCTCTACACCCATAGGTCCACGAGCGTGCAGCTTGTCCGTGCTTATCCCTATCTCTGCACCAAGCCCAAACACACCGCCATCAGTAAAGCGTGTAGAGGCATTAACATAGACCGCCGCAGAATCTACCTCCCGCGTAAAGCGCATAGCCGATTCATAATCTGAGGTAATAATACCATCTGAATGGTGAGAACTGTGCTGGTTAATCCACTCAATTGCATCCTGGAGCGAATCAACCACCTTTATTGCAATCTTTAAATCCAGATATTCCTCATACCAATCGTCCTCCTCGGCCAGGACACAATCTACAATACCGACCGTCTCCTGGCAACCCCTGATCTCAACCCCAGCATCCTTTAAGGCCTTTGCCACCTTGGGGATAAATTCTCTGGCAATATCCCTGTGCACGATTATCTTTTCTATCGCATTACACACCCCTGGACGCTGCACTTTGGCATTCAGGCATATATCAACCGCCATATCAATATCAGCAGATGCATCCACAAATTCATGGCATACCCCTTTATAGTGCTTGATAACCGGCACAAGGGAATTCTCAGTCACAAATCTAATTAGTCCCTCACCTCCTCTAGGGATTATCAGATCGATAAAACCAACCTGCCTGAGCATCTCTGCAACCGCACTGCGGTCGGTCGTTTCTACAAAAGAGATAACATCGCTGGAAATAGAGCTATTCTCCAATACAGCCTTCAATGTCTTAAATATCGCAAGGTTAGAATTTATTGCCTCCTTTCCGCCCCGCAATATAACCGCATTTCCCGACTTTATACACAGCCCAATACAATCAGAGGTAACGTTTGGTCTGGACTCATATATTATCCCAATCACTCCTATCGGTACCCTGACCTTATGTATCCACAGGTCGTCCTTATTCCGCCAGGCAGAGATAACCTCCCCCACCGGGTCCTTCAGGGCCGCTATCTCCTCAAGGGATACTGCCATCGCCTCTATACGCGCCTTATTTAACAGCAACCTATCCTGCATTGCCTTAGACAGATTATGTTCTTTGGCATAGAGAAGGTCCTTTTCGTTCTCCTGAATAATATAATCGCTCTTTTCCCTCAATGCCTTCGCCATCTCCTTTAACAGTCTGTTCTTCTCCTCAGTACTGGCCTTGGCCACTGAATAAGAGGCCTGCCTTGCCCTCTTCGAGATGCCTGCTAGATACCCCTTAACGTCCATTCTCTCAAACCTCCTGCATTCAACCAAATCTTTCCAAATAATATTCCACTGTCATCCTTATCCCATCCTCAAATGCTATCTGGGGCTCCCACCCCAGATCCCTTTTTATCTTCGATATATCCATAGCATAGCGCCAATCGTGTCCAGGGCGGTCTTCTACAAATGTAATCAGCTCCTCATAACTACCAGAAGAACGTGGCCTCATCTCATCGAGAATATGGCAGATAATCTTGGCAACATCTATGTTCCTCTTCTCACTTTCCCCGCCAATATTGTATGTCTGACCCGAATCCGCATTATGAAATACCACATCAATCGCCCTGCAGTGGTCCTCTACATAAAGCCAATCCCTTACATTCAGGCCCTGCCCATATATCGGGATCGGCCTGTCCTCAAGTGCAGAGCGTATTATCGTCGGTATTAGCTTTTCCTTGTGCTGCCTTGGGCCGTAATTATTCGAACAGTTAGTTATCACAGTATTCATACCATATGTGTGGTGATAACTTCTCACTAGCATATCACTAGATGCCTTCGATGCACTATAAGGTGAATTCGGCGCATACGGTGAATCCTCTGTAAAATAGCCATCATCCGTTAGGCTTCCATAGACCTCATCCGTAGATATATGGTGAAATCGCGCATTCTCAAAGCCCTTCTTGATCCTGAAAGGCCCATCCATCCAATAGCGATATGCAGCATCCAATAAGACGTAAGTCCCCAGCACATTGGTCCGGATAAATACACCAGGATTGACAATAGAATTATCGACATGCGATTCCGCAGCGAAATGTATTACAGCCGATACATCGTAGTCTCTGAACAAGCGACTCACAAGCTCTGCATCGCAGATATCTCCCTGGACAAAGACATAATTGTCCCTGCCTTCTATGCCCTTCAGATTATCTAGATCAGCGGCATAGGTAAGCAAATCCAGGTTTACTATCCTGTAGTCCTCATATCTATCCATAAGATAGATTATAAAATTGCTGCCAATAAAACCCGCACCGCCCGTGATAAGCAATGTCTTCATTCAAAGACCTCCGCATCCCTCAAAAGAGGCAAGCCAGCATCCTTATTCGAAAGGATAATCTCTGCCTTCTCCAAGGGCCAATCTATATTCAGGCCCTCATCCGCGTAGAATATGCCCCTATCGTGTTCCCTGGAATAGTAGTTGTCTACCTTGTAGGCAACTATCGCCTCATCGCTTAAGACCACAAAACCATGGCCAAATCCCCTTGGGATAAATATCTGTCGCTTGGACTCATCATCAAGTATTACTCCTATCCACCTACCAAAATTTGGACTTGACCTGCGTAGGTCAACGGCTACGTCCCATATCTTTCCCTTAACCACGCGAACGAGCTTGCTCTGGGCAAAGGGAGGCAGCTGATAGTGAATGCCCCTCAAAACCCCTCTACAAGACTTCGACTCATTATCCTGAACAAAATCAATATCATAACCTAATGCCTCTGCCACTATAGACTTGCGGAAGCTCTCGAAAAAATATCCCCTCTCGTCCTCGAACACATTTGGCTCGAATATAAATACACCTTTAAGTTCTGTCTCGAAATAACGCATCAGTCCTCCTCTATCAGAGATACCAGATACTTCCCATAGGAACTCTTCATCAAAGGTCTGGCAAGCTCCAATAGCTGCTCCTTGGATATAAAGCCATTTCTATAGGCTATCTCTTCTATACAGGCTATCTTCCAACCCTGCCTCTTCTCTATAATCTCGATGAATTTGCCTGCCTCAAGCAGGTTCTCAAATGTCCCTGTATCCAGCCAGGCATAACCCCTGCCTAACAGCCTCACATCCAATCGTGCAGATCTAAGATAAAAATCGTTCACCGCACTTATCTCAAGCTCACCTCTTTCAGAAGGAGATATCCCCTTTACAACCTCTACCACATCATTAGGGTAAAAATAAAGACCAACAACTGCCCAATTTGAATTTGGAGAATGAGGTTTCTCCACTATAGAAACAGCCCGTCCGTTTTCATCAAACTCCACAACCCCATAGGCAGACGGATTCTTTACAGCATAGGCAAAGATAACCGCATTTTTTTGAGCTTCCACATACCTGCGGCTATCCTCAAGGAGATCGGTTAGGCCGTGACCATAGAATATGTTATCGCCCAGAACCAGGGCCACATCTTCTTCCCCGATAAAGTCCCTACCCACAATAAATGCATCAGCCAATCCCCTGGGATAATCCTGTACTGCATACTCAATACGCAGTCCGTATCTACTGCCATCAGAAAACAGACTCCTGAATCTATCAATATCCGAAGGGGTAGATATAATCAGTATATCCCTTATTCCGGCCAGCATAAGCGTGGATAAGGGATAATATATCATAGGCTTATCATATATAGGCAAAAGCTGCTTTACCACAGGGATGGTTATCGGATAAAGCCTCGTACCAAAGCCGCCTGCCAATATAATCCCCTTCATTGGGCCTCCCATACTTTATCTCGGATCATAGGACCCTCCATCGCCTTGTTAATCCAAATATAACTCAAAAGTCAAAACTACAGCATTTTAATCAAAACTGGATGAGAAAGAATGGAGTATGAAGGATTTTTATTTCTGATATGTTTTCCTTTCTTAATAAAAAAAATTCCTTCATTCTCCGTACTCCATTCTTCATCCTTGATCTTAGCTAAAATCTACTCATAATTCAGGATTATAACATGTATAGTGCGATAGAAAAAGATATCGATACTTCTCATCATACATTGTATATATCCGATTTGTATCTGCTTCTGTGTCTTTTAAACCACTCTATGGTCAAGGCAAGTCCATCCCTAAATCCCACCTCAGGAGACCAGCCAGTAGTCTGACGCAATAGGGTAGCATCGCA
>WGAY01000077.1 GCA_015494585.1 Candidatus Omnitrophota bacterium | reverse complement strand
TAGAAGAAGCAATATTTATCGAGGGGCTTACTTGCGCAGCTAATAAAGAGCTAGGTACAGGTAGAGGATTATATGATTTGAAACGAAGTATAGAATCGGTCGGTGGAGAGGTGGTATTGTTATTAAATCGTGGGCCTGGTTTTGATTTCAGGATGAGATTGCCTTATATAAGTTATCAATCACCTGTGGGCAAATATAAAATCCCAGCTTTGCGAAGAATAAATATGGTGTTATCAGGATTGCGAGGGAGTTATAACAAAGAGGTTGCAATAGCTTTGTCTGGCAGATTAGGAGTACGTTACATCAATGTTGGATTTGTTGGCCCAAGATCATTATTTTGGATTATGTTCAATGAGGTTGGGGTTGATTTTGAGTGGGGAAATGAAGATAAAGTTGCTGGGTATATGCGTTCTTTGATCCCACGGATTGATTATTCCAGCGAACCAATATTTGTGGATGGACATAATACTATCTTGCCATTGAAGAATAAAGTTTCTAAAGATGCTCTGCGAGATGAAATGAAGATGGTCTCTGATATAACACATAGAGATTTGTTTTATACTGTAATGGGATATAAGAAGGTCAAATCTATTGTGTTAAGTATATTGCGAGAAATTATTGATTATGAAAATCGTAAAGGGCGGGGAACAGTTGTTGTTTCAACAGAGCCAGTCTATTGGAACGACGTATATAATTATATGTTTCTCGGTTCAGTTGAAAGACGGGCCGATCAAAGTGGATTTCCTAAAGACCTCCTTGAAAAAACAGATAGATTTACGGGTAAGGTGGATTTTGGACCACATATGTATCCTGGTATCGATATAGTGGTGATAAATATAGATGAGATTTCTGTACGTGAGGCAATAGAATTGGTGGAAAGAAATATTGTTGAGAGAGTATCTTCTTCTATTGTAGATCGCATTGATAAGACCATCGATGACAAAGATATATTTCTTGTGAAAAATATATGTTATGAATCAAATGTCCCCCACGTTTATTTCCACGGCATATATGTGATGATGTTATTTGACTTATTTGCAGGCAGGACAAATCTTAATGAGATGTGGATAAAGATTGGACGAACAGCAGCTTTATTCCATGATATCGGTAAGGCGCATAGTAAAAAGATGATAAGGACTGTGAATTGGCCTGTATACAATAGAGAAAAGGTTGAGTTTGTAAGGAAAAATCATCCTTTCTTGGCACAAGAGGTGCTGGAGCGCTATGGAGTGGAACTTGATAATTTTACGAGTCTTATAATACGTAACCATCATAATCTCAAGAATTTTATCGATTCCCCGGAATTTAATAATATGAATTCGAAATTCAAGGTAAGTTTACGGCGGACAATGGAACTGGTGGTACTGGCGGACTTTATTGCCTCGTATTACGATATAGCGCGCCCCTATAAATGGTTTGAGGAAATTGATTATTCAAAGCAGGCCATTTTGAATAGGCTCAATAAGGCCATTATCCATTATAATTATACACCAGTGGTTGATATGCGTGCTTTAGTGGATGGGCTGTATGATTCCATATATTCTGTTGTGTCGACTTACGATTTATTTGTTCCTGTAGCCATGGAACTTGTTCTTAAGTCTTTTGGAAGTATAGAGAGAGAGATAGTGAAATCTATGTGTATGTGTAATCCAGACTCTTATAGAAGTAAATTCGCTGTTTCTTTGCTGGGATCCAATATTAGATCTGCTTCTACTATTAGAGAAAAGTTGTTTTATCCAGTTGATGGTATATCTATGGATGAAATCGGTATTATCATGGGATACGCATTTAGGCGGGGAATAGATAAGTGGAGGCAATGGTTTATAGAAAAATTAAGAGAAGGTCAGACGGCAATTTCATCAATTTTAAATGTATACTGGAGAGGGGGGGTGTTGACGGATGAAGAGATGAATTTTGCTTCATATTTGTCTAGGAGAGGTCCTAAGGCGGAAGAGATGCTTATTAATCTGTTGGAGGAAAAGATATCTGTTACCGGAGCTCAAGTTTGTCATTTTGTATCTGATGAATTAGAGGATGTGTTGAAAAATCATCACAGGTTACGACATATATATGATGTCTGGAGGGAGTGGTTAATGGTCTCTACGGATAACGGACCAATCTCCCATAATATAGTGTTATCACTGCCATGGGATGGTTCAAGTGAGATATTTGTCTGGGATGCTACAATAGGACAGTTGAATGTGCCTATTAAGAGATATTGCGGTCCGTGGGCGGAATATAGATTATTAGTTAGAGCAAGGCCTCGTCCTAGAAGTAAATTGTTGAGGTATATTTTGATTAATTTTACCTCTTCTTCAGCTATTGTTGAGGCAAAAAAAACAAAGGACTTGTCTTTCTTATTACAGGAAGGATTTTTCTCTTTGAGGTCAGGCGGTTTGGTACTTGAAGAAGATAAATTAGAATCGGGTGAATTATTGACTCGCAATGGAGAGTTATGGCTTGTCAGGCCATTGAATAAGCGTGAAGAATTGTTTTTGAGAATAAATGTAAATTTAAAATCTGGAGCCGTATTAGATGTCAGGGATGGGCAGCATATTTATAAGTGGGATGGTGGTTGGAATATCGTTGGGGACGATGCCCTTGGAATCAGTCGATGGGTTTTCCCATCTGGTCCGGATCACTTTGTGAGGTTTAAAACAACGAATCCTTCGGTTTGTTTGACTTCAGATAAAAGATTTACTTTGTATAGATTAGCTGAGGAGAAGAAAATATTACTAGGTTTTAATGATGAAGGTGTGCTGTTATTGAATCTCAATACAGGGGAGACGGCATTTGTTGAATATGACCGTTATAAAGTGAGGATGAATTTAGTACAACGTTTACCTCTATCTTGGCAGACAATGAATTTCAAGATTTATTTTAAAGAAATATCTGGTGTCTACACGATATATCTAAATTGTATTGATTTTATGCTTATGAAGGACGGGATATTGGAGGAGCTTGTCCAGAGTGGTAAAAAAGTTTTTCTTAAATATATAGGAGATGGGAGGTATCGAAAAGGTGCATTATATCTGGGCTATGACTTAGATGGACAGGAAAAGATTTTAAAGACCCTGTATATAAAAGATGGCACATTTTATTACGATGAGAATTTTATAAATGTCGTTAAGGTTAGAGGAGGAAGGTCTCTTTATTTTGAAGAGAATACCAGAAAAAGAAGAAAAGTTGTGCTGGATATGGTTTTTATAGATTTATTGAGGCCTCAAATTGCTCATTTCGAACTTAGAAAAGTCCATGTGAGAGCTTATATTTTAGGACTTACCTGGGATTTACCAAAATATAAATTTATTATAGATGCCTTAGCAACTGGACTTATTGGAATATCTTTTATGCCACTAGAACATAGGGTTTATATATGGTTAAAAAGGAATAGTAAGGAAATTATTCTGGCCGATTATAGTTTTGATGTTTTGGGTAGGTTATTTAATAGAGATACAGGTGCACCAATTTTGTATAAAGGTAAACATTTAACTTTATTCCCTAAGCGAAAACTAACTTATACTGTTAATATATCGGAAAAGCAGTTAGAGGAATATGGTATCATGCTGTATGAAAGAATATTGAAATTTGCAAGATATAGTAGGGATAGGGATTATCTTAGGGCAAATGTGGTTGGGATGATAATCTACCTATATCGTAGTGTGCCTTATTACGATGCTATTGAGAATAGGGAAATAGAGATAAAAGTTATCTCTTCTAAAAAGAATTTGTATGAGTGGCAGGTTTTTTACAAAGGAAATCTTATTTTGAAGAGGATAATGAGGAAAGAGAGAAGTTCCCTTTATTTCCCAGAAGATAATGTGCGCTTACCGTTAAGACGAGATATGGATATAAGAAAATTACTCCCTGAGTTAAGTGCTCTTTACAGATTTATTTCTTTATATAAAACAACTTCAAAGGCATTGACAAAATGGCGACGGTTTAAGGATATGAAAAATAGATTGCATATATCTGAGACGAATAAAGTTGTATACGGATTGGGACATAAACTATGGCAAAATTTTGCGGGTTTTGGCAGAGAAAGGGTAATAAAAGAAGTAGAAAAGTTATGTTGTGCGTTGTTAAAAGAATATGAAGATATTTTTAGTGACACAGAGAAGGAACAACTGCTCTGCCTTAAGAATAAAATATTGCCTTTATACAGATCTAGTGTTCTGTATGCAAAACAGATACTTGATCGCGTAAAAGAGAATCCAGGATTTGTTTTTAAACTAAAGGATAGAGAGTTATACGGACTTATGATAGCGTATGATGTTTTAAAGAGAACTTTTATAGGGAAAAGAATAAAACGAATTGTTGTTCAGGCATTGAGGTATAAAGCAAGAGCTTTTCTAGAACAGATGGGCCTAGCTTTTCATAATAAATGGATTAATAGAATAGATGTTCTGATTGATGAGATTGTAGAAAACTATAGATGGGAACTGAGACAGAGTATTATAACTATCCTATATGCTAAATTAAATGCATTTATCGATGACATTATATCTTTTGACGAATTTAATGGTGAAGATTATAACGAGTTTTTATTGGATGATCCTTATTATAGTAATTCCTCATTAAAGGAACATCTTTATCTTGCTCCTTTGTTTACCAGCTATGTATTTGCTATTCAGAAAGAAATCGATTATTTATATCCTTTGAAAAGAGAAACCGGCAGACTTATCATTACATACAATGACAGTATTGTCTCTTCTACTGAATACAATATTTCCAAGCAATTTTGTAGTGTTAATCCTTTTTGGAGCGTTTCAGATACAGTGTTTATAAATAAAGATTGGCTTGAAATTACAAAATTCGATTTACCCCCACCAAGCATCTACAACGCAGAAGTCAATGTAGTGCCAATGCTTTCTAAATATAATCAATTTATCCTTCCAGAACTCAGATATCAATTATTTTCGGCGGTTAATGTATATTTGCTTTCCTCTTTTCGTTATTTTATAGAAAACAAACCTTTCCTTATAGCTGGAATAGGTAATGGCGTAGATACCCTTTTCTTATTAAGACAAGTCAATCCTTCTTCTATTTACTTATTGGAAAAGAACAACGTTCTGGCGGATAGTCTTTTCGAGACCCTTTTATTTAATCAAGTAGAAAGACGTGGATTAGATATTGTAAATGTGTTATATCCCGGTACAGCCTTTGAAGAGTTGCCTGTAGTTAGGGAATATGCAAGAATTCCTATAAATGGCTTTTCTGTTAATTTGGGTTTGTATGGCCTTGATGTAGCCAGATTTTTTATGAGGATATTTAGCTTTTCTCTGCCCTTTGTAGCTATTTTTAGTGGAATGAAGATGGAACATTTGATATGCGGAGAATCGTTGCATCCTGTTCTAGATGCAATAACTTCTATTTTTTCTCACTTGAATGTCTTTAAAGTACACGCTGATGTGGCTTTGACTACTAGTATTAGTGGTTTTGGAGTTGTATTAGAGAACGAGAAAGAATTAATGCTTTTTAAGAGTATTTTGCAGAATTTTTCTGCAAGCTCAATCGGAGAGGTTTGTCTAACATATAATCTGTTAACTTATCTAAAGTATAGTTATCCGGAAAAGCTGTTAAATGTTAAACTTCAGCTTAAGAACAGCAAAGGGATGCTGGAGTCTGTATTAACACCTGCTTATAAGCATTATATTTTAACCATTAGAAGCTTCGTTTTTAGAGATAAGAAACTGTCAAATTCTGAGATTGTTTCTTTGTATCTTTATGATTTAGATCCTTTTGGCCAGGATATTCAGGAAAGGTTGATGCGGGGAGACTATTGTAGGTTTATTATAGATTACAACAGTGAAACAGCATTTATGTATCTTGGAGATGAGCTTTCTATAAGCGTGTCTAATATGCCTTGCATAGGTATCGGGTCTGCATTATTCGCCACGGCGTTAAATATAGCCAAGCAGGCTGGCATGAAGAGTTTTAGAGTATTTAATCCTACGCCTATAGGTAAGAAACTATATCGGAAATTTGGCCTTAATGAAGAAAATAACTTTACCATTTATTTAAATGATAATCTCGCTTCTAATATGAGCTCTGTCCTTGGTAAAAAGGCCGTAGACATCTATTTTATTTCTTCTGCTATCGTTAATGATAATAGGAATAGCTTTGATACGTTTGTGGATTTTCTCAATAGTATTCGCAAATCATTTGCTAAATATGCCGTCGATGCTTCCCCTGAAGACTGGATTAAATATGGATTAGATAAGGCAAGACCACTTCTTTCAAAAGGTCTGGTTGAGGCTTTGACCGAGGCTACTGTTTATGTCAAAGGATACGGCAGAAGAAATAACTTAGAAATCCTTGACGGATTATACAGGATTAGCCGTAATTTATATCCTATAGAGAGAGTTCTTTTTTATGAGTATGTTTATTATTCTCATGGATTAGATACATACGATATGGACTTTGGTTTTGGCGTTATGCGTAAACCCTGGTTTGATGGTAAATTTTCTTTACTGTATAAATTTAGACATTTTGCCCATGGTGGAATAGATTTTCCTTTCGACAGAGATGATGAGATGAGACTTTATTATGGGGATGATATAAAACTAGGAGAAAGAATTCCTTATGTACACCACTATGGATATATGAAAAGGCTTGTTCACGATCTGCTTAAATGGAGAAGGCCGGTTATCATTATAGGGCGCAGTCAGGTAGAGACTCTGGATATGTACTTCAGGGATTTAGGATACCTACAAAGAACCCTTGCATTTTATCTGAATAAGGTCGGAGGTTTTGTCCCGCAGTATAGTTATCCTAAAGAGACAGATAGAGAAAGACAAAAGCTAATATATAATAAACTGATTAGAGGGGAGAAAATATCGAGGAAAGAGGCCGAATTTTTGATAGGTCCTGGTCCCTATGGTCTGGTGCGTAATTTAAAACAGGAAATTTTTGATTATCTGAAAAACATTCGTTCGGGAGCATCTATTTCTAATTCTAGGAATCATAATGGGGTGCAGAATGCCGTAATGTTAGGATTAACCTCATTTTTCACAGATGTTGCTGATCGTCTTGTTCTATCTGTTATTACTATACTTGTGTTTGTAAAAGGTGGTTCCCCGTTCGCTATGGGGCTCATCCTTGGCTGGGCAGGCATAGCAGAAGGAATTCTAAAACTATTATCTGGTGCGGTATCTGATTTTTATATGAGGCGTAAGCCATTTTTGTATATAGGCTATATGTTATCGCTCATTCCTAGATTTTTCTATGTTTCTGCTGGAAGGTGGGTAGATATTATGCCATTAAGGATGATAGATAGAGGAGCGAAAGGTATCAGAGAGTCTTCTCGAGATGCGCTTCTAGCTAGTTATGCAACTATATATGACAGCGGAAGAATATTTGCCATACATAGGGCATTGGATACATTGGGATCACTTCTGGGGTCTGTTCTCGGTATCTGTATTTTTTATTTTACAGGTAGTATTTCATACGTAATTTATGCCTCGATTCCAATATCCTTGCTGGCATTTGTTCCCCTTATTAAAGCAGACGATGTTCCTTTCGACCTACGAAAGCAAGTTACTAAGGAAAATCATTGGGACAGATTTAATGAAATACGGAGGTTACCAGCCGATTTTAAGTATAAAGTATTGGGTATTACTGTGATGACATATATCTCTAATGTGCCGTTCATTTTCTTTTTATATCATATATTTTCCATACTGGATTATGAAATCTACTATAGAACTCTTGCAGTTATGGCTCTATTTATGTTCTATAATTTAGCATATTTTGCTGTAAGTTATCCTGCGGGCGTATTGGCTGATTTGTATTCTAAAAAGGCATTGGTTGCATTAGGTTTGGCAATTTCTTCTGTAGCTATCTCTATATATATTTTTTCAACTTCTGTATGGGCTATATTTATAGCTATGGGGCTGCAGGGTATAAGTTATGCTATGTTCCACGGCAACATTAAGGCTTTGATTGGAGATGTCGTATCTGGTAAGCAAAGGGGGCTAGCTTTCGGTACGCAACAACTCGTGCTTGCTTTTGCTGAATCTGTAGGGGCAGTTCTGGCTGGCTATATTTATGTCCATTGGGAGTCAGTTGTTTTGTTCGGGTATTTATCAATAGTTTCTCTAATAGCCTCGGTGGTATCAGTTTTATTTAAATTTAAGAAACAAAATCCTGATATATATCATAGTTCTAAGGAAGTGGTAAATTCTCGGTCTAATTCTTCAATATCTCTAAAGAATGCAGTTTTATCTGAAAGAGATATAGTTGTCTTTGATAATAAACTCAGGGTCTTAAAGGATGAGACTGGAAAGGTTATGATGATGCCAACAGGTTTTCCAGGAAGGCTGTTAATAAAGGATATGCGTGTCCGTAAGACAGATAGCGAAGCTAGTGATGTTGCATACATTATGAGAGTTAGTCGCGTAGTTTCAACTCTCTTGAGAGACTATTTTAAAGACAACAACATTATAGCCAGAATAATTATAAAGGATAAACTGGATTCCATATATCTTTACGATTCATCGGGTATATTTGATGTTACTTTAGAAATAGGCGCAAAATATATTTACAAATCCCCTCGGGAAATCATAGAAAGATTAAAAGCATGTCTTGACAAGAAAGCGTATAAGAAAAGCTATAGTTATGGTAATTATAATGGATTCAAATGTAGTGGGCGCAAAAGTGTTATTGAAAAGTTTATTAACTATCAGAAAGATTGGCTAGAGAACTATTTTGAAAGGGATGCAATAGAAAGAAGGACTTTATTAACTAGTGATTATAGTAGTTCTATAGAAGAATCTATCCTAGCAGGACTCAAAATTGAGTCTTTGATATTGATGTTTGGTCTTTCTAACTTATATGATGTTGTGTTATCTGGCTTGGATAGAGATATAATAAAGGCTTATCTTGATAGTTATAGAAGGGACATAGCAGTTTTGGAAGAGATTAATCCTTATGATGGTTTCCTATTGAGGGAACGAGTTATTGATCCATTGTTCAAGTTATTGGCTGGAGGTATTTCATTTTTTACTTATGGGAAGACGCGATTCCCTATAGATAAGTATATAGAAGAAAAGCTTACTCTTTTTGCAAAGAAGGGTCTTGAGTTAGATAGATATAAAAATCTGTTCAGACCCGAGGCAAGGGAGTATTTCTTTTTATCATCATCTTCTTCAATCGAAAACGTTAAAGACCTCCCTATTGTTAAGCATCTCTTGGAGAAAGGCCTTATTTCTATAGGGGAAAGATTTCTTCTGAATGTAGAGGATGGACTGTTAAACTACATTCATGATACCGACCAGAATTATGATTTCTGGTTTGTAGAAAGGATAGGGAAGTTAAAACTTATAGTTGCTCGGATAGGCCTGGGCTATGAATCTGCAAGAATTATCGGGTATATAGATGATGGGAATATATGTTGCAAGTATATAGATGGCAAATGGACATTCGAGAAGAGTAAATATGATATTAGCAGCTTTAAATTGGTATCTGAACCGGGGAAAAGAATAGCCATTAAAAACAAAACCTATTCACTGATAGTAAGTTCAGATGATAGATATGATGTATATAAAATAGCCAGATTGGGATATCTTTTAGTTGGTATCTCCAAAACAGGTATATGGGTATTTGATATAAAGAAAAAGAGAGAGGCGTTTATCCCTTATCCTGATAATCATTTGACCATTAATATTCCTAAAGATCTAAATGGAAGTTGGCGTATTATTGAAGAAAAGCGCGAATTTAAGAAAAGAGGTATTTGGATTGAGGCATATCTAAATAAGATAGCTTTTCACCTTATGCGAGATGGTATGCTTTCTGATTTAGTTTTATCTGGTAAATATAATTTATATTTAACCTACAGAGGGATAGATGATTACAGTGAAGGGGTTTTTACTATCACTGGAGTGGATAAATTGGACCGTAAGGAAGTCTTTATAGAATTTTTTGTATCAGATTTGATTTTATACTATGACAAAGGATTGCAATTACCAGTGTTAAAACGTTCTGGTGAACATATTCATTTAGCTAATCTCAAGAGAGGTTCTATTATTATAGATAGATTTTTCCCTCAGCTCTATAAAGCAGAACTGCTGGAGGCATATCAAAATGGTGAAGGTATTTTATTTTATGTTCGTGGTATTACGTTTAAACTTGGGAAAAACGGTGTCAAGCTGCCTGATTCTATATTGGCTGATTGGTCTAATAAGCGACTCATTATCTTAAAATCTCAGGAGCGATTAGGTGAAATAAACATAGATGATGCCTGGAGAATAATAGATCCACAAAGAGATGGCATTTTGCGCCATTCGAAAGGATTTCCCATATCTTTATTTTGTAATCCCAAAAAATTGAGTGTTAGCTTGAGGCCATTTTTATATTCTCAGTATATCGAAAAACAAGAGGAAATAAAACCTGTGTATCATAAGCAGAGGAAACAATTTATATTTAATTGTTGTTATATGGCACTGGAAGCCAGGGTTAGCAAACCTTATTATGGGGATGTAAAATCGTCTAAATTGAGGCTAATGTTAACTAAGTATAAAAATGGTATGTTAGATCTATCTCTTATCCTGAGAAATAAAAAATTGGAGAATGTCTCTATTGTTCGTAAAAATGGCATATTGAAAATTCTATATCAGGATAGTACTTATCTTTGTTTGCGTGCTAAGGGGCGTCCAATTCTATCTTTAGATAAAGTTTTCCCAAGCATCTTAGATATTTATACATATAAGTTAGATATTGTTCCGACCTCTCATTCAAGGATGTTGAGAATAGCTCCTAAGGTTTTAATAAATATCCCTTCTTTTGATAGGAGACGTTATTTCTTAAATGCTGGGCAATGGCAGCTAATCTTGAATCCATATAGGCGGTCCTTGTTTTTGAGAAATGTGGATAAAGCTTTGGATATGAAGCTGGCTGATTTAAGAGAAGATGCCGAAGGTATATTTAAATTGAAGCTTGTGTCAGGTGATTATTATGTTAGTGATAGGAGCAAAAAACCTATATTTATAAGCATTTCTAGTAATTCTAACCTACCTTATGCCTATCTTGGTTTATTTAGGCTAGCGCCTTTTTTGAAGATAACATCCCGGAGCAAAGGAGCTGAATTACTGAATTTAGATAAGCCATTATTCGATTTCCCTATAGGTCTGGGTAGCAAGGCCTGGAAACATCTACCTGGTTATGGAACTCCTCAATTCCTGGATATACTTGAGTTTTTGCTCGAAGTCTGGCGTAAACAATATGAGAGAGTTGATAGATATAGTAAAAAAATAGAAAAGCTGTTGGAGATTATCGAACTCTATAGAAATGCATTGGATAGTCTAGAAGAAATCATTGCTTCAATTCAAAAAAGACAACGAATACGTTTAGAGGGAGACGAAGAGAAAATATTATTTATGGGATACGATCTGTATAAGAATACTCCGGAAAAAGAAAGAATTGAAGAGATTATATACAGGGCTTATGAAAATTTTATTGATAATGCAGTAAAAAATTATGCCAAAAAATTTCCAAAACTCAGGGATAAAATTTTGGAATATAAAAATTATAGGATTATCTTGGCTATGAGGAATTATAGATGGGAAAAAATGGTGAGGTTTGCTACGTATTTATCTGTAGCAATAAAAATGCCATTAAAAGAAGATAGCTTTAATTCCTTCATTATGAAGAGATCAGTTCCTACAGAGGATGTGAAATATCTATTAGAACATGATGGTAATGAGCCATATGGGCTTTTGGAAGAAAAGGAGAAGGATAGAATTGAAAAAGAGTTAGTTAACCATATGTTCTCTGCACTTTCAGAGAGAGAAAAATTGGTGCTTCGGATGTATTTCTATAAGGGTATGACATATAAGGATATCGGGGAGATTTTAGGTGGCGTAAGCAAGCAGTATGTAGGAAAGCTAATAAATAGGGCATTAGAGAAGCTTAGAGATCGATTTGGGGGATATGATATTTATGAATTATATGAGAATCTAAAGCGTGAGGAAAATAGAATCACATATCCTGGAAATAATATGAGGATGTTAATGAGTAAATTCAAATCTTCTAGTAGTATCTATAATAATTATGTCAGGGCGAGATTTATAGATAGAGATGGGAGGCGGCATTGTCTTGGATCTGTGTGTTGTTTCCTAGAAGACGATAGTTATATAAAGAAAGGCCCTATGCGCAGTTCTTATGATCATATCCGCCAAAAAATCGCAAGGTATACGGGAAAGTATAGCCTATATAAAGAGGGGATTTATTTGCTTGAAAAGGGATATCGCTATTTAGAAGTAAAACGCCCTTGTCAGATGTTGAATTTCGAGATAATGAGTCTTGACAGAAAGAATAATGTTGTAGGAGTGATCGGGGGTTGTTCTATATACTATGATCGTCCTAGGATATGTGAGTCATATCCTGATGGATTTTTATTTCGTGAAAATAACAAGTGCCATTATTATATCTATGCACGATTTTGTACAGTTGAATTGTATTATGCTATTAGTACAGAATTATTGCGTGGAGAACAGGAAGAAGGTATCTATGCATCTGATATGGCAAAGGATATTCTCCTACGTGCTCCACCGCATGAGATTGAAGTAGACGGTGCAGTAAAGCAATGCATATTAATCCGAGTTCCCATTGATACTTCTATCCTTCCACCGCCACAATGGAGGCCAGATGTAGATCCATTTGATACATCGTTATTTGCTAACTCCTCTATCCGGTCCAAAAAGCTCAGGATTAAATCGGTTGCAAATAGGTTTAATCGATATGATTTGAATCGTTATGAAAAAATACGCCGGATGTCAATTCCATACTTTGTGAAGCAATACAAGGCATTAATGGATAACCTGGATGTAAAAGACAAGTCAGCTGTAGATAGGGAAATAAGGCATATCCTCCGCAAATATTTAGATAAAAAGCGTCGTCACCATAGTATATATCATGTTATATCTATGCTAAGGACTCTCCGTCACTTTTCATCAAATGCCAAAAATATAATTGCCCTTAAACTGGCCATTATATACCACGATGTTATATACGAGCCTTACAGTCTTATAAATGAAGAGCGAAGTGCTGAATTTGCTGTCAATTCCTTGAGGAGACTTGGGATAGACGAATCTATAATAGCTGAGGTGTTTAGGTTGATTATGGTAACTGCTGGCCATAGCTGTGATAAAGACGATATTGATGGGCAGATATTGATAAGCCTGGATTTTATTACCCTTGGTCAGAATTGGCAGAGATTCTATAGGTATTTGTTTAATATTTATAGCGAATGTTCCCCAGTTGAATTCTCTGAATTTATTAGTGGAATTAAGAAATTTTTTGAGCAGCTAATGAATCGTGAAGTGGTATTTCCATATCCTGGTATACAGGAGAAATATGAATGGCCTGCAAGAAATAATATGGATCGCGTATTAACCAATATTATGTTTAGGACCCGCATTTTTAGTCGTAGTAATAAAAAAATAACTGTGGAGAGGCCTGTTTCTGGAATAAAAAGGCTAAGATTCTGGATAACTGATCTATTAGAGAAGCAAGGGAATGTCTTTCTTACTATAGATGGATCCTATGGCGCAGGTAAATACAGATTGGCAGATATGCTTGCTAGGGGAATAGGACGGATTTGGCCAAAGGATATATCTGTGATTCATCTTGGTAATTTAAAGTTTGAGAAATTCGATTACGAGCTTATAGCAAAAGCGAGGGAAAAAGGGAAGATAACAATTCTTGAAGCTGAGTATAGCAATAGGGAATATGGTGAGGCTGCTGATATTAACATCTACGTATATGATTCTCTAGAACATCGCTGCGAGAGATTGAGAAAGAGGGGAATAGATGTAGAGGATCTTAGGAGAAAACTGTCTTATATAGTACTTCCGGTTCCACAGACGCATATGGTGATAGATTTTTCCTTTATCCGTGGGAAAGGATATGCTGCTTCCAACGATAATTTGCCATTCTCACAATCTAGAGGATCTTCGTCATTAATATACAGTCAAAAGATGGTAGCAAAAATATATCATAAATTATTAAATAAAATCTTTCTGTTGGAAGAGAGTCTTTCTCTTAGCTTTTTAGGCGTAATAGATGTATACCATCATTTGTATACGCCGATTAAGAATACATTATTGTTAGTAGGAGGCAATAGTTTTCAAATGAAGGAAGATTCCGCCGTAGGTGGATTGATTAATAAAAAAATAAAGGAAGTAGATTTGTGGCTTAATAGGAGATTTGCTTTAAATGATTTACGTAGGTTTATGGCATATATGATGATAAAAAGAGCATATGATAATGGTGCAGAGATATTTGTTTTATATAATCCAGAGGAATTTGGTATTGCAGATGTTCCTTTAGGAGAAGATAGCTATGATATTCAATATAAGTTTCCACGAAAACAAATTATTGTAAATAAGAGGTCGTTAGGTAATGTTGCAGATAAACTCCTTTCCGATAATATAGAATTTATATATAGTACAAGTTCTATATCTAGAAAGAGAGACAGATCTGTTAAAGTTACAGTATCGAAGTCGAAGATATCGGACCTACTATTGAAAATCTCCAATTTAGTAAAGAAATGGCAGGATAAAAAAAGTTTTCTTTCTTCTAAAACTATTTTAAAAGGTATATTTCCAGATAAGCTTTTTCATGTATTTCCCCACAGCCTGCAAGCAGCTACAGTATTTAGCTTTATCAGTCGAAGGCCAGGCGTTGGTAAAAAGTGGAGGCGAGTGGCCAATGCAACGGCATGGTTCTATGGTATAGGCAAAGCATACAGTAAGCATATGAGGTTGTGTATAACAATATTAAAATCTATTGGAGAGAAACCTATATTCCTTATCGAAAAATCAATAAAAGGTGTAATTTTTAACTGCCAGGTATGCGGCAATTGTATGCTAGCTTATACTTGGTTTATTTGTCCTATGACAAGATGTCCTAAAACTGTTCGATTTGGCCCCTGTGGTGGCTCTATAGATTGTCAGTGTGAGGTCGATAAGGGGCGTAGGTGCATATGGTGTGAGATATTGGATAGGCATAAAAAATATGATACCCTTGATATATACGAGGCAATACCAGTAGATAATACTGCCAGGTTTGGAGAATCTAGCTGGTGGAATATATTGAGAGGGAAGGTGGCACCAGTTCCTGGTAATGTATATAAAAGACTATTTAGGGCCTTTATAGCATATAAATTTGTTTATCTATCTCCCGGATTTAGGTTATTATCCAATTTTCTGAAACCATCTGTCCCGCATAAACTAAATAAAGAATTTGTACATAATATAGAAAATCAGATACGTAGACTCATTGAAAAAAACATAATGGTTATTCTGATAATAGACGGCCCTATTGATTCTGCAAAACTGCCTTTGGCAAACTATATAAAGAGTAGAATAGGCTCAAGGGGAATAACAGCTAAGCTTATAATTGGCGATAGAATGAGCAGGATGTACGGGAAAGGATTTTTAGGGCGTTATTCTTATCATAAAGAGCTTTGCAGACGAATAAACGATTTAGGGAGAAAGTATAATAATCGGATGCTGATTATATATGAAGGACATAATGCCCACAAAATATTTTACAGGATAGTT
>WGAY01000076.1 GCA_015494585.1 Candidatus Omnitrophota bacterium | reverse complement strand
GGTTTATAGTGTGCTATAAATGAATATAGCTCTAAAATAATTGAGAAGTTGAAGAAAATTTCGTGGCTATTACATAATAAAGATTCAGTTTGATTATATTGGATATTGTAAAAGGGAGAATAAAGTGGACCGACTTACATTTCAGGAAGACGAAATAGATTTGAAAGCTTTATTTGTTGCTTTAAGCAAACAAAAAAAGTTTATTTCTGTATTCACCGTAATTTTTATATTTATCGGACTCGTTTTATCTATGATATTACCAGATACATATAGAATAAATGTCCTTTTGAAAGTACCAGAAATTTTGGATAGAAAAGGAGATATACATACTATTCAAGAAGTAGAGCCTGTGGAATTTATAGAGAAGAAAATTGAGGAAGGAGTTTTCTCCCCATCTATTGCAAAGAAGTTTTCTTTAGAAGATGTAAATCTAGTTCCAAAGTTTGATGTGCGAACCTTGCCAGGTAAGAATGGATACATAGAAATAACAGTTAACACAACAAGGAAAAATCTTCAGAGAGATTCCCGTATTTTGGAGTATTTAGTGGTTTTGTTAAAGGAGGAATATGAACCCTATATTCGTGATGCGGGTGAGTTGTGGGAGAAAATAATATTTGAAACTAAGAAGCATTCTGATAGTTTGATCCAAGAATTGAAGTCAGCCGTTAGACAAAAAGATTTCCTTGTTGAATTGGAGAAAGAGTTTGCTAATGGGATGAAAAAATACAGTAAAGAGAGCAAAGATGATTTAGGAGACAGGGAACAAAATAACAATGAACTTGGCAAAGAAGGTATTTATCTCGTATTAGATGCCCTGTATCGCGTAAAATTAGGGAACCTACTTAAAGAATTAGATATAGGTATTTCTAATTTATCTTCTCGGATTATGTCTATCAAAAAATCTATAAAAGAATCTAAAATAGAGCTTGCCACGTTGTCATATCAAAAAAGCTATTATATCCATAATTTTGAAGAGATTCAGCCGGTAGTAGCTTCTGCTGGCCCTGTAGGTCCAAATAGAGATCTCATTTTCATTATGACCTCTTTATTAGGGTTTGTTTTAGCTATATGTATAGCTCTTATCCGCGATACCACTTCTAATTGAAATGATGTTACAGATAATGATATGCAAAAGATAAAGAAATTACCCATAGGCCTGCAGGATTTCAAGGAAATAAGAGAGGCAGATTACCTCTACATAGATAAGACAGGTATAATACATAATCTCATCACCTCCAGCAAGTATAATTTCCTCTCCCGCCCGCGCAGGTTTGGCAAGAGCCTTTTGGTATCTACATTGAAATACCTTTTTCAAGGGGAGAGAGAGCTGTTTAAGGGACTTGAGATATATGACAGGTACGAATTTCCAAAGCATCCGGTTATCCATATAGCATTGGGTGGCAGCAGGAGTGAAGAGCGTTTATTGAGCGATCTGTCGTTGTCTCTTGATTTTATAGAAAAGGAGTTGGAAATAAAGAGCAACAGCAGGGATTGTCCTGCACGCTTCAGGGAACTGATAGTCAAAGCATGCGAAAAGTATAAAGAGAAAGTAGTAATACTTGTAGACGAATACGATAAACCGATATTGGATAATCTTGATCAGATAGAGGTAGCGGTTAAGAACAGGGAGATACTGAAGGAATTTTACACAGAGATAAAGAACAACGATGCATATATTCGTTTTGCATTTCTGACAGGTGTGAGTAAATTTTCAAAGGCAGGGATATTTTCCGGATTAAACAACCTAAAAGACCTGTCGCTCCTGCCGAAGTATGGCAACCTGCTTGGCATAACACAAGGGGAATTAGAGGCATATTTCGGCGAATATTTGAGAGATAATGAGGTTGACATAGAAAAAGTGAGAGAATGGTATAACGGGTACAACTTTTTAGGAGACAAGGTATATAACCCGTTTGATTTGTTGTTGTTCATAGACAATGGCTTTGTATTTGATAATTACTGGTTTTCTACGGGCACGCCGAGTTTTCTGATAAAGCTGATAGAGAAAGAGGGTTTTTACCTGCCACAGATGACCAATCTTAAGATAGGGAAGATACTGTTGGACAGCTTTGACATAGAGAACATAAGGCCTGAGGTAGTATTGTTTCAAGCGGGGTATCTGACGATAGAAGAGGAAAGGGAGCTGGAATTTGGCGGATTTGAGTATAGCTTGAGGCTGCCGAACAAAGAGGTTCGGATGAGCCTTAACGACTTTATACTGGATTATTACATAAAAGTAAGAAACCTTGACAGCAGGAAGGTAAACATACACAGAGCACTGATATCTGGAGACTTAGAAGGAGTAAAGAAAGAGCTGGAGGCGTTATTTGCGTCATTGCCGCATCAGAACTACGCACACGGCAGGATAGGGGAATATGAAGGGTATTACGCATCTGTGATATATGCCTATCTGCAGAGTCTTGGGTATGAAATAATAGGGGAAGACACATCGAGCATAGGCAGAGCTGACCTAACTATGCTAATGAAAGACAAGATATACATATTTGAGATAAAGGTAGACAGTAAAGAGAAGGCGCTCAAGCAGATAAAAGAGAGGCAGTATTACAGGAAGTATGAAAATCAGGGCAAGGGAATATATCTGGTGGGCATAAATATAAACAGCCGCCAGCGCAACATAGAAGGATTTGATTGGGAGAAGCTGTAGAAATCACCCTTCCACGTCATATCCAAATCTGTCTCATTGCATTATTCTTGCCCTCGAGCCTTTCCGTGTTCCATCTCCACTAGAATCGGGTAGAATAAATTTCCCACATACAGCAAACTTTTTGATAAAATAACTTCTTCCAAATCTATTGTAGTGGAGGGTGTTATAAACAACAGGATGGGCATATGAAGCGTATTTTAGTTACAGGCGGGGCGGGTTTTATTGGTAGTCATTTATGCGAGAGACTCCTTAAAGAGGGCAACGAAGTTATCTGTGTGGACAATTTCTTTACCGGGCAAAAGCGCAATATCATCCACCTGCTGGCCAATCCCTATTTTGAATTTATACGCCATGATATATGTTTTCCCCTTTATGTGGAGGTGGACGAGATATACAACCTTGCCTGTCCGGCAAGCCCTGTCCATTATCAATTTGATCCAGTCCAGACCACAAAGGTAAGCGTTTCAGGTGCAATCAATATGCTAGGGCTGGCAAAAAGGGTAAAGGCACGGATATTGCAGGCGTCGACCAGCGAGATATACGGCGACCCGATTGTTCATCCCCAACCCGAAGAGTACTGGGGCAATGTTAACCCGATCGGCCCAAGGGCGTGTTATGATGAGGGCAAAAGGTGTGCCGAGACCTTGTTCTTTGATTACTGTCGCCAGCATAATCTTGACATAAAGGTTGTGCGTATATTCAATACCTACGGCCCGCGTATGCATCCTAATGACGGCAGGGTAGTCAGCAATTTTATAGTCCAGGCGCTTAAGGGGGAGGATATTACCATATACGGTGATGGCAGCCAAACGCGCAGTTTTTGTTTTGTGGATGATTTGGTGGAAGGAATTATAAAGATGATGGCTACGGAAAAGGGGGTTACTGGGCCGATTAATTTGGGTAATCCGGGTGAATTTTCTATATTGGAGCTGGCGGAAATGGTTATAAAACTTACAAAAACGAAGTCTAAAATAGTATTCAAACCACTCCCAAAAGACGATCCCAAGCGCCGCAGGCCGGATATTACGAAGGCAAAAGAAATATTGGATTGGCAGCCAACAGTTCCTTTAGAAGAAGGTCTTAAAAGGACGATAGAGTATTTTAAATCAACTTTAAATCTGTAGGAGAAGGCTATGTTGAATGGGAAAACTATTCTTATTACTGGTGGGACAGGGTCATTTGGGAAAAAGTTTATCACCCGTATCTTTTCTCAATATGAACCTAAAAAGGTCATTATCTATTCCAGAGATGAATACAAGCAATATCTAGTCAAACAGCAATTTGCTCAATATAAAGATAAGATACGTTATTTTATTGGTGACGTAAGGGATAGGGATAGATTGTATCGCGCATTTGATGGTGTGGATATTGTAATACATGCAGCTGCATTGAAACAGGTCCCTGCTATGGAATATAATCCCATTGAGGCGATAAAGACCAATATCCATGGGGCAATGAATATTATAGATGCCGCAATAGATAGGGGCGTAAAAAAGATAGTGGCATTGTCTACAGATAAGGCAGTAAACCCGATAAACTTATATGGTGCGACAAAACTTGTCTCTGATAAGTTATTCATATCTTCAAACGCCTATGTTGGGGAAAAAGATACCGTCTTTAGTGTGGTGCGTTATGGTAACGTTGTTGGCAGCAGGGGCTCTGTTATCCCTTTCTTTAAAAAATTGGTAGAAAGTGGCGCACAAGAGCTTCCTATTACCAGTTTTGATATGACCAGGTTCTGGATTACCTTAGATGAAGGCGTTGACCTTGTTTTTGAAGCAATAGAAAAGGCAAAGGGTGGTGAGCTTTATGTATCAAAGATACCATCCTTTAAGATAACGGACCTTGCCAAGGCCATATGTCCGAAATGCAAGCTAAAAGAGATTGGTATAAGAGAGGGAGAAAAGGTCCACGAGGTTATGATTACAGAAGAGGATTCGCGCTTTACCTATGAGTATGATAAATATTATATAATTTATCCTCATTTTGATTGGTGGGATTTTGATAGACACTTCACTAAAGGCGGCAAAAAGGTCAAGGAAGGATTTAGGTATGCCTCTAATACGAATGAACGTTGGCTCTCTGTCGACGAGATCAGAGAGGCACTGTCTAAGATAGATATTGTATATTGATATGAAGATAATCCCCTACGGCAGGCAGTATATAGATGAAGACGATATAAACGCTGTAATAGATGTTTTGAGATCAGTCTGGCTTACCTGTGGTCCAAAAGTAAAAGAGTTTGAAGATGCATTATGTAAATATACCGGGGCAAAATATGCAGTTGCTGTGTCAAGTGGCACAGCAGCGCTACACATTGCAGTTGCTGCCCTTGAATTGGGTGATGATTGGGAAGGTATAACCACTCCAAATACATTCCTGGCATCCGCCAATAGTATTATCTATAACAACGGCAGGCCTGTATTTGCTGACATAGAGGAAGATACGCATAATATCTCTGTTAGCGAAATAGAGAAAAGGATTAGCTCAAAGACAAGGCTTATAATACCTGTTGATTTTGCGGGACACCCATGCGAGATGGATGCAATATACAATCTGGCAAAAAAAAGGAATATCTATGTCATAAGGGATGCCTGCCATTCTATTGGATCTTTATTTAAAGGTGAGAAGACAGGTTCATGCATGTATTCAGATATGACTATCTTTAGTTTCCATCCAGTTAAGCACATAACAACCGGTGAAGGAGGTGCAATCCTTACCAATAATGCGGAGATCTATGAAAAATTGCTTATGCTCAGAAACCATGGTATGACAAAGGATGAAGAGCTTTTAACTTCCAATCCAGGCCCATGGTATTACGAGATGCATATGCTTGGGTTTAATTATCGTATTACGGATTTGCAATGCGCTCTGGGCATAAGCCAGCTTAAAAAATTAGATCGGTTTATAAAAAGACGCAGGGAAATCGTGGATATCTACAATAGAGAATTAGGACAGATAAAATATATAACCATACCTATTGAAAAAGACTATGCCAAGTCTTCCTATCACCTCTATCCTGTTGAAATAGACTTTGAGAAAATCGGCATTACTAGAGAAGAGTTTATGCTTGCCCTTAAAGACAAAGGCATTCTGACGCAGGTCCATTATATACCAATACACCTTCAGCCATATTATAGAAAAAGATTTAGTTATAAACCAGGCGATTATCCTGTTGCGGAGAATTATTACGAGAGGGCATTGTCTCTGCCATTGTATCCTGCTATGACGGATGAGGATGTGGCAATAGTGATAAAGGCGCTTAGGGAATTGCTATGATAGAAGACAAGCGAGTTCTTTTGATTACGCAGGCAAGGACAGGTTCTACGCGCCTGCCAAATAAGGTGTTGTTGAAAGCAGGAGACAAGGAGTTGCTCCTGCGCTTTATAGACAGGATACTTCCCTCTAAATTTATAGACTACATTGTGATTGCGACAACGACTAATCCCCGAGATATATCTATTATTGATTTAGTGAAAGGCTATGATACTAAAATAAAGGCCTTTAGGGGGAGCGAAGAAGATGTCCTGGACAGGTACTATCAAGCCATTATTAACCTGTTCCCAGACTTTGGAGATGATGAAGTAATTGTGCGCGTTACTTCCGACTGCCCCCTAATTGATTACGAGGTGGTTGACAGACATATCAAGGAATTTATCCATTATAATGTGGATTACCTTTCATCGCGCATAGAAAAAAGGACCTGGCCTCATGGGATGGAGGCCGAGGTTTTTTCCTTTGGAGCGCTAAAGCAGGCATGGCAAAACGCCAGGGATAAATTTGAAAGGGAACATGTTACTCCCTATATGTATAAAACCCATCCTGAGGAATTTAGATTAAAGGAACTGCCTTATAAGGAAGATTTATCACATATACGCCTTACCATTGATTATCCTGAAGACCTTGAGTTTATAAAAGCCATTGTGGAATCAGAAAACTATCGCACTTCATATATGCACTTGGAGGATATCTTAGGTTTTATAGAGAGCAACCCATCTCTATTGGAAATAAACAAAAAAAGGGTAGACCCATCAATATGAAAAGGGTGTTGTTTCGCACAGATGGATATAGGAATATCGGATATGGCCATATAGTGCGATGCCTTGCGTTGGCAGAAGAGTTTATAAGGCAGGGAAATATTGTTTATTTCCTATCATTTAGTGACGATTTTTGCCGCAAGATTATAGAGGCAACAGGTGCAAAATATCTTAAATCAGATTATAAGGCAGGGGAGAGGGAAGACATAATAAGCGTGAATAATTATCTCTCTTCTCTTGAAATTGATATCTTTATCCACGATAGCTATTATATAGATGCTCATTATGAACAGGCATTGAATTTTTCTGGTGTGATTGTTGCCATGGACGATACCGCAGAACGTCAATTTTTTTCGGATGTAATAATAAACCAGAACTATGGGGCTGAGAAGTATAAATATAATACATTAAAACCAAATGCGAAGCTATTGCTTGGCACCAGATATGTAATGTTAAGGGATAATATACTTAAATACAGGAGAAAAGACGTCAAAGATCATGTAGAGAACATACTCATAATGTTTGGCGGGACAGACCTACATAATCAGACATTAAGAGTTACTAAGATTTTATCGCAGTCTCTCAAGGGTGATATCAAATTCAATATAGTAATCGGTAGTGAACATCCCACAGCTAAAGAATTACGTTTTCTTGCGCAGGAAGACAATAGAATTTCTTTGATCCATAATGTTTCAGATATGGGCAGTTTAATGTATAATATGGACATTGCGATATCCGCCTCAGGCTCGAGCCTCTGGGAGCTTTTATATATTGGCGTGCCTGTGCTTTCGGTTATCTTTGCAGATAATCAGGAAGATATCGCAAAAAATCTTTCCTACGAGGGTTATATCAAAATGTTGGGATGGTACAATAATGTCTATGATGAAGAGATATTGAAAGAGATTGAATTTTTGATAGGAAATTTCCCCGAAAGAAAACGCCTTTTTGATAAGGGACAAGAGTTGATAGATGGTATGGGGAGGATGCATCTTATGGATGCTATAATCATTTCTAATAACATGGTATGAATATTTTACTTTTAGTGGGATATAATAAAGAAAAGTTAATAGCGGGGTTTGATACTAGTAAATGTAATATTATTGTCTGGGAGAATAGGATTTCACTTTCAGATGTAAGAAAGATAAATCCAGCCTGGTGTATAAGTTATAATTATAAGTATATTGTCGGCAAAGATGTTTTGTCTTTTTTAGGTAATAAGATTGTAAATATGCATATATCTTATTTGCCGTGGAATAGGGGAGCGCATCCTAATTTATGGAGTTTTGTAGATGATACTCCCAAAGGAGTAAGTATACATGTAATGGATGAAGGGATAGATACTGGACCGATTGTCGCAAGGAAACTAGTTCCCTTCAATGATGATACTATTACTCTGAGGCAGTCTTATAATATTTTACAAGAAGAAATAATTAATCTGTTTTTTGAAATATGGCCCCAATTGGTTTCTAATAAGTTATCTACTATCCCTCAGGATTCTTTGGGAGAAGGAAGCATACACTACGTTAAAGATTTTGAAGCCATTAAACGTATACTTGAGCCGGAATTGTGGGATATATCTATAAGAGAGTTGAAAAGGAGATTAAAGGAGAAGAATGTTATTAAAGGATATTTTTAAGACATTTATAGTAGCTGAACTCTCCGCTAATCATAACCATAGCTTTGACCTGGCAGTAAAGACAATAAAAGCTGCCAAACATGCAGGCGCAGATGCTATTAAGCTGCAGACATATACGCCAGATACGATAACAATAGATTGCGATAATAAATATTTTAGAATACAACAGGGGACATTATGGGATGGAAAGACCCTTTACGAACTCTACCAGGAGGCATATACACCTTGGGATTGGCAGCCTAAGTTGAAGGAGATAGCAGAAAATCTGGACCTGGTATTTTTCTCAACTCCATTTGACAGGACAGCCGTTGATTTTCTTGAAAGACTTAATGTTCCAATATATAAGATTGCCTCTTTTGAGATAACCGATATTCCTTTAATAGAATACATTGCCAAGAAAGGTAAGCCGATTATTTTGTCTACTGGGATAGCGGAGCTAGAGGATATAGAATTGGCAGTGCAGACTATTAGGAATGCAGGTAATGATAAGTTTGCTTTGTTAAAGTGTACATCCAGCTATCCTGCGCCTGTTGAGGAGGCAAATTTGTTAACCATTCCCGATATGAAAAGGCGTTTTAACTGTATGGTAGGCCTTTCAGACCATACACTTACAACATCGCTTCCAGTTGCGGCGGTTGCGCTGGGGGCAAAGATAATAGAAAAACACTTTATTTTGGACAGGAGATTAGGCGGTCCGGATGCAGCATTTTCAATGGAGCCGTATGAGTTTAAAAGGATGGTAGATGAGATTCGGGAAGTTGAAAAGGCGCTTGGAGAAGTGAGTTATAAATTAAGTGATAGAGTGAAAAAGAATAAAATTTTCTCCAGATCATTATTTGCAGTAAAAGATATCAAAAAAGGCGAAGAATTTACAGAAGAAAATATCCGTTCAATAAGGCCTGGAAATGGCTTGCATCCCAAGTATTTATACGATATTATTGGCAGAAAAGCAAAGGTGGATATAAAAAGGGGGACACCACTGGGGTGGAAAGTGGTCAAGAGGAGGGAATTATGAACTTTGAAACTGAACAAGAAAAGTTTTGGGCAGGATGTTTTGGAGACGAGTATATAAATCGTAACAAAAGCCAAGATCTTTTATCAGCAAATATCTCTTTTTTTGCCAAAATATTTCATGGTATCGAGCGTCCTAATAGTATGATAGAGTATGGTCCTAATATAGGTATGAATATGATAGCTATAAAAATGTTATTTCCTTCTATAAAAATGTTTGGTGTAGAGATAAACCAAAAGGCTTCTGAGATATTGAAACAAAGAATAGGGGATAAAAATGTTTATAATGGATCAATTTTTGATTATAGATCAACGCAAAAATATGACTTATCCTTGAGTAAGGGGTTTTTGATACATGTAAATCCAGGTAGAATAGAGGAAGTTTACGACATAATGTATGAATCTACTCGAAAATATATGCTGATATGTGAATATTATAACCCAACACCGGTAAGTGTTTCATACAGAGGGTATAAAAATAAATTATTTAAAAGAGATTTTGCTGGAGATATATTGAATAGGTATAATGATGTTTCTCTTGTCAATTATGGCTTTGCATACAGAAATGATCCCCTTTTCCCTCAAGATGATATTACTTGGTTTTTATTAAGAAAAAAAGGAAGTATGGATGATGAATAACGAAGATATTGTTAATAGTTTATCTTGTAATTATAGTGAAACTTAAAAGGTTATAGAGAGGTATGATTATGGAAAAAGTTGATAGTATTTTATTGGTTGATTACTATGAAAAATTTTCTAGTATTGCTCAAGAGTTTTTAAGTGATGAGAAAAATCTTCGAAAGATGGAAGAGTGTGTGCGGCTATTGGGGGCAACTAGAGATACTGAGAATACGATTTTTTTGATAGGGAATGGTGGTTCAGCATCTGTTGCGGAGCATATAGCTATAGATCTTACAAAAAATGCAGGGCTGAAGGCTATGGCAATAAGTGGAAGTCCAATGCTTACAACTTTTGCCAATGATTATGGTTATGAGAATGTCTTTTCTAAGGCCCTGGAAAGATTTGCAAAAAAAGGAGATATCCTGATAGCGATTAGCAGCAGTGGATCTTCTAAGAATATATTGAATGCCTGTGATGTTGCAAAAGAAAAAGAGATGTTTGTGATTACTTTATCGGGCTTTGATAGAAGGAATCCACTCAATTCGAAAGGAGATATTAATCTATGGGTGGATACGAAAGCATTTGGTTTTTTGGAAATATTTCATGGATTCCTCCTACATTATATAAATGATTCTATAATTGGAACCGAAGTTTATATGATAAGGTAATGTCTGTGAAGGTATTTTTTAATACAAAGGCATTTGATGTATTAGATATTAAGAAAAAGCTGCATGTTACTTCTAATCCAGAAGAAGCAGAGCTTGCTGTTCTTGGAGCAAAAAGTATAGATTTTAATTTGTTCCCTAGGTTACGGGCAATATATAGATTTGGGGTAGGGAGGGAAAATATTCCACAATCTATTATAGATGATGGGAAATTAAAAGTTGTTTTCCCGTCTGAAAAGACACGCAACATTCTATTTGAATCTACAGCAAATTTCACGGTATATCTTATCTTTTATATGCTGTTTAAGGATGTAGTGGGAAATGTTGATATATGGGAAAAACATACCCGTAAGATGATTTCCTCTAAAAAATGTCTGGTGATTGGGGGTGGGAATATAGGAAGCCGAGTAGCAATTAAATTACGGCCTTTTATGCCTGTTGAGATTTTTGATATCAAGTATAATAGACTGCAAGAATTAAAATCTATGATTTCTGGTGCTGATGTGATTTCTCTACATATTCCATTAAATGACACTACTAATGGCTTTATTGATAGAGAAAAACTATCATGGATGAAAGATAATGTCTTGTTAATTAACACTGCAAGAGGTGCTCTGGTGGATGAGGAGGCCCTATTTAATCGTTTCATTAATTCTAATATTTCGGCTGCGTTCGATGTTTTTTGGGAGGAGCCGTATAACGGCAAAATGAAGCAATTTTTTCCAGATAGATTTTTTATGACACCCCACACTTCAAGCCAATGTTTAGAATATGTTAGCGCTGGGTTTGAAGATATTTTAAGTCTTATATCTGAGTTGGGGGGGAGGACTTTATGAATATTGGCATAATAGGCTTGGGGACGCAAGGTAAAATTCGGTTTAATACCATTAATGAAGTAGCGAATCCTAATTTCAAAATTGCCAAGGTTGCAGATATAAGGGAGCCAGAGTTTATTAAGGGTTTAAACGTGGAATTTGTTCGTGACTGGAAAAGGGTTGTGGAGGATAAAAGTATAGATGTTATTTTTGTTTGTACACCTAACAATCTCACAAAGGAGATTGTGGTAACGTCTCTGGATTTTGGTAAACATGTATTTAGCGAGAAACCCCCTGGTAGAAATTTGAGTGAGATAGAGGAAATGATTAAAGCAGAGCGCCGAAATAAAGGCAAAAAATTAATGTTTGGTTTTAATCATAGACATCATGAAAGTATGTTGTACGCAAAAAAGATTGTGGATTCTGGAGAGTTGGGAAAGATTTTGTGGATGAGAGGTCGTTACGGTAAATCTGTTACACCAGACTTTGCTAATACCTGGCGAGCAAAAAAAGAAATCGCTGGTGGGGGTATTTTTCTGGATCAAGGAATACATATGTTAGACTTATTTTTGATGATGGTAGGAGATTTTGACGAAGTAAAGGCTTATGTTTCAAATTTGTTTTGGAATCTGGATGTGGAAGATAATGTATTTGCTATTTTTAGAAATAAAAAAGGACAGGTTG
>WGAY01000075.1 GCA_015494585.1 Candidatus Omnitrophota bacterium | reverse complement strand
GATGCAAAGGATTTTTTTGAACTGGCGCTTAAGTTTCACGGACACAAGTGCCCGGCTATGCCAATGGGCTTACGCGCAGCAGCCGCAGCGATGAATGTGTTGGGTTCGGAGCGGGCGCAGGATAAAGAGTTAATTGTTATATCAGAGACAGGTAAGGGCCATGCTGCTGGTTGCTTTTTAGACGGAATTATGGTAGTAACAGGCGCAACCTACGGCAAGTCTAATATCCGGAAACTATACTACAACAAAATGGCGTTTACCCTTATTGATACGCGCAAGAAAAAGTCTGTGCGCGTGTCTCTAAAACCAGAATTTTTTGCAAACGCTGTTAATTCCCCGTTTGTGCAGAGGCGCAAACAGGGCATTCCTCCCCAGGATATCCCCGCAGAGGTTGTTGAGCCATTGGTGGATAAGATAATGAACCTGTCCGAGGAGGCCTTCTTAGACATCGGAGAGGTAAAGGATGTTGAGGTGAAAAAGGGCGAGGGGATGTTTGAGATTAGGCCCTGCGCTAAGTGCGGAGAGATGGTATTTGTTGATAAGCTGCGCGTAACAAGGGAAGGCGAGCTTGTCTGTATCCCCTGTTCTGGATATGAGGGGTGATCGATAGAGAATGAGATCCTGACAAAGAAAGGGCAAATATGAAGTCAGTAGATTATAAGATGTCTTTTTTTGAAAGATATCTGACCATATGGGTAGGTTTGTGTATAGTTGCTGGTATTCTTCTTGGCAAGTTTGTCCCCGGGCTTGCGCACAGGTTAGACAGCATGGCTTTGTATGTAAACGGAGCGCCGGTTGTATCTATTCCAATTGCCATATGCCTGTTTTTTATGATGTATCCTATAATGGTAAAGATTGACTTTGCCCAGGTTATAAAGGCAGGCAAGTCTCCTAAGCCAGTTGGCCTGACATTGTTTATAAACTGGGCGGTTAAGCCGTTTACTATGTATGCCATAGCCTTTATATTTCTGGGGATTTTGTTTAAAGGGTTTATTGGCCCAAATGCGGTTGATTTTGTAAAACTACCTCCTGGGGCTGATTGGCTGCTTGGCTCTGTGCATGGCGCGGGCAAGGTGGTTATGCACAATGGAGTAAAGATGTTGCAGGTGCCTTTATGGAGGAGTTTTTTCGCTGGATGCATTCTGCTTGGGATTGCGCCCTGCACTGCAATGGTCCTTGTCTGGAGTTTTCTGGCAAAGGGCAATGACGGACATACACTTGTTATGGTGGCGATAAATTCTTTGACAATGCTTTTTCTCTATGGGGTGCTTGGCGGATTTTTGTTAGGGGTTGGCCGTATGCCTGTTCCATGGCAGGCACTGCTTCTTTCTATAAGCATCTATGTGGCATTGCCTCTTGTGGCAGGTTATTTTTCAAGAAAATGGATAATAAAACATAAAGGAATAGAGTGGTTTAATGAGAAATTCCTCCATATACTTACACCGATATCAATAACTGCTTTATTGGCAACCCTTATTTTATTGTTCTCTTTTAAAGGAGATATAATCCTTGCCCAGCCTTTGACTATACTCTGGATAGCAATTCCTTTGTTTATTCAGACGGTTTTTGTATTTTCCCTTACCTATTGGCTTGCCAAAAAATTGAGATTAAGATACGAAGATGCCGCTCCTTCGGCAATGATAGGAGCAAGCAATCACTTTGAAGTTGCCATTGCAACTGCAACCATGCTTTTTGGTCTTTCTTCAGGCGCGGCGCTTGCCACTGTAGTTGGGGTCTTAATAGAGGTTCCTGTTATGCTTATGCTGGTCAAGATCTGCCTTAATACGCGGCATTGGTTTGAGATTGCTTCGTAATTAAAGGAGACTCAGTATGCATTTAATCATCGTCCCTGCGCTGTTTTTTATCATAGCTTTTGTGTTCTCAATGCTTGGTATGGGCGGTTCTCAGTTGTACATCCCCATACTATTCTGGATGGGCTTTGATTTTAAGACGCAGGCAATTCCCTTGGGAATGCTCCTTAATGTGGTAAATTCGGCCTCTGCATCATGGACGTATGCTAAGAAAGGCCTTATTGAGTGGAAGACTGCTATGCCCTTTGGCATAACAATGGTCCTCTTTGCCCCGATGGGTACGCTGGCCAATCTGCGCCTGCCGACGAAACCGGTGATATTGATATTCGCCATATTTACTGCAACTGCCGCTATCCTTATGTTATCCGGCTGGCGGCCAAAACAGGGCAGGCTTTCTGCAAGGGGCAAGCTTGCGCTTGGCATAATTGGCGGAAGCACCCTTGGATTCTTTGCAGGTCTTATCGGAAGGGGCGGTGGCAGTTTTGTCGTGCCGCTTCTCTTTATTGCCGGCCTTGAGCCAAAGTCAGCCGCCGCAACGTCTGCATTTGTCGTAACCCTTTCAGGCATATCCAGTTTTGCCTCTCATATAGCCACATCTGCCAATCCTGATTGGCGTCTCTGGGTCTTATGCGTTTTGTCTGTCTTTATCGGCAGCCAGTTAGGCTCGCGGTTTATGGCCAGCAGATTAAAGGGTAGGGGGATAAAACTTGTCTTCGGCATAGTATTATTGTTCGTTTCAGCCATAATTATTAAGGGCGTTTTTTAGGGATAGGAGAGGGGCAATGACCAGGTTAACAGATCTTGCTCCTCCTAAATAAGACTCAAAGCCGAAAACTAAATTTTATGAATATTGAGATTGTAATGCGTGGTTGAAATTAGACAGGGATTAGATAAAGCAAACATGGACCGGAGGGGAGTCGAACCCCCGACCTTTGGTATGCCGAACCAACGCTCTCCCAACTGAGCTACCGGCCCATAGTCTTTAACCCGGAGAGGGTGGGATTCGAACCCACGAGCCCATTCATCACAGGCTGCCGGTTTTCAAGACCGGTGCGTTCATCCGCTCCGCCACCTCTCCGCTGGTTATTATATTATATTTTTCCTAAAATACAACTCTTTTGCTTGCTATAATAATACTTTAAATTCGATTCAATGAGGTGAGTCTATGTGGGAAAAATTTGAAAAGTGGTATAAGGAGTACAAGGAAACAGAAAAGTCCCTCTCTGATCCAGAGGTTATCAATGACAGGGTTGCATACCAGAGGGCAGTGAAACGCCTTTCATCATTGAAAGAGAAGGCAGCGGTGTATGAAGAATATTTGGCTATTAAAAGTACCCTGGATTCCCTTAAGGATGTGGAGAGGGATCCAGATATGCTGGAGCTGGTAAAGGAGGAGAGAGAGAGGCTGAAGAGGAAGTTAGAGGAGTTGACGAAAAGGGGAGAGGATATCCTCTTATCTGATATTTCGGATGCAGATAAGGATGTCATTATCGAAATAAGGGCCGGTACTGGTGGTCTTGAGGCAACGCTTTTTGTTGCAGATTTATATCGAATGTATAGCCGTTATGCTGAAAAGATGGGGTGGAAACTAGAGGTCCTTGATTCAAATCCCAGCGATGTTGGCGGTTATAAAGAGATTATTTTTTCTGTATCAGGAAACAGGGTCTATTATTATCTTCGATATGAGAGTGGGGTTCACCGTGTTCAGAGGGTACCAGTTACTGAAACCGGTGGCAGGATCCACACCTCAGCGGCCTCAGTGGTTGTGTTGACAGAACCAGAGGATGTGGATGTTCAGATAGATCCCAAGGAATTGAAGATAGATGTGTATCGTTCCAGTGGTCCGGGGGGCCAATCAGTAAACACAACAGATTCTGCCGTGCGCATTACGCATTTACCGACGGGTATTGTTGTTACCTGTCAAGACGAGCGTTCTCAGCTTAAGAACAAGGAAAAGGCAATGCGCGTGCTCAAGGCTCGTCTGCTGGATATGAAAAAGCGTCAGCAGGAGGCGGAATTGGCTTCGTACAGAAAGAACAGCATTGGTACGGGGGACAGGAGTGAGAAGATCCGTACATATAATTTCCCAGATCACAGGGTTACGGACCACAGGATAAATTTTACAACCTATCGGTTGGAAGAGGTCTTAGAAGGGGATTTAGATGAGATAATAGATGCCCTGTTAAAGGCAGAAAAGGAAGAGTTGAAAAGGGCATAATTGATGAAATTTCACGAGATCCTGAAAAAATCCAGGCTACCAACTTATGAAGTAGAGTTTATCCTCCAGGAATTATTGGGGGTTCCTCGGCATAACCTCTATGAGGTAGATATCCCGCCAGGGGTTTATCGAAGTTTTCTTTCCCTTGCCGAGAAAAGGAGGCAGGGTTTTCCATTGCAATACCTATTGGGGGTGGCATATTTTTATGGTCTAAAACTAAAGATTGTCCCTGGTGTGTTTATTCCACGCCCTGAGACAGAGATATTGGTAGAAGAGGCGATAAAAAGAATAAAGAAAGGAGATACTGTCCTTGATGTGGGCAGTGGTAGTGGCGCGATATCCCTTGCTATAGCAAGCAAAAGGGAGTGTTTTGTGGATGGAATAGATATATCTTCTTTGGCTATAGCAATATCTGGAGAGAATAAACGTGATTTGATGGAGCAGGGGGTGTTGAAGGGGATGGTGAGCTTTATACTTGGGGATTTCCTCTCGTTTGGGAACTCTGGTAGGCAAAGGACCTACGATGTTATTGTTAGTAACCCACCTTATATAGACTTTAGGAGGCGCGATGATTTGCCTGAAGATGTTAAAAAAGAGCCTCCTGTTGCATTGTTTGCTGCAGATGGAGGGAATTTCTTTTACGAAAGGTTATTTGACATAGCTCATTCTTTGACTAAAAGATCTGGATGTTTATTAGTAGAACTTCCGGGAGAGAAAGAGAGGACGAGCCAAATTGATTTACTGGCAAGGCAATGTGGTTGGAGGAAGTTAAAGGTAGTGGAAGATTTGAATAGTAGAGATAGGGTTTTGGTGTTAAAGAAAAGTAAAAAAGAATAGCTTGGTATGCAAGAGATAGAGAAGGCCATAGGATATGAGTTTAAGGATAAGGGCCTGCTTGAGCAGGCCTTAACACCTTCTTTTGTCGATAGGGATAGAAATAATCAGCGTTTGGAGTTTTTAGGGGATAGTGTCCTAGGATTGGCAGTTTCAGAGTTTCTTTATAGATATCTGCCCCTGGCTCATGAAGGGGTTTTGACGCGAATTAAGTCTTTTCTGGTAAGCAGAAAGGTCCTGGCCTTGATAGGTAGGGAGATTGGTCTTGATAAGGTGCTACCTTTTCGAGATGGGATGAATCGGGATAAGCTTATAGCAGATACAACAGAGGCTATTATTGGAGCTGTGTACAGAGAGGCGGGGCTTGCTAGGACGCGTGATTTGATTCTATCTCTATGGGAAGGGGTTATTAAAGGTATAAGTGTCTATGATTTAATAGATCCTAAGGAACAGCTTCAGTTGTATGCCCAGAATGTCGGGGCAGTTTTTCCTGAGTATGTTGTTCTTGCCCAAACAGGGCCATCTCATAAGCCGGTGTTTAAGATAGGTGTTTACGTCAATGGAAGGCTTTTGGGGATTGGAGAAGGGCGTAATAAAAAATCAGCCGAGAGAAGGGCCGCAAGGATGGCCTTGAAGTCAAATTTTGGGATTGATTAGAGATTCCTCTATATCCCCTTGTTGTACAGTAGGTCTCTTATTGCATTAATATAGATCTCTTCATTTTCTAGTAACAGGTTGTCGTGGGAACCGTTTTCGAACAAGAGGAGTTTTTTGGGATCTTTTGCATGGTTAAATAACCGCAGAGTATGTTTGTAGTTTATAACTGTATCTTGTTTGGAATGCAAGAATAGTTTTGGACAATGGATATTGGTTATTTTTTTTAGATTTTCGAATCTGTCTATTGCTACCAGATGACAGGGAATAAAGGGATATCGTTCAAAGGCAATGTTTGGCAGGCTGGTAAAAGTGGAGTCGATTATCAAGGCCCTTATGTTGGGGTGTCTATTTGCAGCCTCGATGGCCACTGCCCCGCCAAGGGATTTTCCTAGAAAGATTAGATCTGTATCCTGGATTTGGAGGCGCCTTTTTATAAAGTTAATTGCTGCTTCGGCATCCTGATAAAGATTTTTTTCGCTCGGTTCCCCTATGCTTTCTCCATAACCGCGATAATCGAAGAAGACCAGATTCATATTGAGCCTTTTGAGAACCGGTATTAATTTTAGACGGTCTTCGAGATTTCCGGTGTTCCCGTGAAAGTAAATTAGGGTTGTCTTTGTCTGCTTCTCCTCCGGGATCAGCCAGAGGTGTATTGATTCGTGTGCGTCTATGTCTATGTGATGATTCTCATATTTTATTCCCATACTGGCGGGTGTGTTATATATCTTGTCTTTTCTTGGTAGGTATAGGAGTTTTCGTTGATTAGTAACTATGTAGAGGAATACAGTTAGATATGCTGCTAGTGCTGTTAAGAATATATTTATCAAGAATAATTTAATCACGAGTCAGTTCGTCCATAAGTTCTTTTACTGAAAGTATTTTTTTTACTCTGTAAGCATTATGCCCCACAGTGAAGAGAGGTTTCTCGTCTGTATTTGCGTATATTGTAGTTCCCAGGAGGCCATTACATATGCAGAAATAGTTTTTGTTGTCATCCATTGCCGGACAATAGCCATTGTACAGGACGTATCCCCTGTCACATTTAGGTGGCCTGGCTGCTTTTAGTGTATCCAAGTACATCGGTGAATCCTTTAGTAATCTGAATAACATTCCACAGGGAGACCCTGGCCTCTCGGCTACTATGATATCCTCTTCCCTGGCCTTCACAACCATGTCTTTGAATTCTTCGGTTGCACCGCTTTCATAGGTTGCCAGGAATCTAGTTCCCATCTGTACACCACTTGCGCCAAGTTCTAAGAACCGGTCTATGTCTTCTCTGGTGTAGATCCCACCAGCTACTATGACTGGAATCTTCCCATATTTTTTTGCTACCTTCAATACTCCGGGTAACAGGTTTTCTAATTTATTTTCTTCTTTTTCTATGTCAGAGATCTTTTTCCATCCCAGGTGTCCACCAGCCAGAGGCCCTTCCAATATGACTGCGTCTGGAATGTAGCCGAACCTTGCCCAACGCTTGCACACGATCTCGAGAGCACGATCAGAAGATACAATGGGAATAAGGGCAGTACGAAAGTCCTTTTTGTGGTTTAAGGCTATTTCCGGGAGTTGTAAAGGTAGGCCTGCCCCTGATATTATTGCGTCTACTTCGGCGTCTAAAGAGGCCTTGACAGAGGTAATATAGTCCTGGAATAGGGCTACCATTATGTTTATGCCTATGACTCCACCGTCTATTTTTGCGTCTTTTATCTCCTGTATGGTCGCCTCGTATGTATTTAATGGCTTTCCAATTCTGTTGCTTGTCAAGATATCCAAGGCTACACTTGAGATTACGCCCATCCCGCCTTCCCTGGCTACTGCCCTTGCCAGGGGAGCCATAGATATACCGGCCCCCATTCCTCCCTGGATTATAGGGAACTGTAGAGTAAAATCTTTTATCTTTAAAGACGGTAAGGCCATATTGTCCCCCTATATGGTACTGATAATCGTAGATAGTATAACTTGCAAGGATAATCATTGCAACAATAAATAAAGGCCTGCTTTAATGTTGTCAGGATATAAGATATGAGGCATACTTATATGGTATGAAAGTTGTATCAGGCATAAAAAGATTAATTTGGATGGGATTTTGGCTTTTTCCCCTTGTCTTTGTGCCTTTACCTTCCTTGGTGGCCTGGAACAGTCCAATTGGTGTTTCTGTTTCTGATAGCAGACTGGATTTAGTTATTGATAGGGCTCTGGATAGGGATTTTGTGGAGAAACTCGTTTCTGCATGTATGAGCCTGGAGGATATCGATGAATTGTGGGTAAATCTGTCTGTATTTGAACCAGAATCTCATCTTCTGCCGGATGATCTCAAGGATAATTTGATTGGGAAGCTCTTGATGGATATGGATATCCAGCTTAAAAAAGATGTGGCTGAGGCATTAGTGAATTATCTACCAGTGGATGTGGAGAAGGATATAGACTTTAGGGCCTGGATTTCTCCTAGAGAAGCCAGGATTGAGGAGAAAGATGGGTTTTTCTATGTACTGGGAGGGGAGTTTTCGGTTCACCTGTCCCTGGATTATGATGGAGTTGACGTGGAAGAGGTAGAACGGCGATTGACAGAGAAGGTCAATTCTTCACAGGAATATAGGCCATTGAGGGAGCTGTTTGAGGTAGCTGTTTTAGTTCGGCATCTTAGAGAAAATTACGATTTGAGTTCCCTTTATCGAGGGGAGAGGTGGGATATCAGGGAAAGGGTTAGGGACTATGTAGGCCTGTATGGTGAAGATCTGGTGGGCGGGATTTCTCTGTCCGGATATAAGGAAGTAAATGAGACTACTGATATTCGATTAGAAGGGGCATTTAGATTGAGAGGAGAATCCTTGCCGTATTGGGCGGCGGATCTGATCGACTATGTATCAAAAGAACCAGTTGTTGTCTCTGATCTGGATCAGACTTTGATAGATGATGATATAGTGCCTGGCAAGCTGGCAGAAGAGATAGCGACATTCCTGCAGTCTGGGGGAAGGCTGTTTGTTTTGACGGCCTCTCCTATAGAGAAAATAGAGAGATTCCTGTTGCCAGGATTACGGAAAGATGTCTTGAAAGCGGATGGATATAAAAATCTTGTATTTATAACCGATAGTGGCCTTAATGCCTGGGGGTTAAGTGAAGATGGTGGCCTTAAAAAATTGTATGGCCGTTCTATTGTTGAAGAAATGGGACAGGATACGTATAAGCGGGTACTTGAGATCTTGTCCGAAGCTAAAACTAGGTTCCAGCTGAGGCCTATTAAGGGTGCTTTGGTGTTAGTCGAACTTTCTAGGATTGTTTTTTGTCCGTGGGGTTATGGTTTTTCAAAGAAAGAGAGACTGCAGTTGGAGGAGGAATTGGGACAGGACAGGGATACCTTACGAAAGAGGATAGCTGAATTTTTGAGGGATAGTTTTGAGAGAGAGAACTTAAACGCAACGGTCTCCATAGCAGGTAAATTTTCCCTGGATATTTGTTTGCATGGTGGAAAGGCCTATGGGCTCAAAAAGATATTGGACCTGTGGGGAATTGATAAACAGGATATTATCTATATAGGAGATTCCTTTTATGAAGGGGGGAATGATTTCCCTGTACTTGAGATGGGGATTAGGTGTATAAATGTGGGTAAAGATGGGGACGGGCTCTATGTGGGGGGCAGTGTTGAGGGTGCCAGGGAGTTTTTTAGGGTATTAAATGCATTTTCTCTCAGGCGGAAAGCGATAGAAGAATCTGCTCTTTTAGAAGAGCAACGACTTCTGAAGGAAGGGAGGTTGCTAGAGGCCATTGATCTATTGTCAGATCTGCCAGAAGGCATATTTGAGAGTGCCTTTACCCTCTCTGTTGCTGGAATAAGGGCCTTTATAAGGGCAAGAGAAGATGAAGTCTTGGCCTTTGTGGGCTGGGCAAAGGAGACAGGATTTGGCCTCCAGCCTTTTTCCTATGTTCTGTTTGGGGGTGGGACATCTGTGAGGTACTTTTGGCGGCCGATCCTCCGGCGACTTGATATAGAGGATTCTATATTATATGGAGTCCACAATGTGGATGACGGTGGTAGTTCCCTTTCTATTATGCGCCTGCTAGAAGATTACGCAGGAGAGGGATATATAAACGCCAGCTTTGTTCAGCCGTTTGGCGATGCGATGAATGCCCTGACCGGTTTTCTGTCGGGGCCCTTGAGTGGACTTTTCTCGGATTCTATGCGTATTTATAACAAGGCCCTATTTGAGTCTGCCCTGAGGCGTCTGATAGACCTGCGCAGGACAGGGGCAGACTTTCAGGAGGAAGATGTTATCAGGATACTGGGTTTGATGGTGTTTCTGGAGGACAGGGATAAGGACGAGGGAGGACTTATTCCAGAAGGTAATGTCTCTCTCCGAAATGCCTTGCTTGAGTCTATCTGTCTGGCAAATCCCAGGGCATCCCTAGATGCCAACCTTGATGCTGCAAGTATCTTATTGGGATTTGGTAATAAGAGGGTAAGGTTCATAAATGAAAATAAGATTACTATGTATGCAAAACGCTTGGGCTGGACGATTAGGGTTTTAACAGAGAAAGGGCCTCATTATTTTGGGCTCTTTAAAAGAGATAAGAAATGGTTTTTGCGCAGATACGAATATGGTAAGTGGGTAGATAGAGAAATATTAGGGGAAACAGTTTTGATGGATGGTGTAAAGCTAGATATTCTGGATGATCACCCCTGTATCAACGTCAGGTTTGTCCTGGATTCAGGGGGGCTGGATCCAAGGATCTATGACATCAAAGAGAAGAGGGTTCTTCTATTGTCAAGGGATGGGAGTGGCAGGCGGAGGGATCTGGAGGCCAGTGAGAAAGATATACCCGTATTCGAAGTGGGCAATAATGGCGTCTACATTATCCCTGATACGATTGTTATGCAGACGAATATAACTGAGACATTTTCTCCCCTTCCAATAGAGGAAATAGGTCTTCTGAAGGTGGATACAAAGGACCCGAAGGAGATCTTTAATAGGCTGATGGATTTTAAACTAGTCAAGCGTATAGAGGGTAGGGCTATAGATATTTCTTCTATTTCTAAAGATGGTTTTATTGCCATAGGGCCTGGGAGTTTTTTTAGCTCTATACTGGT
>WGAY01000074.1 GCA_015494585.1 Candidatus Omnitrophota bacterium | reverse complement strand
ATTGGATAGTATTGAGGGATAATCGCATTAGTAAAAGAGAAGTATTTTCACTTTACTTTTTAGGGGTCTTTTTGCATTTTTTATTTATATAGGGTTGTGTAATAGATAGTGTAAAAATGCTTTTCTACTTGAGAATCTAAGATATAATTAAATATATATGGTATAAGTTAAGGGGGGCAAGTTAAAATAGGGGGGAGAAGTGAGTCTTCAAAGATTTTTAGAAATTAATCCAGTAGATAACTTCGATGGATATTATAGTCGTTACATAACCGATAATTCCTTTTTTGGTTTTCCTCTTGAACCGATCCTAAAGGCGGAAGATGCGCTGTTGAACAAGGATCTTACCTCTATTGCCTATTTTTCTATGGAATATGGGCTTGCTCCGAGTATTTACAACACATTTCCTGAAAAGGGGGAGTTGCCTGAGGCAAATATGTTTAGGCGCCATGATGTCTTTTCGAATATGCGTGGCTTAGACTATTTTCTTGATATACGCCTTGATAAAATGCTGGATCTGCCTATATACAGCGGTGGTTTGGGGGTACTGGCAGGTGATACGGTAAAGAATATGGCGGATCTCGGTATGTCTGTTGTAGCGATAGGAATTCTCTGGAATAAGGGATATTTTAAGCAGAACTTCTGGTTTAGATATGGACAGCTTCCAGAAGAGATGCACTGGGACCCCTGGCACTATCCAGGACTAATCCCATTGAATAAGACTATAAAATTGGATATGCGCAATGATACGCTCTATTTGAAGTTATGGAAATATTATGTCTACAGTTATGATAAGAGATTTGTGGTGCCTTTGATTCTTCTAGATGCAAATATAGATGCCAATATCAAGGACCTTCAGCGCCTTACAGATCAGCTGTATAGGAGTGATAACCCCTGGTGGAAGATATATCAGAGAGTCATCCTTGGATTAGGAGGGATGAGGGCTTTGGAAAATTTCCAGTATGGTATTGCAAAATATCACCTGAATGAGGGACATGCTGCCTTTGCCTTTTTGGAAAAAGTGCGGGGTAAAGACGGCAAAGAGATAGAAGATGAGAAGAAAAATTTTGTTTATACATGCCATACTCCGGTAGAGGCAGGCCATGATAGATTCCATATCAATGATTTGAAATTGGTACTGAAGGATGAAGATATCTCTATACTTAAACAACTTGGCAGTGAGGAAAGTCGTCCGGATATGATAAATTTAACATTAGTAGCAATGAATGCATCCACCCATATAAATGCAGTTGCCCAGAAACATTGCTGGGTTATGCATAATCAATTCCCTGCGTATAAAGATAGGATTATAGCCGTTACTAACGGGGTTCATACCCTGACCTGGGTTTCAGAACCATTCAGGAATCTATTTAATAAATATCGGGAGGCAATTGGTGATTGGGAAAAAGATCCTACTTGTTTGAAGAATGTTTCCAGTCTAAGAAATAATCAGGAATTTAGGTCAGATCTGTGGAATGCCCATCAAGAAAATAAACGACAGCTAATAGGACTGTTATGGAGATGGGGGCTGAATGAAAATACCTTTACCCTTGCCTGGGCCCGGCGGATTGCTGCATACAAAAGGCCCAGTCTCATTCTAAGAAAGCCAGAGCGTTTAGTAGATATAGCCAGAAAATACGGGAGAATACAAATTCTTATGGCAGGAAAGGCCCACCTCAAGACAATCTTGGTTTCACATTTATCAGAGAGTTAATGGATAAGATCGATGCCCTCTATGAATATCGTCAATATATAAGAATTGCAATGCTGGAGAATTACGATACCTATTTTGGCAAGCTATTGACTAATACCGTGGATGTATGGCTTAATAATCCACTTCCGCCCTTTGAAGCCTCTGGTACCAGTGGAATGAAGGCAATACTAAACGGTGTCCTACAGTTGACTACCCTGGATGGTTGGGTCGTCGAGGCAGAGGATAAAGATATTGGCTGGATATTTGGTTATAGGGATGAGACAAACGATGCCAGCAATGAATTAAATCTGAGGCTGGACGAAGATGCAGATGCTCTCTACGATACACTCGAACAGGTAGTTCAGTTGTACTATTCTACGAATAAAACTGGGAATGTAGATGTCAATTCACCTTGGATTGACAAGATGATAAATGCCGTTTGTGAGGCCTCTTTCTTTAATACCTACCGGATGGTGTACGATTATTTGAATAGGATATGGGAAGTAGATAAGGCCTTTGCAACGGCTTAAGGTATTGAGAAATTATTATCCCAACTTTGACACCCTAAAATCATAACTCTCTGGTAATAAATAAGAAAGGACAATTCAGATAGACGTAGGCACTAGGTTTTCTTGACTTGTATATAGGATCTTTGGCGGGATTGCGCAGCCTGCCGCCTTAAACGCAAAATGCGCTCCCT
>WGAY01000073.1 GCA_015494585.1 Candidatus Omnitrophota bacterium | reverse complement strand
TGCTACCCCTGAGAATAGGCGCAATATAATCTCCATCAGATACCTCACTAAAATCACCGCATATCCTTTTCAAAAGGGCCTCTTTCCCCACACCCTCAAAACCAATGACCGCAATCTTATAGGCATAATCATTATCCTCTACGACCATTATACGGTTTATCACACCCCTGCCTACCACCACCTTCGTGCCATTGACGATTACAGAAAAAGGACCATCTTCAAATAATTTATTCGTAATAACTATTCGACTGCCAGGAATTATGCCCAGGCCAATCAATCTACACTGGGCCTCCCTTCCACAGTCAAATTCTACTACCTTTAACGGTACCCCTACAGGGGCATCTCTAAGGGTAATCTTTTCCATATCCCAACCTTTCAAATTTTGCTTGTATTATACCAAAATATAACCTTAGATTAACTCAAAATATACAATAGAAAAATCTCCTTGATTAGGAAAATATTCTTTGATAGAATGCCGCGATGTCCATACCAAAAAAACCATCTGTATTGTTTGTTTGCATACACAACTCTGCCAGGAGCCAGATGGCAGAGGCCTTCCTCTCTTATTACTCCGGTGGAAAATTTAAGACCTACAGCGCAGGTCTCGAACCGGGAAAACTCAATCCCTATGTAGTCAAGGCAATGGCAGAAATCGGTATAGACATATCCAATAACAGGACAAAATCCGTATACGAATTCCTCGAGAAGGGAATTTCCTTCGATTATGTCATTACCGTATGTGACGAGGCAAATGCCGAACGTTGTCCTGTCTTTCCCGGTGGAGGGCAAAGACTGCATTGGGGTTTTCCGGATCCGTCCAATCTAAGCGGAAACGAAGAAGAGATAATGGAACATACACGCAATATACGCGATGCAATAAGAGAAAGGGTTGTTGGTTGGCTAAAAGCTAAAGGAGCATACTATGCTAGCCCATCTCAAGAAAAACAAAATCATTAGTTTTGCATTAAACACCATTGTTATCCTCCTTCTACTTTATCTTTTTTTCTTGAGTATTGAACTTATCGGGGTAACCTGCAAATTCATTGGCAAGGATGTCGTCAAAGAATTTCTAGCCAATACATCCTCTCCACTAGTAGGCCTATTCGTAGGAATATTAGTAACCTCTATGGCCCAGAGTTCTTCTTTTACAACATCGCTCGTGGTTGGATTTGTTGGAAGCGGCGTATTACCATTATCCTTTGCCGTGCCTATCATTATGGGTGCAAATATCGGTACAACTGTCACCAATACAATCGTCGCAATAGGCCAGATAAAGTGGCGAACAGAGTTCCAGCGGGCCATATCGGCCGCGGTTGTACACGACTTCTTTAATATATTGACAGTACTTGTACTTCTTCCCCTGGAGCTAAAATTCCATATCCTCGCAAACCTCGCAAGCAAGGCAACTGTGCTATTTGAGCATGTTGGTGGAGTAAAGGTTGCAAGTCCAATAAGCATGTGGATAAAACCAGTCGCGAAGCTAATAGAACACTTTATTGCAAATACCCTGCCCCTTCCAAAGTTTTGGGCAGTATTGATTTTGTTTACTATTTCCATATCCATGTTGCTATTCGCACTTATATCTATTGTTAAATTTTTGAAGACCAAAATGATATCCAAGATAGAAGTCCTTATAGACCAATACATATTCCGCACAGGCCTGATTGCTATGTTATTAGGCTTCTTGGTAACATCCGTAGTACAATCAAGCTCTATCACTACATCCCTTATGGTTCCTCTGGCAGGTGCAGGACTCCTATCTCTAGAGAAGGTCTTCCCTTTTACCCTCGGGGCAAATGTAGGGACAACTATGACCGCGCTTATGGCATCTCTTGTACTGGCTGGGGAAGGCGAGACTATTGCCTTAACCGCAGCACTAGTTCACCTGCTATTTAATATCCTTGGCATCCTTATATTCTACGGTATTCCACCGTTGAGGGCCATACCATTAACATTAGCAAAGGCATTTGGACAGGCTTGCGCAAAGAAGCGTCGATATGCAATAATATATCTGATATGTGTGTTCGGATTGATACCACTAATAATAGTACTATTAGGGAGGTAGATTATGTTCAAACAACTATTAGAGGCATGGAGAGGCGAGAGTTTTTTGTCAAATATCGTAGCTGAATTTATTGATATGCTAAAAATAGACCTCTGGATGGTAGAAAAGGCAATAGAGAGCCTAAAAGAGAAGGACAAGGCAGAGGCAATTAAGTCAGAGCTCTATGCAGAAGACAAAAGTGTAAACAAAAAAGAGCAGGAAATCCGCAGGAAATTAGTAGAACACCTATCGATAAATCCCCGCGAGGACTTTGTTGCTTGCCTTGTATTTATGAGCATCGTAAAGGATGCCGAACGTATAGGAGACTACGCGAAAAATGTGTTTGAACTCAACTCTATAATAAAAGATGGGGTTGACGATGATTTCGGTATATTGATTATGTCTTTGGTAAACCAGGTGAAGACCGATCTTGAAGAGGTAATCTCTGCATTCGAAGGTTCTGACTACGAAAAGGCAAAAGAGATAATGATAAGGCATAAGGATATTTCCAAGCAAGTTGAAAGCCTCCTCAGGAGTCTGGCAGCAAGAAAAGATTTCTCATCAGACAAGATTGTAGGATATACTCTATTTTTGAGGTATCTGAAGCGTATCTCATCCCACACAGCAAATGTTGCATCAGCCATTGTAAATCCCCTAGAAAAGATAGACTTCGCTATAGAAGGCGAGTTGCACTAAAAGGCCCACGTAGCTCAGTTGGCAGAGCAGCGGTTTCGTAAACCGCGGGTCGGAGGTTCAAGTCCTCTCGTGGGCTTTTTTACTTTAAAGCGGAGCACAAATAATGAAATTCAAAGAAGGTGATCTTGTCGTCGTAGTAGACAAAAAGCATAGGGAACGAATGTTCGTCCTATCCAGAGGGAAAAAATTTTCCCTTTACTCCCGCCAACATCCCCACGAACTGATAATCGGCCTAGAGGAAGGGACAAAGATAGAATTAGAAGGTGGCATTGCCTGGGTCTTTCGGCCAACAATGCGCCAGTATGTGCTAAACGTCAAGAGAAATGCCCAGCCTATCTATCCAAAGGATCTCGGACTGCTCATATATTACTCAGACATACGACCAGGTAACAAAGTCTTGGAAATAGGACTCGGCGTAGGAGCCCTCAGCATCGCAATACTCAACGCCATTGGAGATAAAGGGACTCTCATTACCTACGAACGCAGAGACGACTTCGCAAAACAAGGACGCAAAAGGGTTGAAGGATTCCTCGGGAAAAAAGAAAACTTTATAGTGAAAATAAAAGATGCAAGCGAAGGCATTGATGAAAGTGAATTCAATGCCGCATTTATCGACGTACCAGAGCCCTGGAATGTAATTGAAAACGTATCAAATGCCGTACTTGCCGGTGCAAATATCCTGGCATTTATACCAACGACTATACAGGTAAAACAATACTGTGATAGATTAAAAGAATTAAACAAATTCTCTTACATAGAGATAATCGAGACGCTACTGCGTCCATGGGACATTGGACCACGCTCTTTGAGGCCTGCCCATAGGATGGTGGCCCACACAGGCTTTATCGTTATCTGCAGAAGACTAGCTAACAGCCCTATTCTCACTCAAAACTAGCCGATACAGTCGGTGCACCAGGATAGAAAAATGGAGTCGTTCCCCCAACTTTGACACCCTAAAATCATAACTCTCTGGTAATAAATAAGAAAGGACAATTCAGATAGACGTAGGCACTAGGTTTTCTTGACTTGTATATAGGATCTTTGGCGGGATTGCGCAGCCTGCCGCCTTAAACGCAAAATGCGCTCCCT
>WGAY01000072.1 GCA_015494585.1 Candidatus Omnitrophota bacterium | reverse complement strand
CCTCTCTAGGGAGGAGCAGGAGAGACTAAAGACTGCCAAAGTTGGTGTTGCCGGACTAGGGGCTGCAGGGGGCGCCTCACTCCACACCCTGGTCAGAATAGGGATCGGGTCTTTCCATATAGCAGATATAGACGATTATGAGATGGTAAATTTCAACCGCCAGATAGGTGCGCGTGTTTCTACAGTGGGGAAGAGGAAGACGCAGGTGATGAAAGAGATGGTACTGGACATCAACCCAGAGGCAGAGGTAAAGGTATTCGATTTGGGTATAAATGAAGACTCTATAGATGAGTTTTTAGATGGAGTTGAAGTAGTGGTAGATGGTCTGGACTACTTTGCCTTTGAAGTGCGGCAGCTTTTCTACAAGAAGGCCAGAGAAAAGGGATTGCCTGTGGTTGCATCGGCGCCACTTGGTTTTAGCACATCTTGTTTGGTATTTCTTCCGGATGGGATGAAGTGGGAGGATTACTTTGCATTTGACCTGGCGAGGACAGAAGAAGAGAGGGCCTTACTCTTCGCCCTAGCATGTGTTCCGCCTCTGTTTCCTATTCGGTATCTAGATCTATCATCGATAAGATTTAATGAGTCTCGTGGTCCTTCTATTGCCACGGCTGTTCAATTCTGTGGTGGATTAAATGCCTCGGAGGTGTTAAAGTTAATACTCAAGAGGGGTAAAGTTTATCCGGTTCCGTATTACCACGTATTCGATACCTATTTCTGGGAGTATAGAAGAGGGAAGTTAAGAAGGGGCAACAGGGATTTACTTCAGAGACTGCGTTTCTATTATGCGAAGAAGAAACTAAACCTGAAGGGGAAGAGATGATTTTTATCCTCCATTCTCCATGCTCCCTCCTCCATCCTCAATAAAAAATGTTACTATAGTCCTGTGATAGGAGTTGATTTTTGGTAGTAAAAATGTTATTATTACCATCTACGGATCGCGGGGTGGAGCAGTCTGGTAGCTCGTTGGGCTCATAACCCAAAGGCCGTGGGTTCAAATCCCACCCCCGCAACCATGTCTAAACCAAGGAGGTCTCAGATGCCAGCAGTCGTTAATGAAGAGAAGTGTGTGGGTTGTGGTGCCTGTGTTGCAGCCTGTCCGGTGGGGGCGATTGCTATGCAGGACAATAATAAGGCTAAGGTAGACCCTTCGGCTTGTGTTGACTGCGGTGCCTGTGTTGCGGCCTGTCCGGTTGAGGCAATAACGATGGAATAAATCCCTTTGCGCCTGTAGCTCAGTAGGATAGAGCGGTGCCCTCCTAAGGCATGTCTTGCGGAGGTTCGAATCCTCCCAGGCGCAGGTTTATCTTGCGGGGCATAGTATATGTATGATTTTCATGTTCATTCCATATTGAGTGACGGTGCCCTTATTCCCGCGGAAATATGCCAGAGATACCTTAAAAAGGGTTTTCGTGCCATAGCCATTACGGATCACTGTGATGATTCCAATATAAATTATGTCATCAATTCCCTGAACAACTTCGTCCGTAATCTGCCTGAGAATTTTCCTCTAGCGGTATTTGTAGGCGTTGAGATTACTCATGTTCCACCTACCAGGATTAAAGGGCTGATTAAGTTGGCGAGACAATTAGGTGCTCAGCTCGTGGTTGTTCACGGAGAGACGATCGTTGAACCAGTTGCACGTGGCACAAATCTAGCGGCAATAGAGGCCGGTTGTGATATCTTGGCACACCCTGGCTTTATATCAGAGGAAGAGGCAAAGTTGGCTAGAGAAAAGGGGGTATTTTTGGAGGTAACCACTCGCTCTGGCCATTGTTACACTAATGGCTGGGTTATAAATGCAGCCCTTAAGACTGGTGCAGGATTGGTGGTCAATAACGATGCCCATGGTCCCAAGGATATACTGGATTACAATTTTATGCTTGACATAGCCAGAGGGGCAGGCCCAGGAGGAGATATAGTTGAGAAAATCAGGCAAGACACAGAACAACTTGCAACCCGTCTCTTTTCTCTCCAATCTAAAAAATAAGAGATGCGTTATCAAGATTGGCAGCAGCCTGTTGGCCTCTTCCAAGCCACCGTTTATCAATGTCTATAGGATGAGCAATTATGTTAGGCAAGTGGCTACCCTGGTCAGGTCAGGATGGCAGGTGGTAATGGTCAGTTCTGGTGCGGTCGCAGCAGGTATGAGTATGCTGGGATTTCGCACACGCCCTACAAAGATGTCTCATCTCCAGGCTTGTGCAGCTACAGGACAGGTTGTATTGATGAAGAGGTATGCCCGTTTATTCCATTATGCAGGGCATTATTGTGCCCAGGTCCTTTTGACTGCAGAGGATTTGAGGAATAGAACGCGTTATGTAAATGCTAGAAATACATTCAACGAACTATTGCTAAGAGGTATAGTGCCTATCGTCAATGAAAATGATACCGTAGCTGTGGATGAGATTGCCTTTGGAGACAACGATAAGCTTTCGGCAATGGTTGCTGGTTGCTGCGAAGCAGGTCTTTTAGTCATCTTATCGGACGTAGATGGTCTTTATAAGGATATCCAGACCAGGGAACTTATCCCTGTTGTTGAGAGGATAGATTCCAGGATACGTTCTCTGGTGTCTCCTTCCAGGGGCAAGACAACAGTAGGGGGTATGGAGTCAAAACTGGATGCAGCGTATCTTGCTGGTAAGTGGGGAATATATACTGTTGTTGCCTCGGGCCATAGAAGGAGGATATTACTTGAGATACTTAATGAAGGGAATCTCAATGGAACGCTGTTTTTGCCTTCCAACGTAAAAAAGGAGGCTAAAAAGAAGTGGTTGGCCTATGTGGCCAGGGCCTCCGCCAGGATAATTATAGATGACGGAGCTAGGGCGGCCATTGAAGAGCGAGGTAAAAGTCTATTGTGTTCGGGTGTTATAGATATAAAGGGAAATTTCGATGAAGGGGATGTGGTTGAGGTGGTTCATAATGATAAAGTTATTGCCAAGGGGCTTGCCGGAATGTCAGTTGATGTGATGCGGCCATTGATGGGCAAACGGGCGCATAAGGAGGCAATACATAGAGATTCTCTAGTGATAATTAGAGATTAGGTGAGGGAAAGAAACTTTGTTAAATCTGGAGGCATGATATGGCACGGAGGAAAAAGAGCGACTACGAGGGACGTCAGGAATATGTAAGGAGTATGTCTCTGCCGGCCATAGAGGTCTGGGAGAATAAGTATCCCGATAAGGATTATCGTATTCATTTGGATGTGCTTGAGTTTTCCTGTATATGTCCCAAGACCGGACTGCCTGATTACGCAATATTTGAGATAGATTATATCCCTGATAAGTGGTGTATAGAGTTGAAGTCCTTTAAACTCTACCTTACTGCCTATAGGAATATAGGTATCTTCCACGAACACGTCGTCAATAGGATTGTAGAGGACCTCGTAAAGGCATCTGATCCTAGGTACCTAAAGGTAAAGGGCGTTTTTAATGTTCGTGGGGGTATAAAGACCACAGTTGAAAGGGAATACAAGAGGGGACAAAAATGATATGTGTGCTTGGCGATGGTGCATGGGGAACCACGTTGGCAATTGTTCTGGCCAGGAAGGGTTTTGATGTACGCCTCTGGGGAGCATTTAAGGAGCATATAGAGGAAATCGTCTCTTATAGAGAGAATAGGGCATATCTTCCTGGTATTGAGTTACCCGATAGGATAAGGCCTGTCTCTGATATCTCTGTCGCCCTTGATGGGGCAGAATTCGTTGTGTTGGCTATTCCTTCTCGATTTGTCAAGGATATACTTTTGAATATTCGTCATAAGGGTCTCAATATATCTCGTATGTGTATAGCGGTCAAGGGAATGGATCTGGAAGAGAGAAAGACGATGTCAGAGTTATGCGCAGAAATATTTCCTAATATTATCTTGGCGGTTTTATCAGGGCCAGCTATAGCCAGGGAGGTGGCCCTTCAGCAGCCTACGGCCCTTGTTTGTGCCAGTCAGGATAGTGATTTTGCCTTATCACTACAAGAGGTTTTTTATAGTGATTATCTAAGAATATACCATTCCGATGATGTTATTGGGGTCGAACTTGGAGGGAGTTTAAAGAATATTATGGCCATTGCGGCTGGTATATGTGATGGTCTTAGTTTTGGAACTAACACAAAGGCTGCTCTGTTGACCAGAGGCATAAAGGAGATGTCCAGGTTTATCGTTGCCAGGGGAGGAAGGGAAGCTACGGCTTACGGGATCTCTGGTTTGGGAGACCTTATGACCACTGCATTCAGTCCGTTAAGCAGAAATCGTTCTTTTGGCGAGGATGTGGCTAGAGGCGGAGAGCCCAAAAGACTGTTGCAAGAGAGCAAAAAGGCCATAGAAGGTGCCCACACTGTCTCGGCAGTAAAGGAGATTGCAGATGAGCTTGGAATAGATATGCCCATTACCAGACAGGTATATGGTGTAATATTCGAGTCCAAACCACCAATTCTTGCCGTAAAAGAGCTTATGCTCAGACCTCTTAAACAGGAATAGTTCCCCTTACCACCCCACCACAAACCTTAACCCACCAGGAGATTCACCCAACTTTGACACCCTAAAATCATAACTCTCTGGTAATAAATAAGAAAGGACAATTCAGATAGACGTAGGCACTAGGTTTTCTTGACTTGTATATAGGATCTTTGGCGGGATTGCGCAGCCTGCCGCCTTAAACGCAAAATGCGCTCCCT
>WGAY01000071.1 GCA_015494585.1 Candidatus Omnitrophota bacterium | reverse complement strand
GAATCGGAATATCCTGCGGGGGCTATATTCCATAATAAAGGATATGGATCCCTATATAAAATTTGCCTTCCTTACAGGGGTGACCAAATTTTCCAAGGCAGGGATATTTTCTGGGTTGAATAATCTAAAGGACATAACATTATATCCTGAGTTTGGGAATATGCTTGGTATAACGCAGGAAGAACTAGAGCAGCATTTCGGTGAGCTTTTCAGAGATGACAATGTTGATTTAGAGGAAGTAAGAGAATGGTATAATGGGTATAATTTCTTAGGGGATCTAGTATACAATCCGTTTGATTTACTCTTATTTGTGGATAGTGGGGTTAATAGTGGAGAATTTGAATTTGACACCTACTGGTTCTCAAGTGGCACACCGAAGTTTCTGATAGACATAATAGATAAGGGAAACTTTTACATACCAGAGTTATCAGGGTTAAAGGTAGATAAGATGGCATTGGACAGTTTTGATGTAGATAATATACAGCCGGAATCGGTATTATTTCAGGCAGGTTATCTGACAATAGAGGAGAAGAGAGAGCGAAGGAGAGGGGGCTATGAATACCTATTGCGAATGCCGAATAAAGAGGTGCGGATAGCGTTAAGTGAGGTATTATTAGAATATATAGAGGGTAGGAGAAGAGATCGATCTGATCTGCAGAACAGATTGGAAGAGGTATTGGTTCAGGGGGATATGGAAGGGTTGCAAAAGGAATTGGAGGTTCTATTTGCAGGTATTCCCTATCACAACTATACTGGTAATGAAATGGCGAGATACGAAGGATTTTACGCATCAGTGATATATGCATATCTGCAGAGTCTGGGATATGAGATAAGGGCAGAAGATGTAACTAATCGTGGCAGGGCAGATTTGACGATGATAATGAAGGATAAGATTTACATTTTTGAGATAAAAGTAGACACAAAAGAGGATGCGATAAAGCAGATAAAGGAGAGGCAGTATTATAGGAAATATGAGAATCAGAACAAGCCGATCTATCTGGTAGGGATAAAGATAGGCAGTAAAGAAAGAAATATAGTTGGGTTTGAATGGGAGAGGATAAATTGAGGATGAAGAATGGAGCATGGGGAAGGGATGAATTTTATTTTTAAAAAAATTATTCTTCATTCTTTCTTCTTAAAAAATTGGGAGGTATGCTATGAAAATAAAGGGAATGGCCTGGAAATTTAGGGATGATATAAATACGGATGAGATTATCCCTGCGAGGTTTCTGAATACTACAGATCCACATGAATTGGGACAACACTGCATGGCTGGTATCGATGAGGAATTTGTAGAGAAGATAAAGAAAGGCGATATTATTGTAGCCGGGAAGAATTTTGGTTGTGGTTCGTCTCGCGAACATGCTCCTGTCTCTATAAAGGGCGCGGGTATATCCTGTGTGATTGCTGAGAGCTTTGCTAGGATATTCTATCGCAATGCCATTAACATAGGATTGCCCATTATTCAATTAGAGGGTGCATCTGAAGAGATAGCAGAAGGAGACGAACTGGAGATAGACCTGGATAAGGGAATCCTTAAAAATAGGACATCGGGTAGGCAGTATGAAATTGGCAAGTTCCCTGGATTTATGCAGGAGATAATAAATGCTGGGGGTCTATTGAATTGGGCGAGTAAACAATAAATACACAGGAGGGCAGTATGAGGAATAGGAGATAAAAAATTTCCTTCGTTCTCCATCCTTCATGTTTTATTCTTAATATAAAAATACGAGGTAGGTTATGAATATAGATGAGATGTGGCAAAAGGCCTTAGAGGCCACAGAGGTGCATAGGGTTAGGCTCGAGTATCTACATACCTTTCGGCCCACTGATTTGGGGTATATAATGCTCTCTAAATCAGATATATCTGATTCGGATACAGTAGTCCGAAAGGGAATGGTCCAGGTAATGCAGCCAGTGATAATAGTTCCGCCTGATTATCCTATTTTTGAGGGTTTTAACTTCAAGGAAGATATCGGATTAGAAGGCGATTCTATAAGGGCATTTTTGTATATGCGCGGGATAAGGCTACCTTCTCTGAAGTACTACAATCAGACCTATACCCTGGATGTGATGGAAATGCCCCTCTCTGAAGCGATTGCCAAAACAAAAAATGACCTGGAGCGAAGAGAGGATACGCGAACCGGACTTATTGTCGGGCCTAATGATGTATGGCAGTTTTCACTATTAATCTATGTTGCCTCTATGGTTGATAGGTCGTTTGAAAATGATATAAAGAGGTTAAGGGAGAGGCAGGATTAATATGCGTGTAGGCATTGATTTGGGTGGTACGAATACTAAGATAGGTCTTGTCGATGATAATGGTAAGTTAATAGAACGATTTTCATTCTCTACGAGAGACTTTAGCAAACCTAACAACTGGGTCAAAAGATGTCTTCTGGAGTTAAAGGGCATCAAGGGGATAAAGACGATAGGGATAGGGGTCCCCGGTGCGGCTGATTTTAAAAATGGTCAGGTGCTTTATCTGCCAAATCTGCCTGGATGGGAAGGAGTTAAGATAGTAGAGAGATTGAAGTCGGGCTTGAAAAAAGATATCAAGGTCGCAGTCGATAATGATGCCACCTGTATGGCAATAGCAGAGCATAGATTTGGTGCGGCGAAGGGATATGAGAATGCAGTGTGTATTACATTGGGTACTGGAGTAGGAGGAGGTCTTATCTTAAATGGTAGGATTTACAGGGGATCCAGGGGGGTCGCAGGAGAGATAGGGCACTTTCCACTTGTCCCCTGGGGTAAAAATTGTTCCTGTGGTGGGAGGGGTTGTGTTGAAAGGTATGTGGGCAACAGGACCCTTTTGTCTTGGGCGCATCGCAACGGTATTATCAAAAAAGGTGAGTCCCTGGAGGATATAACGGCCAGGGCAAAACAGGGAGATAGTGCGGCCATTGAGTTTTGGGATAAAGTAGCTTATACTATGGCACCGGTTTTAGTCGGGGTGGTTAACCTGCTTAATCCCGATGTGGTCGTTGTCGGAGGTGGTGTATCTGGAGCAGGTAGGTTTGTGCTTTCTCCACTTAAAAAATATATAAAGGCCTACGCGATGAAGGTTCAGGCAAGGTCGGTGAGGATAGTTCAGGCAAAGCTAAGAAATGATGCAGGTCTAATTGGTGCAGCTATGCTTCTGGATCTGTGAGGGAAAGTGTATATTCAACGAAGGGAGTTATATGGAGATTAGTATAATTATGGGGAGTAAATCTGATCTATCTCTTGTCCGTAATGGGACAGAGCTTTTAGATGAATTTGGCATTGATTACGAAATGAAAATATTGTCGGCCCACCGCACGCCTAGAGAACTGGTTTCCTATGTTGAAGGGCTTGCTAATAGGGGGGTTAAGGTGGTTATTGCAGTAGCTGGCAAGGCTGCTGCATTGCCTGGTGTGATTGCTGCCCATACAGATCTGCCAGTTATAGGTGTGCCTGTCGAGACTAGCCTGCTGGGGCTAGATTCTCTTTTTTCCATTGTGCAGATGCCTGGTGGTATTCCGGTAGCGACGATGGGGATAGGAAAGGCCGGGATGGTCAATGGGGTCCTGTTCGCTGTCCATATATTGTCTCTTCATAACGATGATATAAGGGCCAAACTGGTCGAATACAGGCAAAGGATGACAGAGAAGGTCTTGGAATCCCAACGAGAGATAGAAAATTGAGCAGGATTTTTAATATAGATCAGAATAATATAAATCTGGATAGTATCATTGAGGTCGTGGATATCCTCCAGGATGGCGGTGTTGTTGTCTTGCCTACGGAGACTGTATACGGCCTGGCGGCCAGGGTAGATAGCAAGGAGGCGATAGATCGCCTTAAGTCCTTGAAATCTAGGCCAGAGAATAAACCCTTCCCTATACAGGTGTTTCCGTTTAAACGTATATATGAGATTACACCAAAGGAAGCAATAGCCCCCAATGTCTATCGCCTTATAGATAGCCTATGGCCGGGTCCGCTTACTGCTCTTATGCCTGACAAGACGGATGTGAACAGGAAGATAGGTATAAGAATTAGTTCTCATCCTGTGGTTCAGGCCATACTAAGACATTCGGGCCTTTTTCTGGCTATGCCCTCGGCCAATCCTTCTGGTGCACCGCCCCCAAGGTCTCCAGAGGAGGTCCTGTCTTATTACAAGAATGAGGTTGATGCTATTGTGTTCTCTGATGGTGTATGTGGGCAGGCCTCTACTGTGGTCGATATAACTAAGTCGCCCTGGCAGATTCTGAGGCGCGGTGCTATTGGAGAGGGGCAGATAAGAGAGATAGAGGAGAGTAAACGAGTTGTCTTTGTATGTACTGGAAACTCCTGCAGGTCGGTTATGGCCGAATACTACCTGAAGAAGCTTATTGCCCAGAAGGAGCATATCCGTCGAATAGAGGTTATGTCCTGTGGGGTGATGGTGGTCGACGGCATTGGTGGGCCAACTCAGATAGTAATAGATATGTTGAAGAAAGAGGGGATTGATGCCTCTTCACATGTGCGCAGGGCGATTAATGAGCCAATACTTATGGGTGCGGATTTGATTTTTGTTATGGAACAATATCATGAAGATGTTATATTGAGATATCTGCCTTTTTTAAAGAATCGTATCTATCTATTGGGTGAGTTTTCGGATGATTTGGATCCTCGAACCGAGATACCGGATCCAATAGGTGGGAGCTGGGAGGTTTATGAGGAGGTCTTTGCCAAAATAAAGGCATGCGTTAACAAAATAGAGGGAATGCTATGAGGATAGCAATAGGTTCAGATCACGCTGGTTTTGGATTAAAGGAAAGAATCAAGGAATACCTCTTTGGCCTAGGGATAGAGGTAATCGATTGTGGAACGTTTTCTCAAGATTCATGTGATTACCCTGTTTTCTGTTATTCTGTTGCAAAACGAGTTGCTGGTAGGAAGGCCAGGGTTGGCATCCTGATATGCAAGACAGGAATAGGTTCGGCTATAGCGGCCAATAAGGTAAAGGGCGTGCGTGCTGGACTGTGTCACGAGCCAGAAGGGGCTAGGCTAACCAGGGAACATAACCACAGCAATGTCCTGGTTATGGGTGCGATGTTTGTCTCTTTTACAAAGGCAAAGAAGATAATAGATGCCTTTCTCTCAGCACGGCCTCAACCAGGACGGCATAAACGGAGGGTCAGAGAGATATCTATGATAGAAGACGGAACTATAGAGGAAAAGATAGAGATGCCAAAATGTAGAAGGAGGAAGAGATGTTGTTAGAGCATGTAAGGAGTGTCGATCCAGAGGTGTTTAGGGCCTTGGTTGATGAGTTGTTGAGGCAGGAGAACAACATAGAATTGATTGCCAGTGAGAATTTTGCTTCGATGGCAGTTATGGAGGCCCAGGGATTTGTTATGACGAATAAGTATGCCGAGGGCTACCCTTCTGCGAGATGGTATAACGGCTGTGAGTATATCGATATGGTGGAACAACTGGCTATCGAGCGTGCAAAAGAGCTTTTCGGTGCGGATTATGCGAATGTCCAACCCCATTCTGGTTCTCAGGCCAATATGGCGGTGTATCTGGCGGCCCTGAAGCCTGGTGATACAGTCCTGGCAATGGACCTTGCCTGTGGAGGGCATTTGACCCATGGCCATCCAATGAATTTTTCGGGGATGATATATAATATAGTTTCTTACGGTGTGAATAAAGAGACAGAGATGCTTGATTTCGACGAGATAAGGGAGCTGGCCTTGAAACACAGGCCCAAGCTGATACTAGCCGGAGCATCGGCGTATCCTAGGATTATAGACTTTGAGAAGTTTCGCGAAATAGCCGATGAAGTGGACGCGATGCTGTTCGTCGATATGGCACACATCGCTGGTCTGGTTGCGGCAGGAGAACACCCATCTCCTGTGCCTGTGTCAGACTTTGTAACTACGACTACGCACAAGACATTGAGGGGCCCACGAGGCGGTATGATACTGGCGAGGCAGGACTATGCGAAGAAGCTGAATTCCCGCGTCTTCCCTGGTGTGCAGGG
>WGAY01000070.1 GCA_015494585.1 Candidatus Omnitrophota bacterium | reverse complement strand
CTTTTATAGAAGATGCGGAGTTTAACAACTTATTTCCACGATTATCCAGAACAGCATCGTATCCAGGAACAAAGTCGTAATCAAAATCAAGACTCATCAACATATTTATAGGCCCGCCATTTTCAAGTATATTTTCTTCTCGAGTAATCTTGTCGTTTATCATAAGCAGGCGGACATCAAACACATCTCTCCCGGATTCCTTCTCAACGTTCAATATCCTGAAGCCCTCAGCAATGATAATATCTGCCTCACCTTCTTTCTTGAAGCGATCAATCTCCTCTGCCATTAATTTGTAGCCACCCTTAACACTTCCGGCCTTCTCCGTAAACTGGGTCTTATTAAGCAGAACAACATTATCTCCCAACAATCCTTTAACCTTTCTGAGGAATGTGGTCTTCTTAACCGCAGGCAGGCCATCAATAGCTATTACAACCGGCCTTTCCAGAGATTTTACGTAATCAACAAATTCGCTAACGCTGTTTATGGATTTAGCAGGCGCCTGCCGCCTCACCATCGCCCCATTTTCTCTAACGAAAATCACAGAATTGCGATATTCGTCTGTATAGTCTATCGGGTAATTGCCATTTACCCAGGAGGTAGTGCCGTTTTCACTGGTTACGATAAACTTAAATTTATATGCCTTATTCCTTTCAGGGAAGAGAGATAGAGGCACATTAACTGCCCATAGTTCACCTTTCACATTCCTCAGCTCAAGTGCGCCATCCTCTTTTGACTGTGGCCAATTCAAGAAATCGCCTGACAAAAGGACCTCTCTTGCACCCGGCGGGCTGCGCAAGACAAATAAGAGCCCATCTTCCTTTATCTGGCCCCTTATATCCATTATCTCCTTGAAACCAGAATCAGTAGTGATAAGCCTTGCGGTGTCCCTGTCAACCATAGAGAGGTCGTGCTCAAGGTAGGTATTCAGCGCTTCTTTAAGCTCTGGGCTGTCTTCCTTTAGGAATTTGTTTGCATACCAGTAGAAGTTCTTGATGAGATTTGGAGAGAAAACCCCGCCTTCAAATCCATAACCCAGGCCATGCAATACCGAATCTCTGCCTAATTTATCATAGCCAATGCCACTTTCTCTGATGGCCTGCATTAATTCCCTTTCTAAATTCTCTACATAGGACTTAACTTCATTATTATGTATCGGATTATCTACTAAGCCATATTCTTTAACATCCTTGCTATAGATAAAAGATATATCAAGGTCAGAAGATATACCTGCATCTCCATTTGAGACACTTCCAATGATGTAGGCATCTTGCAATACCTGTGGGCCAAACTTCATTTGCGCCTGGCGGAGTATTGAATGGCCAATGGTAAGCAAGGCAAAATTATTGATATTATTTCCAATAGGGCTAAGTAAGGCATCTCTCTTGCCGAAGTAATTTTCAAAATCTCCCTTATACCTATCTATATCTTTATTCTGATTATTCAATTTAAACAAGGCGTTTAACAGGCCTACCGTTACGTCTTTATAGGAGATGGTAATAGAGGAGTTTGCCTTATTTTCGCCACTATTGACCTTATTGCCATTATCAGCAGCCTTAGGGGCTGGCGGACTTAGTTTCTGGCTCTTTTGCAACAATTCCTTTGTAAACCTCTTCATCTGGCTAATAGCGCGCCTGCGCATAAGCGTCTTATTGCTGGAATAGAGCGTCTCTATCAACGAAATCAATATCTCACTGCCTATTACGTTCATTGACAGGAAGTTCTTAAACCTGATAAAGAGATTGGAATATGGCTGTAATGGATGCGGCAGGTATTCAATCTCAGCGAGGAACCAAGCGAGCTTTTCCATAGTAAGGTAATCGGCATTTTCAAGGCCTGCCCCCTCAAGTGCCTGCATATACTTTTTCATTGCGCCTACCAGGCCTCTAATAACCTCATAATCATCCCCACTCAATACATTGCTCTGCTCAATGAAAGGCAGTTTTATGTCTTTAAGATCTCTTATTCGTCTATTAAGGCCTGAGAATGTTTTCTTATCTAAAATAGGCTTGCCGAATCTCTCAATTGGTTTCTTATCAGATTGTTTTTGCTTAGATGGCACAACCATATCGTAAATCATCTTTGCTGTTTTTTCTGAATCTATGTTTTCATCAACTAATCTCCCTACGGCTAAACTCAAGTTTATAAATCCAGGAACGCTAACTACCCTCTTTGCAATCTGATATCCATCTTTGTATTCTAATAACCCGTCAATAATACCAACTGCCTTATTGGCATCTAATCCTTGAGATGTGAGTTTTTCATAAAGCCTGCCAAATTCTTCTATCACTGATTTGATGTTTTCTCCTTCAGAGATCTTATGGATTGAACACAGCCTTTTTGCCACATTAGAGGCATTTACTTCTTTCCCGATTTCTCTTTCCATACTAACGGCAAAGTCGATGATTGCAGGGAAGGCAATAATTGTCTTAGCTGCCTCATAAGCGCCTTTTATAGCCAACAGCTCATAAAGAATTTCTTCTGCCTGACTATCGCTAAGATTGTTATTCTTGAGCAATTCATATAGCTCATCAAATACATAACTGCCTCCCAACCTTAATCCTGTATTATATAGCTTATCCGCGGTTGCCCTAACATCTATATCTCCCCTTTCATTTCTTACCAGATAAAGATTTAAGTCTATCTTATTTAGAGAATCAATGAGTGCCTTCGCGGCCCTTATGCCCGCTGGCTTGGCCAACAGGGTATTTGGAATTTCTTCTGCCACCCCCTCGTCAACTCCATGCTCTTTAAGGGCATCGCATAGCCTATCAGATAAGTCTTTCATCGTTATTGTAATCCTGCCCCCCAGAACAAGATTGTAAAGCCTTTCAGCCGTCCTGGTAGGGTCAATCCTCCCTTCTCCATTTCTTATCAAATAAACGCTTAAATCTATACGCCCAATAGAATCGAGCACCGCTCTCGCAGCCCTTACGCCAGCTGGCTTAGCTAATAAGTTATCTGTGATTTCCTTTGCTATATCTTTATCAATCCCCATATCCTTAAAGGCATTGTATAGGTTCTCAAATAAGTTTTTCCTATTTATTCTGGGTTCCTCATCCAAGCCAAGGTTATAAAGCCTTTCTGCTGTCTTTGCAGGATTTATCTGCCTGCCCATTTCTTTATCCAAGGCAATACTTAATTCTATAATCTCAGGGAAGTTAACTATCGTCTTGACAGCCTTCAGGCCGTCTTTCTTGTCAAGGAGTTTATCTATAATCTCATCTGCTATTTCACCCTCTATCCCTTGCTCCTTCAGTCCATCGCGCAAAAGGCTAAATACCTGCACGTCATTGCTGGTGCTGGCATTCTCAAATATGCTGTAAAGCCTATTAATTGTCTTTTCAGGATCTATTGCCTCACCTCTCATCCTTGCCAGACGAGTGGTTAATTCTATAAGCTCAGGTGAAGCTATTATCATCTTTGCGGCAAGGGATGCCTTTTCTTTACACAAAAGATTGTCAATCATCTCTGCTGCAACTGAGCCTTCTATGCCTTTTTCTTTGAGTTTTGCATACAACTCAGCAAACACAGAGACTCCTTCTTCTACAGAAGAAGCATATCTGGCAAGATGATGAAGCCTTATTTCCACCTCTTTCATATTTAAGCCTTTCTCACCCAAAGCGCGGGCTATATCCCTCTCCAGCTTCAAGCACAACTCTATAATCCCAGTGGTTGCAAGTATTTTCTTAGCAGACTCAAATCCATCCCTATGGCCTAATAACAAGTCAATTACTTCTGCTGCAGACTTATCATCTATCCCCTGCGCTCTAAGTTTTTCGTATAGCTCTTTAAATTTCTCTATTGCCAGATTGATGTTTTCGCTTTTTGCCAATTTTTGGACAGACAGATTGTACAGCCTCTCTGCCACTGCTATTGGCCGTATGTTTTCACTGAGCATTCCCTCTAAATAGAGGCCAAAACCTATAAGTTCAGGGGAACTAATAATCGTTTTGGCTGATTTATAGGCATTTGGTTGATTTAATATCTCATAAACCATATCCAATGCCGCATTATCATTAATGTCTTGCTGTTCTTTAAGCGCGTTATACAAGTCCTCAAAGAATATCTTTTTAGAATCCTTATTTAATGCAAGATTACAAACCCTCTCAATTGTCTTTTTCACGTCTATATCCGCATTATTCTCTTTCTCAGGCCTAATGCTTAAGGCTATAATCTCCGGGGACCTTTCTATGCCTTCTTCAACCTTTGCAAGGACGCCTCTATCGCGAAGCTTATCAACAATCTTCTTTGCAACGCTATAAGGAACACCTGCTTTTTCAAATCTCTTATATAAGACTGCATAATTCCTCCATACTATATCCATTACATGCAGTGACATAGAGCCGTAGAGCTTGCGCACGTGGGAGAAGAATTTCTGATAGCCATTCAGGTGCTGCTCAGGGCTCATAGGAGCGAGTTTCTCTGGCAGATATTTGTCAATCTGTTTCGCAAGCTCAAGCATAAGTGGCCGCTCAATCCACATCGTAGGTATGATGTTTGAAAATGCAAACTGCAAGGAATCAATCCATCCAAAGTAAAATGCAATTACTATATCCTTTGCATTGCCAAGTATATCGCGCTCACCTCTCCTTGGGTTAAGTAAGAACTTGCCTGCAACCCCGGCAAATGGGAACAAGACAACGAATGTCCATAATCCCCAGAGCTTAAACCCAAAAGGAGCAAGCAAAAGCAATGCCATAGTCCATCTGGCGCCTTCTCTGATCGGAATCTCGTCAAAGAAGTATATCGTGTCCCTATCCATTCTATAAACCGTATTTGCCTTTCCGGGGGTTGAGAGGAACTTTGCGAGTATCTGCGGGCCGATGATCCCAGTTGCATCGCGGTATATGTATATCCAGCTGACGAAATACCAGTAAAAGCGGGTTGCCAGGTCCTTAACGAACTTCAAACTCCCCTTTACCCAACCCATATCCTTGTCATATACGTTATAGAACACACCGCCATAACTTATCGCCTGAGACAAGAATATAGAGCCTATCCAGGAAAGCATACACACGCCAACGAACAGGTTCAATGACCCGGCAGCCATACCAATAAAGTACAGGCCAAGTAGGTTATGCACTGCCCTCGGGATAAAGCTCTTTTTGAAGTAAAAGCCAAACCCATCAGTTACAACGTTGTCTATCTTATAGACCAGCTCAGAGAACGGCGAAAGCATCCACTTAATACCAGGCTTCCTCACAACAGACTCAGTACTGTCGCTTGCCCATTTATAGCAGCTGCACCTGTGAGGCGGGTATAGGTACATCCATCCCTTACCATATGCAACGTATGGGACCTTTGACACAGTATAGCCCCTGTTCCTGAAGATAATAACCGTCTCAGCGTCTTCAGCGACAGAATCGTCTCCGGAAAGCCCGTCTGCCCAGCGCAATGCCCCTATCCTGCCCCAGAACTTACCATAGGCAGTAAGCCCGCCCATCAGTTCCTTTCCTATCTGGGAATGCTGATAGAATGCATTTTCACCGACAGGGACAACGTTGCCAAGGATGCCAAAACCTTCAGTAAGGTAGTGGTTAATGCTCGGCAGAGACGCGCCTAATCTCCTGTCAATGGCATAGTTCAATACCGCATTTGGTGAAAACCATGCCTCTTCAAAACGCGTCTGGTGGTCAGCATCAAGCATAAGCAATGCAGGGCCGGTTGTATAAACCAGCGAAGCGGTAAGTGAATTCCACTTTGCAAAGTGCACCTGCTCCCCAGCCCTGTTCCACGTCTCTGTTATTCCCTTCTCCAGAATAGCGCGCAGGACAGGGTAGATAGACGGATAGTGTCCGCCTGGGTTTTTAGAATTCTTTACCATCACCTTTGCCATCACATAGGCCAATTCCCTCTCATTAAAGAACCTATCTATACTAAGCTTCGTCTCTTCATCTATAATAAAGGTATCTCCTGCTATCTTTGCATAACGGTATCTCTTCACGAAGTCATACAAAAACTCCCTCCATGTCGGGTAATTCTTTGCGAGATAAGCAAACAATTTCCAATACTCTTTTACCCTATTGTCTATGCTCTTACCATCCTTATACCCTCCAATAAGCTTAAGGGCATCTCTAATCCGTTTCTCTATAGTGGACTTATTTTTAATCGCATCTAATTCCGTCTTTGTAGGAGCACCCTCATTAGAGTCAGCCTTCTGGGCATCCTCCCACGACCTTACCATAGAAAGAACGGTCTTATATTCCCTTTCTTTAAGGTCAGAACCAAGAGTATGTTTGGACATTACATTCATAAGGTCTTCCAACAGTATCTCTGCGGCGCGAGTTATGTCTCCATCTGTTATATCTCTGTCTTTCAGTGAACCATCCTCTATGCCCTTTAATATATTGTGATTCATCAGTATCCTGCGAGCATCTTCCTTATTATTCAAAAGCGCGGTTATCCTCTTCTTATACATATCTCGGACCTTCATAGCGGTATACATATTATTAAACAGGGTTGCGAAATACATATTGCCCCAGGTCTCAATATAGGAATATAGCACCTTAAACTTACTGTCCTTTGTAACGGTATTGTAATCTGCAAGCTCTTTTATCAACTTCTTGCTATTATTCTTATCCGTGAGCTCAAGGAGTTTCTTTGCAAGCCCTGAGTCTTTCACCTTCTTGCCATCCACAGTCATACCTTCTGATAGGGATATCACTAGGCCATAGAAATACGGCTTCTTTGAGGTAGCAAGCATTCCAAACCTGTGGGCTATCTCTGCATCGCCAGCATCCTTGTTCTCCTTTACGAAGCTATCAAAGGTAAAGTAGGAATCCTCGCCAAAGCCCTGCAAAGACTCTGAGAACGGCAACAGGTCGCGCAGGGCATCTGGGTCTGCAACCTTATCTATGCGCTTAAAGTTATTTACAAACGAGCGAATCCTTAATCGGCGCTCTTTTACTATCTCTTTCTTTGCATCTTCGTATTTATCGCCAAGCACATCTCTTGCCTCATCTGAGGCCTGAAGCCCGTTTATCAAGGTATTAAGCCTATCCTTTAACCCTGCCCTTTCTTCATCGCTAAGCTTATCGTATTTCTTATAATCGTCAAATAACGCCTGCCACTGTTTCTTTTCGGTTGGGGTAATGAGCAGCTGGTAATGGTCTGGATTGCCAAGCTCTTCTACCACTGCTGTCTCAAACCAGTCCATAAACTCCTGTCCAAGCGTCTTGTTCTTATCGCTGTGGGACTGCGCCTTTTCCCTGAACAGTCTGTCTATTTCATTAACTATGTTTCTTTTATTAACTGAATAGGCATACACGCTGCGATGATAACGATAGGTTAAGATACCTTTCGTAAAGTACTGTATTGCGTATATACTCATCTTTGCCATCTCAAAGAGTATCAAATACAGATACCCCTTCCACACCGCTGTCAATATTCCTGCCCACATCGGCGAAAGGCTAACCACCATTGTGCCTGGCAGAAAGCTCATCGCAGCAAGCCCCGTAAGAATCGCAGCCGATATGCCAGCAAGGCCTGCCTGCTGTGCCTTTAGCGCCTCGCCTGTCTTCTTGTATTTCAGGAATAAATACCTACCTATAACTGAAACTACGTAAATCCCAAGCATAGAGACAGCCATCCATGAAAATGCTCCTGCATGGATAACCAACTCAGTCGGCAAGTATATCTTATTCCACCAGCCGATTGTCCTAAGCACATAATACAGGCTTAATCCAATCAGGCCATTGAACATCACTACATTCCTTGCGACCTTGAGCCTCTGCTCCATAGTCTCAACAAATGGATTCTTTGCGCTAAAGTGGAGCCTATATCTCTCAGGGACCCACTTCATTGAACGCAGTTTCAGACCGATGAATTTAAACAATGGCACGACATATATCTGATAGATTGTCTTGCGGTGTTTGACGCGCGGGTATTTGGTTATCTGCGATTCTACATACAGGTTCAAATCCCTTATGGTGCTAAAGAGCTTTGCAATGGCATCTTCTCTCTTTCTCTTATCTTCGGTTGTCTTAGCAGGAACGAGCAGCCCATCTATTGCCTCGCGAACCTTGCGCGCAAATCCCTCATAGACATTATCACCATGGACTCCATGAAGCCTGCCGTCCATAGAGGTATCGTCCTCTCCGTTTAAGAACCTGAATGCATCGTTTAACTCCTCCCACAGGAATATATATCTCTGATATATGTCAGAACCAAATTTGTCCTTTAATGCCTCGCCTTGTACTTGCAAGAAGCCCTTAATATGCCCATTCCATACCTTATTTATAATCCGCACTGCATCCATTGCCGCCTTGCCCTGGGCAGGATCCCTGTACCAGTCAGGAAGCATCTCATTGATGCGATTGTAGAGGTATCTCTCCATTGGGCCTTCGCCAGTGAAGGCTATCATATTTATAACTATCGCCATCTTTAATACCAGCTCCTCAAGGCTCACCGCCCTTGTGGCGCTGCCAAGGTTAAACACAGACTTCTGCCAGGCAGAGCGTGCCTTTTTCTTTAATTCATCCGATTCAATGGAAGCAAGTAATTTATCAAGATAGCCAATGGAACGCACCTTCGGGCTGAACATATAAAGCGTTTTCTTACCGCTAATGTTATTCGGAACCGGAATAACGATACCCTTTGATATAAGCGCACTTAATTCTTCATCGCTAAATGTGCCTTCGGGAATCAGGAGCTGAGGTTCTATCCTATCGGAGATATCGTCATTGGATATAAAATACAGGCCTGAATGTGATATCTGGCGCGGAAGCTCTAATTCTTCAACGTCAACTGCGTATCTTATCATTTTAAGGATAGTATCAAAGAGTCCGGCGTGCTCGCCTTTATAATTATCCTGCTCAGGAGAGATGCCCAATCCAAGGCTGTAGAACAGGCTGGCAAGCTCTTCTTTTAAGGCCTTTAGGGCCTCTGGCTTCATCACATTGCCATCGTAATATGCCTTGCGCATTATATTGGCATACAGGCGCTTGAGATAATTATAGGTGGACAGGCTCTCCCTTACCTCCTCCATATTGTTCAAGATATCTACGATGTCTCTGTAGGTAACAAACCCTTCACCAACCAACTTATCTACCACATCAACAAAGTCAATAGTAGTGCCATCCCTTGCCTCCTCCCTCCATTCAGGGACCTTGTAGGCATCAAATATATCCCTCACAGACTTGACACTCTCTAAGTCCAAGGAGTTGATATCTTCCTGTGATGGCAATTCGCCATCGTAATGCCTTATCGCAAAAGACCCTCTAACTATCTCGTATGCCTTATTATTC
>WGAY01000069.1 GCA_015494585.1 Candidatus Omnitrophota bacterium | reverse complement strand
AGATAGTGTTATAGATATTATGTATAGCAGAGTAAATAATATTAGAACAAAAAAGACTCTCAGGCCATGGAGAAAATTCTTACTGCTTTTGCTTGTAATATGTTTTATAGCCAATGACCTTGCCTATGCCAATCCCCTTTTGCTTTATCCCAGTGCCAATCTACATACAGGACCTAGGATATTTACTGGCAACGAGATTTCTTATAAGAATACCTGTGCCTCATTTGTGCTATCTAAGTTTTTGAAGGTAAAAGAGGATGTATTGGCGCAGGAGCTGGAATATCTAGATAGGCTTCAGGGTGATGAAGATCCGGATACAGTGCTGGTCCAGTCCCTGGGGGCCCTGGCAAAGAGATATGATATTTCTTCTTCTCTGGTTCAGGTGTTTGATAAAGAGAGATTTTTAAAGCAGGCAAAGGATTTTATTCCTTTTATTGCCCATTTTTCTTATGAGCACTATGTCTATGTAATAAATGCAAGAAATGGCCTTGTATATTATATAGATCATCTTGGGAGGCATAGGGTTACGATAGAGGAATTTTCTAAAGTGTGGACAGGGATAGCGGTATTGCGGGGGATATCAGATAATGCCTTAAAGGCTAAGGCTAAGGGGGGTAGGACGTATAGGCGTTATATTCGTCCTGCTAGGCCCGAGGATTTTCTCGATCCGGATGACTTTTTGCCTGGAATGTCCCTGGACGATGCCTTATTATCCTCTGCCCTTAGTATTGGTAGTGCTGCTATAGGTGCCTATTTTTCACCTCTTCAGGGGGCCAGTTTTAGTGAGTCTTTTGCGATGAATTATGCGGCTGGTAGCATGGGTAATCTGGTTGGTTCTGCCCTTCAATTGGCCGGTGTGAACCCTGAATTTGTACAGTTGGGATCGATGGTGACTAGTGCTGCGTTTTCTACCGGACTCTATGGTTCTACTGGCAGGAGCATTACTTATATGGGCAAGGAATTTGCCTTTTCTGGTGGACTGAAGGGCTTTGCACAGGGATTTGCCCTTGGTTCGTTAAAAGGAACGATAAATGGTGGTATTTCTGTTGCCTTGGAAAATAGCCTTTTCGATACGCATGACTACGATAATGCCTTCACCAGATATATGGCCAAGACTATATCAGGGCTTGGGGGCAGTATTCTTGGTTCGGGTATAAGCTCTTCTGTTATTACAGGCACGAATTTATTTGATCATCTTGGTATGCAACAGGTTGGAGTGGTCAGTGATGCCAGTAATTATTCTGGTTCCTTTGCCCAATTTCTAGGCATAGATAATGTGAAGTTCGATGATATGAGTGCCATTGATGCGGGTTGGTTTTCCTTAAAGGAGGCGCTATATCAGGCCACGCCTACGGCTATATCTATAGCCACGACAGGTGCACTTGCGAAGATTACAGGAAAGGATGAGGTCCTGAATTATACGCAGTACCTTTCTCCACTTATTTCTCAGCCTATCTCAGGGGCTGTTATGGGTAAGGGCTTCCATATCTCCTGGGATACGGTGAGGTCTTCTGTTACCAATGGGGCGATTGCCTTTGCTGTGGACAGATTGAGTGAGAGTTGGGGAATAGATAACGAGTTGCATAGGTCTATGTTGAGCTTTCTGGCCGCTGATACTGCCTATGCCCTTGCATCGGGATTGGGGGCGGCCTTTGATGGTATAAAGGAGACCTCCTTTCTTGGGGAATTCACAAGACATTCTGCGCTTTTGAACCTTATGCGTCTGCCGGTGGATGCCTTGAAAGGAACTGCAATGGCCCGCCTAGGGGTTATATACGACAACTCTCCTGCATTTAGGGATTATGTCGATAACTCCTTTAATTCCCCTGTGGTCTCTTTTGCCAGACTTGCTGGCAGTCCTTATGCATCTGAATATGCCTATTCCACGGTGTATATGGATTCCTGGCGGGATTGGGGGCTTTTGGATTATCCGTTTGAGGCCAAGAGGGCCAGGGACCTCTATGGCGAGGAGTGGAAGGATAAATCCCTGCTTTACGGTTTTCGATCCTATGCCTTTAAGAGGCAGTCTCAGCTCCTCCAGTCAGCAGCGGTTTCTGGATTTTCTGCTGGATTGGAGTGGACTGGTATGGGAGGGATGTTTGGAATAGGGTCAAGAAGGTTTGAAAGGATTAAGCCCGGGGATACGGATCTGATCGTTGAGACCTATATGCCGAAGGGCTCTGAAGTGATGGCCTTCCATCCCCTGTTTGTGGACGGCAGGGATTGGGATATCAGATACAGGATGAATGGGCTGTTTAATGAAAAGACAGGGCTTTATGCCCTCTCTGAGATGGACATGTCGGGAAGATTGACGGGTATGGACCTGAAAACAGGTGCGCTTGAGGCAAAAGCGTTCGGCATAATAGATGCGGTCAATACTATTCATAGCTATAATAAGGTCGTAAAGTTTGAGACGTTTTCTAATGTGAATAAGTTCTGGGGTGCCTCTGTATATTCTCCTAAAACCGATGCAAGGGTAAATATGTTTGCCCTTGATAAAACCCGAGGGGTTGGGGTCTTAAATGACGAATTATTTTATTCTGCCAGGGTTTCGTCAGAGAAAGGGCTTAAATCTTCTATGAATACCATTTCGAACCTTGTTGGTCCGATAGGGAAAGAGGACTTTGTCTCTATCACTAATGTCTTGCCTGGTTTCTTTGATTTCAAAAGGCCATTTTCTGTGTTTGATTTTCACAAGGACTTTTCGGGTGTGACGTTTATTACGAATTCAGGCGATGGCACGATGTCCTTCTCCAGAACATATGATGTCGTTGAAGGCATTTCCAGGAGGATGAATTCCTCTGATGCAGAGAGGGTTAAGGCGCTGGCTACATTAAAATCTGCAATGATAGATAAGGCAGTAGCTCCGTCTTTTGCAAGACAGATGGGCGGGGTTGGTATATCAAGAGATGCAAAGGGATTCTCTATATCTACGCCAGGAGGGGTTATCCAGGTCTCTTATGGAAAGCTGGCTGTGAATCCAGATGTTACTGCGCGATTCCTTTTGCCTTATATTATGCCAGAGAGGGTAGACAGGCTTGGGAAAGAGGTATCAAAGGTAAACGTTAAGGTGGATAACAGACAAGAGAATCCATTTATGTGGGACAGGTATGTTACTTCTGTTGATAATAAAAGGGCAACATACATCCAGCCAGACTTTTACAGGGTTTCAAGAAAGACATTTAACTATTTTTATCTTGGTTATGGTAAGTTAGGCACAACAAGTTTTATTCCAGATGACAAATCCCTTGAGCCAGTTAAGATAAATACCTTTACCCCTGAGGGGTTAGGTATGAAGGTTTTTGTCTATGATTACGGAAAGGCTTCAAGGATTGCTTCTTCAAAGGGAGTGAAGTTATCAGCGCCAGCTGGCTTGCCATATTACGCTGGCAGGCAGGGGAGCAGGGACATATTTCTGGGTATAAATCCATATCTTGATTCCCACAAGGCCATAGATATACTGGCAATGGAGCGTTCTGAACCGATTAAGTTTTCTGCGAATGCAAGCGTGTCCAAGGCCCCGCAGTTTTCTATGAACAGTGTCTTTTCTATATTTGACCGCTATAGCAGATACTTCCATACAGAAGCCGATGTGAAGGAGATTTCTCCTAATGAATGGCAACTGTTCCCCAAGGGGATTGGTATTGCGATGAAGGGCAGACTGGTGCTTTCTTCTGAGAATCCACGACTCAGTCTTTTACCTTCAATAGATATGGCCAATACCAGACTCGGCGCAAAGGATGGTGTTGTTACCAGCACGCCGTTTTCAAGGGATGTGCTTATAAAGGGGAAGCAGGAATTAGTCTTACTTGCTCCAGGAGAATTTGGTGGGAAAAAGAAGGTCTTGTATTTGAATAATCCTGCAAATGAGTCAGTTCTGAACTTTCGCAATCCAGTAGAGATAAGCGGATTTGGCAGGATATCCAGGCCATTCTCTCATAAGGACTTCACAGGAATGCAGCCGGTTTTTGCTATGTTGAAGGCGATGGATCTTTCGGTTGATGTGGCAAGGCAAAACTTGTCTTTACCGAGGATGGTAGATGTCAAGGGATTGCCTGCCGCTAATATAGGTGGCAGGGAAGATAAAGGTGGGGATTTCTTTGCCAAGATAGAGGCAGGGCAAAACAGCGCGATTAAGGCCTTAATCTATGGCAACGGCCTGCCAGATTCCAATGGGAGGATAGGGGATGTCTTTATTCCTGCGGACCTGTCCCTTACAGGTAAAGATGGTGAGTTCTATGAGCTTGAGAATGGGCTTTTTGCCAGGAATATTGAGGCCCGAGGTATCCTAGAAAAGACAAATGATAATGGCTGGAAATTTGAACTCTCTAAGATAGTCTCTGCGCTGGGCAAAGAGGCAGAGCTCTTGAATGTATCTGAGGTTAGGGGCCAGAAGGTATCAAGGGGGGCTGGGTCTTTTGAGATTTCTCCTGGCAGGCTTTATCTGTTAAGGCGGTTTTATCCGGATAATACCAGCAAGGCTTTCGCTGGTCTATCGGGGGTTGAGTATAGGTATGGCTTTGGTGACCAGGTCAAGGACAAATACGATGTATCTGGATATATTTCTTCGGCTGAGTATCGAGGTAATCGTTTGGTATTCTCTGTGGATAACAAGGGTATATTGACCTCTCCTTTCACTATGAGCAGCAGTGAAAGGAATGGGGCTGTGAAAAGGACTGTTTCCAATATGGCAGGGGAAGAGCGCCAAGTAGGAGTTGACAGGATACTCTCAGAGGATTGGCTTTTGGTTGACAACTTTTATCTTGGAGTTTCGCCTGCATCTGGAGCTAACGGGCCTTCCCTGGATATATTGAGTGAAAACTTCTCTCCTGGAACGCGGTTTGTGTTTTCGCATTTCCAGGTGGAGAAGGAAGGTGATATATACAGGCTTTCCAGCGACCGGATGTTCCGTTACAAGGATGATATGTGGATAGCTCCAACAATGGATGGGGCTGACTTTTTGATAGGTGCCAGAAAGATATCTGCCAGAGGAATTGTAGGAGTGAGCAGGATAGGTCTCTCTGGAGACTATCAGCTATCTGATTTCCTTGTACTCTCTGATAAAGAGGCATACGCTATCCATCGCGCCTATAAAGAACTATACCAAGCAGTGGGGTTTGATAGACAGGGCAGGGCCTCTATTATAAATGCGAACTTTGAAGGAAAATTTGCCGCACAGGTAGGACAAGAGCTCTATGTAAACAATAAACTGGTAGATAAATCTCCTGCTGTTATATCTGGACAGAGGCGTTTGTCTAATGGCGGAGCGGCGTTTCTATTGAGAGGAGGGGCGGGTCTGTCTCCTTATCTGAAACAGCATAACAGCAAAGATAACAATTCTTTACCTTATCTGGAGCAGCCTCTAGATGTAAATATCCAGCGCGGCTTTGGCGTCTCTAAAGACAGGGCTGTGCTGTTTGTGGCTGATTACCTGCCTGTGTCTGTCTCAGTCAGTAAGGGCAGGGCTATGGATTCCCTTGTATTGGGTAATACACGGCTTATCAATCGTTCAGGTCAGGACCTTCTCTGGGGTATGAAGGGCGCAGTGGATGTATACCTTCCGGGACGGATTTCGGCGATAGAGTCTCTTGGAGGCAAGGATTACATCTTTACTAATCGGATTAGTATAGGAAAAGACAGTAATTATTGGGCAGACAAGGCCCTTAAAGGAATATGGGCCAGGGATGTGGTTTCTGAGAGAAAGGTAAAGGGGGAGAAGATAGGCTATAGGGAGATAAAACTTTCAGATGGGACACGGATTAAGGATATAGCAGAAAGAGACAGCCAGAATCTTGTCTTGAGGCAGTCCATCCACCCCATTAGCCCTATCGAACTCATATTGCAGTTTAACGACAAGTCTGTTGCTATGGATGTCTCGAAGAGAGGCAAGAATATAGTCGAATATAAGGCAGTCCTTTCATCTAAAAATGGAGCAATTAAGTCAGTTTCCTCCATGGCCCCTGTTGTTTCTGCGGATAAGAAACTGGTAGCCCTCTCTAAGAAAGCCATAGAGGTAATCGATATTGAGGGCAAGAGGCCTCCAAAACCTCCGAGAGATGACAGATTTATACCATTTAAGGCAGTGATAGGAGAGAGGAAGATAGGTGAATTTTCCAATATATACGATCTGACGGCTGAAGATGGTTATCTGTCGTTGCTGATCAATCCAGTTTCTGAAACCATAAAAGGTGTGTTTTCTGGCAGGACCATAACCAGGAATATTTATACCAATGCCGATAGCCCTACGTTGTATCTCTATTCTGATGGAGTAGGCAGGTTGCTGGGCATTTCTCCTGTTGATGGGGTTTTGCACATAGATGGTGCAACGGCTAGTGAGGTATATCCGGCAAATAAAGGTTTCTATCTCTATGATATTGGCTCTCTGTCTGCAAATAAGAGGATTGTCTCTGATGTTACCTCTGTTAGAAGCGATGCCAGCGGATACATAAAGGATGCAACGAGATTCATTCAGGTAAAGGATAAGTCTGGCAGGAAGCTATGGATGAGGGATGTTCATATGGTTGGTGGTGCGCTAGTAGGGACCAAGGTAGGCTCAAGGGAGGTAAAGGTCTTTAGTGACGATAAGGGTATTACGGATGCAAGAGAGGAGATGGCAAGGTTAGGCCTGCCTATGGATACCCTGAATAAGGTCCTAAAAGAGGCTGGCGATGAGATTAAGAAGCTGAAGCCTTCTCCTGCTTACAGAAAACAGGTCCAACAGATACTGGATAATGCCTTTATGAAGTATCTACAGCCAAAGATAGAGGAATATAGTAAGGATATGGATAGACCTATTGGCGAGCTTGCGAAGGGTGGCAAGATAGTCATAAATCGAGTACAGACGATAGCAAGCCAATTAGGGATAAAGAAGGAAGATTTATTTAAGATGAGCCTATCCGAGCTTGCTAGAAAGATTGCCAAAAATGATAAGGTATTCAATGCACTTTTGCCACAGTCTATAAAGAATATTGATGTGGATATAAGCATAGATAAATTTGCTTCACGCAGATTTAAGAAGGGCGTTGCAATTGCATACCTGACATCTACCTATGACGTATTCCAGGGAAAGAATTGTGCCTTTAGTTCCTATTTCGGAAATAAGCTATTGGATAGTATCAAGGGCAGTGAAGGCTTTGCCGATGGCGTTGGGCTTATGCAAAATAGAGAGGCAGATACATCTCCAACGCATAGCGCTATATTGGTGAATAAGAAGATATTTAATAATCAGGATATGATATTCAGACTGCCGCTATTGTTTATTGACTACAACTTCTATAACCAGGGCCGCTCAAGGACAATTTTACTGTCTTCTAAGGATTATCTTAGCAAGGATTATGGGTTTACTGATATATATGTAAACGTTGGCTCTAATTGGGAATCAAGAAAGAACTACAGCCGCGTGGTAAGCGGTATACCTGAGGTTGTACCTATGGCGAATAACCTGCTATTTCTGGCTGCAAGAGAGGTAAAGGATGAGCCTTCTTTAAAAGTATTTTCCTCTATTGGATTTTCTACAATCAATCCTTCAGATGATAAGGCAAATAGGATATTCTCTGCTGGTATAAGGGGAGAGGATATTGATATAAAATTAGACTCTTCCGGCAGGCTAGCTGTCTCCTTGCCGGGTTCGAAGGAGGTAAGAGAATATTATAATCCAACTATTACCTTAAATACGGTTATGGATTCGCTCTCAAAGAATAAGGATGCAATAACCGATGTTGCATACTTCCGTGCCAGTAGAAAGTCCATTGACGAATTTTATATAAGCGCAATAGAAAAAAGCTTGCGGCTCGGAAGGGGAGATATAATGGTGCGTGCTAAGAATATAGCATATAGATATGGTATGACGGATGCGAAGAAGGTCTTTGAGATAGCCGCTGATAAGAATTTATCTGCCCGTCAGAAGGCAGAGAGGATATATAGGCTTTTGGATAAAAGGGAACTGGGTATAAGAGATGACCTTAAGTCAATAGATATCAGGCTTGAGCGCAGTCAGTTTGAGGGCAAGGAAAGGGTATCAACCAATTTAAAGGATAAGACATTAGAGAGGAACTATAACATCGCTCTTACCTATGAAGGCAATGTTATGCCGGATCAGATATTTTCCACTCTCACTATTCAGGCGAAACTAAATCAGTTGGATAAAAATGGCAATGCTATTCCTGTTAAGAGAGGTGCGGGTAAAGGCGGGCGTTACTCAGGGCATTGGGAATTTGAGCTTATCGGAGCAGGCGACCTTCCTATCATAGGCGAATATAAATTTATAAAAGGCGCGCCTCTTGGGTTTGGCAGGCCTATGATTGATATACCGAGGATGGTTGGTATTGCAAAGGATGGTAGCGTAAGCCTTCTGGTAAAGTCAAGTGCACCTGTGTATCAGGTATTTAGCCCGAGTGAAGGGGTAAATATATTAAGATTTACAGATGCGGATAAAAGCCCTGTGCTTATTAACTATGCCTACTCCAGAGATCATAAAGGCTTTGCCTATGGGATATTCTCAAACGATAAAGACGGGATAAGGGCGCAGGCCCTGCTCCCTTATTTCAAAGAGTTTGCTCCACAGGATACGTTTGAAAACCTGCAAGGCTACGATATCGTTATGCCGGGCGATGTGCGTATAAAAGACGGGGTGTTTATGCCATTGCCAGATACCAGCTACTATCATATCTATGGTGGCACGTATAAAGATAGGGTAAATGCTAAATATTTTGAGTATGTCGGCAGCACTAGGACAGGCAGGCCGATATTCAGGGAAAAGACGGGCTATGTAAAGGATATTTTACATGGCCTTTTCTACGATTCATTCAGGGAGAATGAGTTATACAGGTCTTTTGATAAGAATGGCAAATTTATCGGGCTCTCCAATCCGCCTTCCCAGGTATACGACTTTGCTGGAGACAGGGGTGTCCTTGAATACAATAAGCAAGATTATGCATACCATCAGGCAAACAAGGCGCAGAGGCTATTGGGTAAGGCCTATGCTGTTAAGGAGTTGCTCTTCCCTTCAGACTTTAATTCTGCATATGGACAGATGCTCAGAAGGGGCGCGCTGGGGACTGACTTTGATGTTCAGTCAGCAAAAGAAGGCATTCAACAAACAGCCCTTCAAAAGGCCTTTAATACTGCAGACTATCTCTTAGATGCAACTATTGTCTATGACCTTGCTGCTTCACCGATAAAGGCAATTGCAAAGAAGGAATTAAGCAAGGCTGCGATAAAGGAGATAGTGTCGGGGTCGTTTACGAAGAAGATGGTAGGGAAGGCCTTAAGGCCTGCTACTGGTGTATACGAGCTTGCTGGCAAGGCAGCTGGCAAGGCAATTCAGAAGGCAGGCGAGAAGTTGGGCAAGGATGCAATAGTAAAGGCAGGCGAAAAGATAGCTGAGCATCCGGTTGTGTCTGCTGGCATCGCCCACCTTGGCGCCTCAACCGCTGCGTCATATAAATTTGATAATTCTGATTACATAAAAAAAGATATGAAAAATCATTCATTGATATATCTTATGGCAAGGCGCATATTTATGGCACCTGGAAGGACAGTACTTGGGAGAGATGAGCTATCTTCTAAGGAACTTTCCACGATATTTGACAGGCTCAATACAATGGATAACTCTGCTATTCCTTCAGCGCTGTTAGGCTATTTTGAGGCAACTGCGCAGGTAGTATCGCTTGCGCCTATTGTGAAGTTTGGCATGCATCCACTAAATTCTGTGAAAGACTTTTTCTATTCTATGCGCGATATGATTAATCCGGATTCGGTCTCTTATGGAAAGAATCCGGCGACTGCATCGGAGCTGGGTTATCTTGCAGGTATGCTCTTTGGAGGGTTCAGGGCGTATAAAGATATGTCCGCTCAATTAAGGGCTATCCCGGAAATAGATAAATACAGGGCATTGTCATGGCTGCCTTCTTCGTATAAAGGCGCAGGGGCAGTATTAGTGGGAAGCCCGGTTGTTAATCTTGGATTATCAGTAGCAAAGCGAGGCATAAATACCCAGTCGATTGACTTTGCGATGCGTTCGCTATCGGTTATGGCCTATGAGGCTCCGTCTCTGGTCTCATCTTCGTTTGGCGTCTCTGCGGTGATGAACATAGCAGGCGCTGTTGTAAGCCCATTGGAAGATGCTATTAAGGGTTCGTCTATGTTTAGGCGTATAGTTGCAAACCCGAAAGAGGCAGTAAACTTTGGCAGGGCGGGAATGGCTGCTGGCGCTGGTATATACGCCCTTGGCGCGTGGGGTCCCATTGATGATAAGAGGATAGCATCTGCTATTCAAAATGCAGGCCTGTTTATATTTGGTCTTGGCGGGATGTATGCTTTGGCAGGCAGGCACGCTGAGATAAAAAGCATAGCTTCCCTTGGAAAGAATAATTATCTAAAACTCTGGAATAATTGGAGGCAGATGAGGTATTTCCTGCCGTCAACGACTGCCATTGCCTATAGTTTGAGAAATCTTTATTACGGCAAGCCATCAGAATTATTTGGAAACGAAAACGGCGCTGAAAAGAGCGAATTGCCGTTTGTCTTAAGCACAATGCCATTGATCGCTACTGCTGCCCTAATCGGCAAGAGCCTGCTTAAGATAAGCGAGCAGCCCATTTCTATGGGATGGCGCGAGGGTATGATAGATGCAGGCAAGGCAGATATAAAGCAGGGTGTGATTGAGAATTATAAGGATATCATTAATGCAAGGAAATTCAGCGCAAAGACTCCGCTGAAGACAGCCAGGCTTATGTTTAAGCACAGCGGCATAATGGATATGGTTAAATCCACTGTGCCTATTGGCATTGGGGTTTATATGGATAAGACAGGCAAGGACGACTGGGCGAACCTGTTTTATGGAATTGGCGGGACGATATTTCTATCAGGCGCAATAAAGACAGCAGGTTCAATGCTTGCCCGATCAGGCCTTATTGATTCCCGCAGTTTTGCGAGAAAAACTGCCTATGTGAGCAGGCCGATCGTTGACTGGACACTTAAGTCAGGCGCCTCTACTCTGTTTTTCGTTATGCCAGCGCTTCATTCTGTCGTGGTTGGAACGAGCTATCTCTTTAAGAAGTATGCCCTGCCGTATGCCCAGGATGGGGCGGAGAAGAACATATTGATGTATTTCTCTGCGTTTGCTGATAACAATACACTGAAGCAGTTCAGTGATATATGGGCAGAGGATGGGTTCTGGAACAAGGTAAAAGGTATTGCTGAGTTTTCTATAACACAGAGCATATTCGGGCAGAATCCAACCGGCACATCTGTTAAGGACATTCCGTTTTCATCTTATGGGTTTGCGCTGATTTTAGGCCCGCTTATGAGGCCGGTTCAGGGGCTTCTTGCGAATATAGAATCCTATAACATAGGCCGCGCGTTCAGGGCAATTGGCGAGGGATTTGAAGGTGCTACCACACTTGGCCTTGAGCCTCTGTTTGAGATGGCCTGGGGAGGCAGGGTGATGGAGAATGTGTATTCTATGCTAATGAAAGGCTCTGCCGATGAGGTTATTGCAGAAGAGGTAATACAAATGGCAACTCTTCCCATTTCGGCTGCTCTAAAGGTAGCTGGCATCCCGGGTGTATCGTTTATAAATGAAGTCTTGCAGGAGCTATTAACCCCAGGTAAGATGCCATCGGTTTCAAATAGCCTCTCTATAATGCAGGCGTTCTTGAGCGCAAGAGAGGCAAATAGCCCGTATAGATTTAAGGTATATCTGCCTTATTCAAGCAACGAACCCGGTAAGGCGATTGATTTTGAGGCAAAGTCAGCATTAAACCTTGCTCACATACCAACTGGTTCATACGTTGAGCTCCAGACAGAGCAGGGCAGGTGGAAGGTAGAGGTGGATCATAAGTTAAAAAGGCAGGCAAAGCCACTGGCAAGATATGATCAGATAAAGGGGACTATCAGTGATAGACAGATAGGCGAGATCCTTTTCACTGGCGAGGGTGAGAACAGCGGTGTTGACGAGATAGAGATGCAGGCAGCTGCAATGGCATTATTTGATATGAAGCGCGATGATAAAACCTTCTGGAATGAGCTATTTAACGATGAAAACATAGGTATAAATGTCGGCGGCAGGAATATAGATAAGTCGCTGTTGATAAATTATCTCGGTGCCTATTCTAAACTATTCGGTTTTGAGCCGAATGTTAATGTGAAATCAGCATATTACGATATGTATGAGGGCCTGAAGAGGTCATTGTCAGGTATGATTTCTTATGATGCCTATACAAAGGTCAATCTTGCACAGTATGAGCACAGGGAAGGAATAATATCGCAAAACAGGGAATTTTTGCGCAGCATGCCCGAAGGTATAGTTTCTGATGCAAGACAAGAGCTGCAAAAGAAAAAGGAACGTATTACATCCTTGCAAAATAAGATCTCTGTCTATGGAAAGGAATTTATTAATAGTGGCGCAGCATATATGGATATGGATGATTATCAGATAGAGAAAATTGTGCGTAAGATGAAGCGCACGCTTGGTTCTCAGGAGTCGTTGTGGAGATTGATATACAGAGAGCACCTTAAGGCAATAGATTCCAAACTAAAGGCCATGCCTATTTATGAAATCGCTGCAGATGGTATCTATGAGGCAAAGAAACTATCTGATATATATGGAGTAGATAATTACGAGTTTGCCATAGATAAAGGTGCGGCAGTGGTTTTGTGGGACAAGTCTGGAGAGAGAAAGATGTATTCATTCCTAAAGGTCGGCACCCCGCTTGAGGGTGAGACCAGCCAGCCTGAATGGATGCTTATGGTTAATCTTCCTGGAGAGCATGAAGCAGCCTTAAAGAGATTTCCAATTAGTATGGCTATAAGGGAGACTTATGGAATTAACCATGATGTAAGGATATATATAGGTGATAAGTCAGGAGAAGGAAGACCTGTATTAGAGGCGGCTACTGATCATTATAAGCTATTTCTTCCAAGAGAGATATACGAAACAATAATTGCTTTACCTTCTCACTTTATGCCAGTGGTAAACAGTGTGTTTGCTGGCTTGAGCAAGAAGGCAAGCACTCTGAAAGGTATTGCTCAGACCATAGAGTTTGCAAGGAATATTAAAGGAGCATCACCTCTATTTCCAAACCTTGTATCTGCATTGCGCGATTCAGATAATCTTAACCGCATCTATACAGACAATGCTGCATTATCAGAAATATCGAGGTTTTCAGGCATACCAGTAGCTGACATAAAACTAGCTATGAAATATAGCCAGTACAGCAGGTTCAGCTCTCTTATAAGCAAGGCAAGAGAGGAATTTGCTGAAAGGGAGAATGAGGTTGAATTGTTAAAGACTTATGCAAATGCTGACATAAAGGCGATGTTAAAAGGCGGTGAGGCAAATGAAGAAAGATTAAGGAAGCTCATAGACTACCTGCAGTTAAAGCAAGGCCTTGAGTCAAGGTGGATAAGCGATATAGGAACCAGCGAAGAGGATTCCTATAATAACCTTTCCAAGAGGGTAAAGGAAATGGAGAGGATCCTTATAGATAGGCCATATCTGCCAACTCCCCTTGGTGTCTTGGCGCTTATAGATGCGGCAGAGAGGGGAGAGATAGATATTGAATTGGATGATGAAGTGAAAACTTATGCACACCAATTAAAAGAGAACCTTCTTTCAGCCGTAAGCATTAAAGAGTTATTTATAAAGAACATAGATACACTGACAAAGATGCGCTGGAATATGAAGAAAGACGACCCAAGGATAGGGGCGCTTAACGAGTTAAAGGATTATATAAAAGAGGCAGAGATAAGCGATTACAAGGGGTTGATTGATTACTTGAAGTCTCTGGCGAGGGAAGGAAAGATAAAACAGTTTACAGAGGCAGATATTGATAACCTCTTCCCTGAAGATCTAGTTATAAAGTTTGGCACGCCTTCTATGCTTGACCATGGCGGTTGGGCAGAGCTTAGGCCTGATAAGACAATAGTTATGGACGCGCGCGATTTTATTGCAAAGGAAAAGAAGGGCAAAATAATTTCTTACAACATATTGGACAATACCCTAAAAGACGTGCTTGTGCCTCACGAGACCTCTCACATTATCCTGAACTTTATTGGCGAGAAATACGGAATAGATGCCCTTGGCATAGGAGATGATAGGACAGATGAGGTAATACATAGGGTAGTTACGCCAAAGGGGTTAAGAGACCTGCCTCAATATCTGGGCAGTGATTCAGGCGCTGTTATTAGCAGTTCTATAACTGAAAATGAAGCCCTTATCAAGGCAAAACAACTTGCAAAAGACAGATTGTTCTTCTGGGTGCCGGGTATTTCCAATAGACTTGCTTTTGCCTATGCCAATATAAAGACCGCGGCTGTAGAAGGCTATTCTAAGGCAAAGAAGTTTAGCCGTTCTTTATCTAGAAGGGCAAAGAGGGGGGATAAAGGCAATAGTTCAAGTTCAAATGAGAATAAAGGCAACGGCAAACAGTCCAATTCATCTATGTTGGATCGTAATTTGCCTGATAAACCTGCCTTGCCCTATACCAGTAGGATATTATCTGGGAACAATAGGTTGATGAAACCTTATATAAACAGGCCTGGGTTGTGGCATGATATTGAAGAGGTATCAAAGTTTATTCTATATGTCACAGAAAAGGTGAATGAACTAAATTCAGCTGTTAACGCCGGACAGATATCTAAGGCATTAAGTGAAAGTAAACAGATAAACACTGCAATATCAGAGCTAATAAAACAAACATCCCCTGTATTAAGTGGCTCTTTGGCCCATGTATTAAATAATAAATTCCAGCCTGTCAGTGGTTTCCTAGAGATTTTGTCTTCAGAAAAAGGATATGAAGCCAGGGCTAACTATTTAAAATCATTGAAACAATATGTAGAGGCATTTGGAAACGAAATAACGGCCTTAAAAGATATTGTCAAGAGTGGGGACTTTGTCTCTATTCAACAATATGAGAATACTTATCCCGGTAGCTTTTTAGGAACCCCATCTTCCTCCAGCAGCATAACAAGGCGCCAGTTTATAAAGGGTATAGGAGCGATGGGTATGCTGGCGGCGTTGAGTAGTTGTGCTCCTAGTGAAGCTACTAAGGCAGCGTTTCGTTATTGGAGTAGTGGATATAAGCAGAATATTTATGGTTTGGAAAAGGAAGTGGGGGGGATGCTTAAGGAGGCGATGGAAGAGAGATTAAGAGACAATAAAGTTAGCGTAAGATTAAGAGAATTAGTAAGTAATGCGTTGGAGAGACTTGATTTATTAGAAAATAGGATAAGAGATTTATATAGGGGTCAGAGTGTAGAGGTCAGATCTGCATTAGAGGAATCAAACAAGCTGCATAGGGTGGCGGCATTATCGGAAGAAGTTGTAATTTCTCCGATAAATACGATGAGGGGCAGTGCATATTGGTTAATGGGAGATGTAGATAATGCAGAGAAGAATTACGGTAAGGTTTTGAAGGAATTAGCTGGATACAATAGAGCGATAGGACAGATGAAAGATATTCTAACGATAAGTTCTTTAGGGTTTAATATTTATAAGGTTATAGAAATTCAGGATGCTGTAATAGGGTTATTGAATACATATTTGTGGATGCATAATAAGGACAAGGTAAGAGAAATAGCGGATATACTGCCGGTATTTACATATTCGGCCCAGTTGTTTGGTCTTAGTGTGATTAAGGATAAGTTTAGTTTTAGAGACAAATATGGGTTAATAGTGAGGATAGGGAATTCATTAAGGAAGGCACTTGCATTAAGGACCGAAGCTAGTATAGAGACGAGCAAGTATGCTGAGAGGTATCTTGGTAGGGATCTAAAGGTAATGTATGAAGGTGATGGTGGGAGTAAAGAGATAGATATAAAAGATATCCCTAGTTTGCCATTGATTATATTGCCGGTTTTGGGTATGTATCCGTATGCGGTAACTTATATCACATTGTATGCGAAGGTGAAAGAAATTCTAGATGCGAGGGGTATAAGAGATAATCGAGGGAAGAAATATGTTGGGATAGCGGTTGAAGTAAATCCCAAGAAGGGGGAAGTAGTTCCTTTAACTATTATAGTAAACAAGAGCGGCAGCAGCATAACGAGGCGCCAGTTTATAAAGGGAATAGGTGCGATGGGTATGCTGGCGGGGATGATGCCGGTGTTGAGTAATTGCGCGCCTGCAAGTGCAAGTAAGATAGACCAGGCATTTGTGAAGCATTATGTCCTTCCGATTTTGCCTATACACAAGCAGGCTACGAAAGAGCTGGTTAGGATGCAACAGAGTAGGATTAAGGAAGGGAAGGGGCCTGAAGAGGTACGGGATATGGGGGAGAGAGTTTTGAAGAAGTTAAGGGAGGTAGAAAAAGGGATAATATTGGCCTACGATAAGAAGGCCTCAGAGGCTCGCAGGTTAAAGATTTCTAAGGAAGATGTTTTGGCTCCGGTACGGACGGTAATGGCTGGAGTATATTGGTTTATGGGGGATATGGATAGTGCAGAGAAGGGATACAGGAGTGTTTTGAAGGATCTAGGGGTAAGCGGGAGTATAGGTGATTTAGGAAAGATATGGAAAATTCTGGGATGGGGAAATGTGCTTTTAGGTGGTGGGTTTAGACTATACCAATCGCAACTGATACAAGATGCGATGATGGGACTGTTAGATGTTTATTTATGGAGGAGGGATAAAGGTGGGATAGAGGAGATAGCGAATGTTTTACCGATATTATCGTATGGTTCGAAGGTATATTATAATTTAGCGTTGCGGAGGAAATATTCTTATTTGAAAGGGGAATATGGAAAGGGTCTAGATTCTAGTATTAAGGCGGCAATAGGTACGAGTAAGTATGCTTTAAGGTATTTAGGGAGAGATTTAGGGATAATAGCATATGAGAATAATAGGAAATGGGAGGAAATAGAGGTTGAATCTAAGCCGTGGATGCTAGCAGTTGGGTTTCCTGATTTAATTAAGTTTCGACGCACACAGAAATATCTGTGGAGAATATTTGTAGACATAGAGAAGATGTTTGAGAGGGAAGGGATAAGAGATAATAGAGGGGCTAGATATAAGAAAGATCTAATTTTTATCAATGTACAGTCTGGGGATATAAAGAAGAAGACAGAGATAGTCAACAGGGCCTCCAGCAGTATAAG
>WGAY01000068.1 GCA_015494585.1 Candidatus Omnitrophota bacterium | reverse complement strand
ATAGAGATGTTTTGCATAGAAAAAAATTTGGATTTGATTTAGATGATATCTCTACATTCCTTGAATTTATTCGAATATATGGCGAAGAGCTGGTAATTACTTCCTCTAACTATCCTAAATTCAAAGATGAATTTAACAGAAAATTTTACGATCTTTATATACAGGGAGAGGCAGATTTTCTGATAACTGGTAATATAAAGCATTTCCCTAAAAACAAAGGGATTATTACACCCAAACAAGCCTTATCTAAAATAAGACCATTAATTGACTAAATCTTTCACGAAAAACCCGTTTCATAAATCCAAATTATGAAATAGGGGATTAAGATGATTAACATGCTGTGGATTTGACTTTTGGGTTAATATTATTGCATAATCCGGATTAAAATATCTGTTCATCCTTACTTGATTTTGAGGGTATCTGTTATACAATAGTATATAGAAAAGGATTTATAGATAGGGGCCTTTAGCAAAGGGGGGTGAGTGATAGGTCGTATATTTATTAAATGCGTATTTGTGAGCGTAGTTTTATCTCTTTCTCTAGCTTCTCTAATAATGGCTTCTGCTCCCCAAAGGATTCATTATCAAGGCAGATTGACTACCCCCTCTGATGGTCCTATATCGCCTGGTGAGTATACGATAACTGTACGCATTTATGATTCCGAAACAGGTGGAACAAAACTCTGGGAAGAGACGCATACCGTAACCTTGGATAAAAAGGGTTACTTTTACATAGAATTAGGAGAATATACTCCCCTCACATTAGATTTTACCCAACCCTATTGGATGAGTATAGAGGTCAACTCTGATGGTGAGATGAGCCCTCGTATACCATTACTGTCAGTTGGATACAGTTATAATACAGAAACTCTAGATGGAGTGGATTCTTTACAGTTTTTGCGTAGCGATGTAGATGATACTATGGAAGGGAATCTTACCATACAGGGGACAACCACAATGCAATCTGGTCTGACTTTGAGTGGGGTGGAAGATGATATAACCGCGCCAAGTGGTGAGGATATAAAGATAAAATCAGAGGGAACAGGTAATGTTGTTGTCGAATTGGCTTCGGGCAATTTTAAGGTAACCAATGGTTCTTCTAATCTGTTTACTCTAGACAAAGATGGCAATATTAGCATAACCGCAACTGACAATACCAAGACCGTAACAATAAATCCAGGAAACCTTATAATCGGAGCAGGGACGCCTTCCACGGCTGGCATGAATGGCGGAGACCTGTATGTGGCAGGAGATCTGGAGATAGGAGGCTCTTTAACGTATGGTTCCGTGTCTGCTGGTGATAGTGCCCTGGTTATAGATGTCGACGATGATGAGGCCTTGCTTGTTCGAAAAAATGCAGACGCAGGAGATGTATTTGTTGTGGACACGAATGCCGCAAATGTAGAGGTGCGTTCAGGGATAAGTGGAAGTACGAACGCATTGATAATGAGCCATGACAATACGGATGGCAAGATTAGTACGAGTACTGGTCGTATAATTTTAGAACCAGCATCTGGAAGTTTGACTCAAGTAGGTCCAGGAAGTACAACCGCCAGTCATTTAAGCTCGCCAAGTAATCAAGATCTCTTTGTTGTGGGTGATACAGAAATAGACGGCCAGACGTATATAGACAACAACCTTTCTGTACAAGGACAGACAACCTTAAGTAACAGCAGTGGTGATACCCTTGTCATTAGCCAGGGAGGAGGTTACGATGCCTTAGTAGTGCAAAATGGGCTTACACGTATAGGTACAGGTACTCCTAGCCACGCAGATGGGGCCAATGACCTGTTTGTAGGTGCTGATCTAGAGGTTGGAGGAAATGGGTATATTAGTGGTGATCTTACGGTAAATGGTAGTGTCTTCGGAGATATTAACCCGAATCTGACGACAGGCTCTGTTGTATTTGCTGGGAGTAGCGGCGAGTTGGCTGAAGATAATGCAAATTTCTTCTGGGATGATAGTTCTTATAGGTTGGGTATTGGTACGAACTCTCCATCTGCATCCTTGGATATATTTGGCAGTAGTAATGAATTGAGACTTTCTTACGATGGAAGTACCTATGTATCTCTCATGTCCAATAGTGCGGGTAAACTTTCAATAAATTCTTCTTCCAATACACAATCCTCTGTAAAAATAGGAGATGGGACCTCTAAGGATACTGCCGTTTTCTTTGATGGGGACAGCCAAGACTATTATATTGGACAAGATGATACGGATAATGCACTAAAGATAGGAAGTGGAGCAATAGTCGGCACAAATACCTATATAACAGTGTTGTCTTCTGGGAATGTTGGTATTGGTACCAGTTCTCCATCTGCCACCTTGGAAGTGAATGGCTCAACGCTTGTATCTACAAACCTTACCGTCAATGGTAATACGACATTGGGTGATGCATCGGTAGATAGTGTAACGGTAAATGCCAGCACAATGAGCGTACCGAATAATCTGAATGTAGATTCAGATACGATGTATATAGATGCGGCAAATAATAGAGTAGGTGTTGGAACAACTTCACCTGGCGGGAAACTGGATGTAAGGGGTGGATCTGCAAGTGGTGATTATATCGCTATGTTTTACAGTGGCACTGAGCTGGCTGCCTGGATAAAGAAGAAATAATTCCTAAATTTGCTTTCCCAACAGAACAATATAATGAGACTAAATCTTCCAGAAAGAATCAGTCTCACAAAATGAGACTAAAAGTTTCTGGAAAAATCAGTCTCACAAGTGATGACAAATTGAGCGACATTTGAGTGACAAATGATATCGGTTCTTCTGTTTTTATTAAGATAAAATTCGTTTTTTGCGTCTATATCTGTGGTAGGTTATTGCAAATCTGTGGGCCTCATCTCTTATGTGTTGTAAGAGACGTAGTCCTGCATTTTCTTTAGGTATAGACAGGGGTTGGCGCCTGTTCGGTAAATAAACTTCTTCCCTTTTCTTGGCAATGGCAATTATGGGGATATCTAGATTTGTCTCAAACAATGCCTTCTGGGCATATTTTAGTTGTCCAGGCCCGCCATCTATTAAAAATAGATCAGGTTTTGCGAATTCGCCTTTAGATATCCTTGTACATCGTCTCTTAACTACTTCATATATCATTGCAAAATCATCTATTTTCGAGACTGTTTTTATCCTGAATCTGCGGTAATTTTTCTTATCAGGCACTCCATCCCAAAAGGATACCATTGAACCAACTGCCATCTCTCCTTGGATGTTTGAGATGTCAAATCCTTCAATCCTCCGCGGTAGGTATTTCAATTTTAGGATATCTCGCAGTTCATATATTGCCAAAAGCCCTGTTTGTTCGACGATCCCCTTGCCCAACACGGCATTTAATGCCATTGCTGCATCTCTATAGAATGCCGCTGATTCGAATTCCTGACGTTCAGAGGTCTCTTGCATCTTCTGGAATAGTTTTTCAATAATTACCTCGTAACTGCCGGAGAAGGTTTCTATGAGTCCAGTTAATATTTGCTGATAATTTTTTTGGGATATTTCTTTTTCACATGGAGCAAGGCAGAGTCCTATTTTTTCATAGAGACAGTCCTTTCTATACCTGTTACAAGACTTAAATGGATAGATAATTCGCAGTCCTTTCAGTGCCATTCGCAAAAGTTTCACGTTTGGATATGGCCCGAATAGTATGGTTTTCTCTTGTTCTTTTTTATCTTTTAGCTGTGGACGGCGTACGATGCTTACTTTAGGCAGATCAGGTTCCTTCTGAATCCTGACAAATGGATACGTCTTGTCATCTCTTAGGGCTATGTTGTATTTTGGCCGGTGTTCTTTTATCAGTTTATCCTCTAGGATGAGGGCGCTTTCTTCATCTGGGGTGGTTTCGAATTGTATATTATATACATTTGCAAGGAGTCGTTGGGTTTTTGCATCTTTAGACCCGCTTGAGAAATAACTCAAGAGCCGTTTCCTTAGAGATCGGGCCTTCCCTACGTAGATAATACGGCCTTCTTTATCCAGCATCTTATAAATACCGGGGGAGTCTGGCATGGATTGGGCAATATGTTTCAATCTTTCCATATACAATATTATAACACCCCTGGACCTAAATAAAAATTCTGTTGACTTTTGACTACCTTGCAGTAAAATGGCTACTTCAGGCAATGTTGTCTGAATCTAAAAGGGCAGAGAGGTCCTACCGCAAAGGCTTTCCTATAGTAGTAGCGTTTTTTTATGATTGTAATGGTTTGTGTAACAGGAGGTTTGGCATGAGCAGTCTAGTTATCCGTGCAGAGGGTTATGAAGAAAAGACCCCCCAGGATATCAAGAAGATGATCCTGGAGAACGGGGTAAAGATTATTGACCTGCGTTTCCATGATCTTCCAGGACTCTGGCAGCACTTTTCTATGCCCGCAGAGGAACTTCTAGCTGATATTGAAAAGGGAGGGGGTATATTAAAAGAGGGTATTGGCTTTGATGGATCTTCTATCCGTGGTTTTCAGAAGATCCAGGAAAGCGATATGATATTGATGCTGGACTTGGATACTGCTTTCATAGATCCTCTGGCAAAGACCCCTACGATGGTAATCGTTTGCGATATTTATGACCCTATTACAAAGCAGCCTTATAGTAGGGATCCTCGTTATGTGGCCAAGAAGGCAGAGAAGTTTTTAAAGGAAAGTGGGATTGCCGATATAAGTTATTGGGGACCTGAGGCAGAGTTCTTTGTATTCGATGATGTTAGGTTTGATCAGGGAGAGAACTTTGGTTTTTATTTTGTAGATTCTGTAGAGGGTGAATGGAATACTGGAAGGGAAGAAAATCCGAATCTTGGTTACAAGCCAAGATATAAAGAGGGGTATTTCCCAGTACCTCCTCATGATAGCCTTCAGGAGTTCAGGAATGAGGTTATGTTGATATTGAGGGATTTAGGCGTTCCTGTTGAGGTGCATCACCATGAGGTTGCCAGTGGTGGTCAGTGCGAGATAGACCTCAGATATGGGACCCTTACCAGGACAGCAGATAATCTCTTGATATACAAGTATATTATCAAGAACCTTGCAAGGCGTTACAATAAGACTGTTACATTTATGCCAAAGCCTATCTTTAAGGACAATGGTTCGGGTATGCATACGCATCAGAGTCTTTGGAAGGGCGGCGAGAATACCTTCTATGATAAGAATGGTTATGCATCTCTGAGCCAAATTGCGTTGTGGTATATCGGTGGTCTATTAAAGCATGCTCCTGCAGTGCTTGCCTTTGCTGCACCAACTACTAATTCTTATAAGAGACTTGTGCCGGGTTATGAAGCTCCTGTTAATCTGGTCTATTCTGCAAGGAACAGGTCTGCAGCGGTCAGGATTCCTATGTACAGTGACAATCCTAAGGCAAAAAGGATCGAGTTCCGTCCGCCGGATCCATCCTGTAATCCTTACCTGGCCTTTTCTGCTATGCTTATGGCTGGTATCGATGGTATTATCAATAAGATTGATCCGGGCAAGGCACTGGATAAGAATATTTATGAGCTCTCTGGTAGAGAAAAGGCCAGGATTAAGAGTGTCCCTGGTTCCCTTGAAGAGGCCCTCAGTGCCCTTGAGAAGGATCATGAATTCTTGCTTAGAGGAGATGTGTTCACTAAGGATGTTATTGAGACCTGGATTGAATATAAGAGGTCCGTGGAGATCGAAGGAGTTAATCTGCGTCCGCATCCTTATGAGTTTTATCTCTACTATGATATTTAATCACGGGCACTCTTTGGTATTGTCTACAAAGAGAGGGGTTCTGCCCCTCTCTTTGTTTTGTTTGTTGGCAAGCTAAAGTAATCCCAAAATATGCAATGAAAATAACTAAAAACTCAAAACTAAAAAACCGCAACACAAGTTTTGAGAATTGAGAATGGAGGAGGAAGTATGAAGGATTTTTATTTACTAGTATATTTTTCCTTCTTAATAAAAAATTTTCTTCGTTCTCCATGCTCCATTCTTCATTTTTAAGTTTTGAGCTTTGAGGTTTGACTTCTAAGTTTTATGGAATGGAAGATAAATGAAATTCTAATGTATAATCCGGGATAGTCCATTATGGCATATTATTTTTCTGGATGGGGATATCGAGAGAATATACTGCCTTATTTCCTCTCTAGGATTGAGTTGCACTTTGATGTGATTGTCTGGTCCTTGGGATTAGTTCGGTTCCACACTTTTCTGGTTGAAAGAAACGCTCTTTGTTTTAATTCTGTATTATTTATTGCTCCGGCATATGGACTTGAGGGAGAGTATGTTGATAAGTTTATGCAAGAATTTTATGCTAATCCAAAAAAAGAACTTATGCGATTCTACCGCAGGGCTCACTGGGATCCTAACAGGACCGGAGAGGATAAGTCTATCGATAAGTTCCTGTTGTTTGATGCGGATTACACTGCTATGTATAAGGAGCTGGAGATGCTTCTGACTCGAGAGATAGATACTGGCTTTGTTTCTAGCCGAATTAGGCATTCTATTTGTATATTACCCAGAAAGGATTTGATTGTACCTCTGGAGTATCAAAGGAAGTTTTCAGACAGAATCGATGCCTTCTGCCTTGAAATCGATGCCCCGCATTTTTGTCTTGATAGGATCCCTGAGGCGTTGAGGACCTTGGAATTTTATATATGATATCTTTTTTCTTGATAAGTACATCGATGGGTAGTATCATCATCAGTTATGCATTATCTTGATATTATTGCACAGAAGGTATCTTTCTTTCACCTAAATGTTTTGCTCTTACTTGGTCTTTCCCTTTTCGGGGGGACTATCGGTGGGCGATTGTTTCAGAAATTTAAAATACCTCAGGTAGTAGGTTATATTGTCATCGGAATTATACTTGGGCAATCAGGCCTTAACATTGTAAACAAAGATGTCATAGCCTCACTATCTCCAATAAATTACTTTGCGCTAGGCTTGATAGCCTTTATGGTGGGCGGTGAGCTAAAGGCAGAAATACTGAAGCGATACGGCAAACAGTTTGTTTACATATTACTTGCTGAGGGAATGGGGGCATTTTTTGTTGTTTCGTTGTTTGCCTCTGTTGCCTATTTCTTTTATTCCCATAATTTGTCCCTCTCAATTGCTATTGGAATCTTATTGGGCGCAATTGCCTCGGCTACGGATGCTGCTTCAACAACAAATGTATTGTGGGAGTATAAGGCCAAAGGTGTACTTACTACCACGACACTGGGGATAGTAGCCTTAGATGATGGGCTTTCCTTCCTTTTATTTGCTGTGGCAAGCAGTATAGCTTCTATTCTGATGGGCAAGGGGGAACTCTCTCTTGCCCATACCATACTTCACCCTATCTGGGAGATATTTGGTTCTATTTTCGTAGGCCTGTTTTCGGGGAAGGTCCTTACATTTTTTCTAAATCGCTATACGGATGAGGAAAAGACGCTTACCTTTTTACTGGGTGGGGTATTGATAACCCTTGGGCTTTCGATATCCCTTGGGATGGATATGTTGCTGGCAGCAATGGCCCTAGGGGTGTTATTGGCTAATTTCCTTCCCAAGCGCAGTAAAGAAGTCTTTGCCCTTATAGAAAAGATTGCCCCGCCTATATATGTCCTCTTTTTTGTCCTCGTTGGGGCCAAATTGAAGGTGTCGTTTTTTACGCCAATAGTAGGGATTTTGGTGGTACTTTATCTGGTTGGAAGAACCTTGGGGAAGATGACCGGTGCATATTTTGGTAGTGTCTGGTCGGATGCCTCACCTAAGCTACGTAGGTACTTGGGCCTTTGTCTATTCAGTCAGGCTAGTGCAGCGATTGGATTGTCCATATTGGCGGCTCAGGTCTTCCCAGGAGATTTTGGGGAAATGATAATAGGAGTCGTAACCCTTACAACGTTTTTTGTCCAGTTAATAGGTCCATTTTTTGTGAAGGTAGCCATAGAAAAATCAGGAGAAGCAGGTAAGAATATAACCGAAGACGACCTACTTAGGCAGATGAAGGTAAAGCATGTTATGCATGAGGATGTCCCTCTCATACAGGAACACCATCCCCTTCCCAGGGTAATAGATGTGTTAAAGTCAACAGATCATCTTTATTATCCGGTTGTCGATAAGGAAGGCAGACTTAAGGGTGTGATTAGCATGGAGAATATTAAGAATGCCCTGGCCTTAGCAGAACTTGGAGATGTGGTCCTAGCCCATGATCTGTTGGACAGTGGATGTGGGGTAGTTAAAGAGGAGCAGAGCCTAGATGAAATAAAGGATTTGTTGCAGCGATTTGAATTTCTAGCAGTTGTTGACAAAGAAGGCAAGGTCTTAGGAATTGTTGATACGCGATATATAGATAAATTAATCTCTTCTAAGATGGTCGAACTATCTAAACAGTCTTTTGAGGATTGATCCCTGCGTTCATCTTTATATATAATTGACCCAAACCATTATTACACTTCAAGAATCCGCTAGAAAATGGTATTTAGTGGGTTTATAATGTCTTCATTATGAAGACGATAGCCCTTGTAGGCAATCCCAATGCAGGTAAGACAACTATATTTAATGCCCTTACCGGCGGCCAGGAACAGGTGGGCAACTGGGCGGGTACTACAGTGGAGAGGGTCGAAGGAAGATTTTCAGTCGATGGCCAGACAGTGAAGGTGGTGGACCTACCTGGAATCTACGCACTGAGTGCCTTTTCACTGGATGAGAGGGTGGCGCGTGATTTTCTCTTAAGTGGTGAGGTAGACCTTGCGGTGGTTGTAATTGATTCTACGAATCTTGAACGCAATCTTTATCTGCTTGTTCAAATACGAGAGATAGGGATTAGGTCGGTAGCCTGTTTAAATATGTGGGATGAGGTGGAGAAAAGCCGTTCTGACCTAGATGCGAAAATATTCGCTGAGATTACCCGGTGTTGTGATGTGGTCAAGACGGTGGGGAATCAAGGTAGGGGGATAGATGAACTTAGGAGTGCTATTGCTAGATGTTTAGAGATAGATGATGTTAGTGAGATACAGATAGATTATGGTGAGCTGGAAGGGCTTATAGATTATCTCTGCTCATTGGGGATGAATAGGTTTGAGGCTCTCTCTGTGATTGAAGGTGATTGGCATTTTGCTGATAGGATAGGTGAAAACAAAAGGTCTGTGATCGAGACCAGGTTACGGGATGCCGCATCTCTCTACGGGGACCTCTCTATATATGTCGCCGAACGCAGATATGGTTTTATACGTGCCCTGCTTGGTGAATGTATGTCCAGGGATGTGGATATGGATAAACGGCTTGCCTTCACTGAGTATGTGGATAGGTTCATTACAAATAAGTGGTTTGGATTGCCTCTGTTTCTATTCGTGATGTATTTGATGTTTACGACGGTGTTCAAACTAGCGGATCCTTTTGTAGGAATGATAGAAACCTTGCTTGCCCATCTGGCCGATTGGCTGGGGAACGTACTCACCTTTTTTTCTGCGCCTGAATGGCTGAGTTCGTTTTTGATAAACGGTGTCCTGGACGGTATAGGGTCTATACTGGTCTTTTTGCCCAATATATTTTTTCTTTATGTCTTTATCTCTATACTTGAAGATACGGGCTATTTGGCGCGTGCAGCCTTTCTTATGGACAAGTTTATGCATAGGTTGGGTCTACACGGCAAGTCTTTTATCCCTATGTTGATAGGTTTTGGATGTAATGTCCCTGCTATTATGGCCACACGGACCCTTTCCAATGAAAAGGACAGGATTGTTACGGCCTTTGTCATCCCTTTTATGAGTTGTTCAGCGAGGCTTCCTATTTATGTATTGTTTGCGGGCGCTTTTTTCCCGGGCCGGGAAAATATAGTCATTTTTTCCCTGTATGTCATCGGTATTCTAGTGGGGATCTTTACTGCCTGGTTATTCAACAGGTTGGCAATGAAAGATAAAGAGGGTCTGCTTATTATGGAGATGCCTCCTTATAGACTACCTTCCTGGAAGGTTGTCTGGAGGTTTTCCTGGATAAGGACATTTGAATTTGTAAAAAAGGCCTGGACAGTGATATTGTTGGCAGTGGTATTGATATGGTTTCTTGCGTCTATGCCGTGGGGAGTTGAATATGCATCTGATGCATCTTTGCTGGGGAAGATAGGCAAGGTGCTTGCACCTGTGTTTTCTCTATCAGGATTTGGCTTTTGGCAAGCAACGGTTGCTCTTTTATTTGGCGTTGTCGCAAAGGAGGTAGTCGTTGGGACACTGGGAACGCTTCTTGCCGGAGGGCAAAGTGAGGCACTGCGTACAGTTTTGCCTTATTACTTTACTCCGATAAGCGCAATATCATTTCTGACAATGAGTCTGCTTTATGTTCCATGTGTTGCAACTATTGCCGTTATGAAAAAGGAATTTGGCACGAGGTGGGCGATGTTTTCTACTATTTATACGATATTTATTGCATGGCTATTAAGCACGACTCTTTATCAGGTGTTGAGAGTTGTTAGCGGGTTTTGGGGTAGATGAACAAAGGGGGAAGAGATGAAGAGGCTGGTGTTGATTGGACTGTTTCTTTTTGCCTTTGTCAGGGTTGGTGCAGCAGATATTGTCAAGGAGGTTAATTCATCAGTTAGCAGTGTGGCTGTATATCCTGACATGGCATTGGTTGAAAGGCGGGCAGAGGTTAGTGTTGATAAGGGAATAAACCTTATATACCTAAAATCCCCTGTAAATCCCTCTATTGTGGATAGAGATTCTGTTACAGCGGTTGTCTATGGCACAGGTGAGCTTTTGGGCGTTGGCTATAAGCAGAGGAAGGTTTTTGACTACACCCGTGAGGATGCGCGTAAAATGGAGGATGAGATAAAGGCCATTGAAGAAGAGATAGACAAACTTCAGGCAAGGATTAAAGGGATAGATAAGCGCAGGGACCTGGTGAATGCCTGGGTAGAAGTAGTTGGCGAGAAAGGCGCAAAGGAGAAGGATGCGTTACTGCCTTTGCCAGAGCAGGTCGGCCCGTGGCTTGATTTTATAGAAAAATCTTCTTCTGATATGGAGATAAGGTATAGTAAATTAAAAAGGCAGCTTGAGGAAAATAAACGCAGGCTTGACCTTCTAAAGGATAAGCTAAGGCAGATAAATGCCGGAGCAGGAAGAGAAGAATACGTATTTGCGGTAAGGTATAATGCCCACAAACAGGAGAAAGTGCGTGTCGTTGTTAAGTACGCAGTCAGTAATGTAAGCTGGAAGCCAGTATATAGATTAGACGTAAGTAGGGCAAATAAAAAGGCAAGGTTCTTGCTTCAGGCAAGGGTATCTCAAAACACTGGGGAAGACTGGAAAGACGTTCGCTTTTCTATATCAACCATAAGCCCGCTTAAAGGGATTGCCCTTCCGCAGCCAAAGGAAAAGACAATTAGCCTTGCAATTCTATTCGAGAATGATTGGGCAGATAAGCGGCGTATGGTAAAAGAAAGTGCATCTTATATGGATGTGATGTATACGCTAAAAGGCGATAAAGTAACAGAGTATTCCTCTCATGCCAGGACAGTTATGGCTACTTACAATGATATGGGCATTGCTGTGGAATACAAACCTCAGGTAACCGTTACCATAAAGTCAGATTCTTCAGGCCAGTTGGTTCCATTGACAGAATTTTCAAAAGACGCAGAGTTTTTCTACTATGCTGTGCCTGATGTAAATAAGAGTGTTTTCTGGGCGTGCAGTATTCCTGCTGATAATAAGATGTTAGGCGGGATTATAAACGTGTTTCTGGATAACAGGTTTATCGGCAAGACGCGCTTCTCCGGTGCATCTGCACAAAAAGAGATAAGGCTGGCATTGGGCGAAGATAAGGGAGTTCGCATTAAAAAACGCAAGATAGAATCCAAAAAGGATGAAAAACTATTCGGTTCCATTGATAGAAATAACATTATCCAGCGCTATGT
>WGAY01000067.1 GCA_015494585.1 Candidatus Omnitrophota bacterium | reverse complement strand
GATAGATGATGCTGGCAAATTTACCTTTAAAGACATAGTAACAGCCGGCAGTAAGGAAGGTCTTAACATAGATGTTAATTATCTTAATAAGAGTGGAGTTGAAAGGTTAAATACCGAATTTAAGCAGATAAATGACGTGAGTAATGATGTCAATAATGTCCATGTGAAGCAGAGGATGAATGGAATTGTTGAAAGAAGGGGAAACGGACCGGATGATATTAAGTCCCAGAAAGAGAATGGGGAGTCCAAGGAGTCCAATGCAACAAATACAAGTGCTCCGTCTCAATCTTCCGCCCCGAAAGTCGGAATTGTTACGGCAAAAGGATATATTCCGAAGGGAAGCAGTTTGAGCAGGCTTATCGAAGAATTCATTAAGGGTTTAAAGACGCAGGCGGGAATTTCCCAAAGTGCCGGAAAAGGGGTATTCTGGGAACTTTGGCAAAAACTGCTCGAAAACCATGGGGGGGATTTTATCCTCTGGGCAGGTAGGAGATTCTCCCTTACCAGTGAGGATCTAAGGGCTATAACAGAATTTATGAACAACCGTTTACCCAAAGCAGATGGAAGGGATTGGACACTTGCAGAGGTAAAAAATGCATTTGAGAATTTTGATGTGAGTGGAGTAAAGAGTAAAGTTATAGCTGGTGAGACTGGAACCGAGCACGGACCTACAGGTCAAGCAGTTGTTATGGTGAAAACAAGAGCGCAGTTAGAAAAACTTACACTTAAGGATACGACAGAGGGTCAAGTAATCAGAGCAATGCTTAATGCTATAGCGGATAACGGATATAGTTTTAAACCCGGTGTTTCAGCAAAAGTTAGCCCTGAGGATTTGATGTCCCAGTTTGTCAAGGGAAGAAGAGATGCTATTGAGGTGGACTTAAAAAGCCTTGCGGGGCAGCTAACTACTAAAGGTGGAAAACCAGTTACCCCTGAAGATTTGAGCAAGGCAATAGATGATGTAATGAAAGAAATGGTAAAAGAACAAAATAAAAAATTGACACCTGTCTCTTCAACGAATACGAATTTAATTATTCCTGAAAGGGGATCCCTATATTCAGGATTATTGATGGATTTATCTAAAATGAGCCTACATGAAATAGAATCTTCGCTTCAGGGTGTTAAGTTTACTTTTCCTCAGGAGATCTCTGACGCACCGGAAGAGTCATCGTCGCCTTGGTTATACGGAGGGTTTGCGGCTGGTGGAACAGTGGCTGTAGCAGCAGGGTCATGGGGCGTGAGTAATTTGAGAGGCGGCAAACAGTCTAAGACAGATTCTTCCACTGCCCGTGCCGGGAAGTCCAATGTTATCTCTGTCAATCAGGCAGCCGATGGTAAGTGGCAGATAAGTATTGTGGATGTAGATGGCAGTGAGAAGGTGCTTGCGGCAGAGGATATAATTGGCAGATCAAGGGATAAGGAAAGATATAAAGAACTGCTCAATGATATAGAGGAACTAATAAGCGGCGATGAAGGGAAACTCTTGCGTTTCCTTATTTCTGCCCATAGAGGAGATGAAAATACAAATGTGATATTATTTGAGAGAGAGAACGCAAACTTATTCGGGTTCTATAAGGAAATCAAAGATAAAGACGGCCAATCACAGCGGGCCATTGGCCTTGATAAGGAGTTGTTTTACTCACAAAGGGAAAACCCAAAATATAAGGCGCTGCAGGCGCTTTTAGCTCATGAGTTGTTGGAGGGCGGATTGTCTTCTGGATGGGGAGTAGAGATTGGAGAAGAAAGCAGCTTTGTTCGGCTTTCTTATAAAGAGGCAAAAGGGCTTGCCAGAGGGGTTTCTGTAGCCTTTACTATACAAGTCACAGACCCTTCAGTAAAGGTGTTCTTAAAGGAGGCTCAGAAATACAAAAGGGGTTCTGATAAGTATAAACACTACATCGCAAGGGCTATTGTCAGACAGTCTATGCCAGAGGCAGACAGGCTCCTGTCAGGGTATATAGCCGATAAGGTTGGAGATAACCTAAAGGAAAAGTTGGACAACCTTCTCTATGATGAAGGGTTAGATGAGCTGCCGGTTGCAGGTGAAGTAAGTCCATCCGAATTGAGCATGAGAGGAGAGGCTAGAGATATGCTGCAGGGATTAATCAGCGCTATTAAAGAGAATAAGGTTAATGACTTTATTTTAGATAACATTGCTACTGATACGTCAGAGCAGTTTGATTCTGATGTTAGCGAAATAATGCGCAGGTTTAATTCTAAAGAGATCAATGAACAGGAGGCGGCATTCCTTATTTTGGATGCTGTTTCAAGGCACAGCATTATGCCGGATATAGCAGCCGACGATTATGCGCAGGAAAAGGCAGATAATAGAGAGACGATGATGAAGTCCATCAGGGTTATCTTATTTAATATCGCAGGTGGAGGAGATATTGCTCAGGATAACGTTGCATCTCCACAGCTCAACTACTCACGTATAAGCAAGGTAATGGCAGTTCGGTCTGAGCTTATCCAGAGTCAGCCCGGATTTATGGCGAGCAAAGGTACCACTGCAACTGAAAAGAAGACAGGTGGTATTATGCTTGCCGCAATGTCTCTGGTGACCGTGCCTATGTGAGGGAAGTGAGGGGGATAAGGCTGTTGTGGAACACCTTGTAAAGAAAATAGTTGTCCTTACTTTTTGTATTGCCTTCGGCCTGGAGCAGGTTGTGTGGCCTGCTGGATATGGGACGGGGACGCTTCCAAGTCTTCTCAAATCCGCCTCAAAGACAGTTTATTTGTCCGGAATAGAGATAAACTACGATGGTGGTCTTAATATTCTGTGGGAGAAAAGTGGCAAATCGGGCGAGATCTCCAGGGAAGAAAAGCTCATAAGTATGAAATTCTTTTTATCTGCCCTTGCTTTGCCGGATGATGACCTGTGGGTAAATCTGAATGTGACGTCAGATGAATCTGAGATATTGGGTGGTGATATGAAGTTTATGGATATAGGTAGGGTTTTTCTTGAGGCGGATATACAGCTTAAAAGGGATGTGAAAGATGCCTTAATGGAGACCAGCCTTATGGAGGACTTGTTTGAGTTGGGAGAAGTGGAAGAGAATTTAAATCCGAGGTTCTGGATAGTACCGGGAAGAATAGAGATAGAGGCCAGCAATAAGACAATGTATATCACAAATTGTCGGTTAAAAGTTAAGGTAGAGATAGGGCCTGATGGGGATGGCCAGTCTATGAAGAATAATGAAGCACGACGAAAATTGGCTGAAGGGATAGAAGAGAAAGTTATCCCGATATTGAATGAGAAAGTCAATACCGGGTCTGAATATGTTAGGTTGCGCCAGGCGGTAAGAGCAGTAGTTGCTGCATTCTGGTATGAAAGGCATGTTCCTGAAAATGGATTGTTTAGGGATATTATAGATAAAGGTGCTGTGCCAGGGCTTGTGTCAGAACCTTGGTCAAAGCGCAGGTTCCTTGATGAGTATCTGCTAATGTATAAGCTGGGGATATCAGAGGATACGATTGGGGATTGGGATATTGTGGGCGGCGGAGTAGAGATGACACAGAGGTCAATGAAAGATGCAATAAATGAAGAGGAGACAGATAAATCATTAGATGGCTTAGTAAGTGAAAACAATGAACCAGATATAAGAAGAGAGATAGACGAGATTATTGTAAATCAATCTGGACAGGCCAATGCCACTGTTCTTGCTTTGATTACTGTAGTTGCGCTTGTGGGATTGTTGTTGCCTACTACTGTTATGGGGATGGGCCTGCCTATAGAGTCAGTTGATACCGCTACATTAGCATATTATCTGGCCTTTGGATTGGGAGTGGGTGTTGTTGGAGTGGGTATATTTCGCGTTTTTTTAGGGATAAAGAGGTTAATAGAAAAGAAAAAAGGCCAAAAAGATAGAAAAACTTCTGACAAACAACAGGTGAAATTAAATATGCCTACTCTTCCAAAGATAGATATACCGGAAGGAGGTATCCCTATTGAAGAGGTAGCATTGCAATTTAAGGTGGCTCAGTATAAAAAGGCAAGGGATGATTTGATAAAGTTGTTGGAGTTTATGTGGGTATGGTATTGGTATAGGGAGAGTATTCCTTTTCAAGGATTTATTTTTACGAGGGAAAGTATGTCTTACCTTTTGAGTAGAGTTTATTGGGAAAGTTTTATAAGAGCATGGGGGAGAGAAGCGGGATTGGGCGATGAGTATTATAATAAGACAGACAGCGATGGCAGGATTGTCAGTGAGCAGTTTGATGTGTTATATGACTTGGTTAAAAATGTTTCTCCGAAGGTAAAAGAACACGCGCGCGATTTGATGTCGATGGATAAAGTAAACAATCAACTTAGGCTGTATACCCTTAATTTTAGCTTCATGCTGAGGGAAGTTTTAAATAACCTTAGCGAAGATGAATTTCTAAAACTGGCAAAAAAGAAGCAGAAAGAAGAGAAATGGTATCTTCGGGCACCCAGAAGATTCTTTAAGAGGTATCCAAAGGTAGCTAAGTGGCTGGCGATTATCCAGATATTAACATTAATATCTATGGCTATATTGCCTTTTACAAGTATAAATACGAGGCCGACAATAAATAGGTCAGGGTTCCCTTCTCCCGGAAAGGTTGTTTCTGTCTTACATGAAATCCGAGTGGACAATACTGCTGTCTATCTGCCCATAAATGTATTTGCCATAAGGTCTGTTGGTACAGAAGGGGTTATAGTCCAGGTTGTCTTTGGTCGTGATAATAGTGGGGAGTTATATGTATCTGGATTTTCATCTCTATATCCTGGGGATAGGAGAGTTGTTCTTGAATTGAATAATGAAATGAGGTTGGTTGATGAATACATTCACTCCATAAAAGATAAAGAAATGCCTTATAGGCTTACAGAATCTGATCCAGAGATTCAGGATAAAAAGGGTAAGTTATATTTTAGTTTGGCAAGAAGAATATTCAATGGCCGTTCAAGAAAAGAGGCTCTGGAGATATCTGCTAATTTTACCTTATGGCACGAAGTAGGGCATAAGGTGGCTTTTCTAAAATTTCCGGATGAAGAGTCTATTAGTTATAGTGAAGAACTTGCTGACTTATTTTCTATGGTGAAATGTAAATATCCAGCTCTCCCATTATTTCATATGTTGATTGAAGTTAGTGGACACGAAATAGACGTAGTTAACGCTATGGCAGAGGTGTTGAATAGGCCTTTCCAATGGAACGATGTTGAAGCCGGGAATTATACCAGCTTTTTAAGGGCCTATTATGATTGGGTAAATAAATCCGGGCTTTTGGATATGTCAGACGATGAGTTGCGTGATTTTGCGGTGGAGGTTTACAGTAAGGTAGTTACGGAAAGAACCGGGAACCCGTATAAGCTTACGAAAAGAAGCCCTGCTTCCAGAAGTGACGAGCTTAACATAGTCTTTAGTACCAAAGATGGCCGTTGGGAACTTAAGAAGAAAGAGGGTGTAATAGATGTGGATAACAATATTGCCAGAGCAGGTAAGGAAAGTGTTGCGCGCATATATCAAATCTCAAATGGAGAGTGGGGGGTAATAACGAATAAAGGACACGTTCTTATTGGCCAGACTATAGAACTTTTGTCTAAGCAATCTATCCTTAACAATACTGCAGAGGGAGAAGGCTATAAAGAGCTTATTGGCTATGTCTATTCCTATGCATATGAAAGGGGGAAGCCCCCAACTGTTATAGCCTTTGATAGAAAGGAAGGTGTCAACCTATTCGGTTTTTCGGAGACAGGTCAAGGCATAGTTGGGTTTGATAGCAAGCTTGCGAAATCTCGGCCAGATACGCCTTATGCCAAGGCCTATGCGGCCTTGACAATGCACGAAGCGCTTGAGAGGCTTCAGCAGAAGGGTATCCGAATAGATTTGAGTGATGGACTGTCCGAGATTACTATAACCTTTAGTGATAGCCAGAAGTCGTCTGTTAAATTAACAGAACCTTCAGCTATTGGTTTGGCAATGCAGGCAAAAAAGGCAATGGATAGGGGAGATAAAGATGCGGTTCGTCACTATTTAGCCAGAGCAGTTGTTCGCCAGCTTATGCCAGAGGCAGATAGATTGCTTAGCCTATATATTGGGTATGAGGTGGGGAATTTTCTGCAAAAAATGGCTTGGGAAGAGGCGGTAAAAAACGGCCTTCCAGAAGGGGTTTTAGCTATCATTGCAGATAGCTATAAAGGTGATTTTTTTGAACTTGATTCCTATGTTGGTCAAGCTTTGAAGGAGGCCGTTATAGAGGCGAAGGAAAAAAGAGATGCCAGTCATATAATAAAATTTATAGAGAGAAATATCACAGGAAAAATAGATATGCAGGATAGGCTCCGGTTGGATGTTGAAGAAATACTGGAAAAACTAAAGATGGGTGAGCTGAATATAGATGGAGCAATGCTACTTATTATAGATTCGATTAGAAGGAGAAACGTTATGCCAGATGCTATATGGGATGAGGATGCTCAAGGAAAATTTGAGTTTTTGCAAAGATTGTGTTCCATAACACCTTTATTGGCATATAGAATTGCTGCTGGAGAGAATTCTATGGATATACTCAATCCAGATATATCGTGGGATCGTTTATCTAATGTCTTGAATAACCGTCCAGGAATTAAAAACTTAATGCTTAACAGACCAGAGGAGAAAAAAGGTGGGATAATATTTTCTACTCTTGTGTTTGAGCCGGTTGCGGTGTTTTATCGTTAGTAAAGAGATAGTGAGTGAAAGGTTGAGTTTAGGGAGGGGGGATTGTGGATTACGAAGCAACAACTATTATCCAGAGGGAATTGGACCCAGATGAAGAGTTGCTCTGGGCAGGCAGGCCTAAGCAGGGGATAGTATTTCGCTCAGGAGATATATTTTTTGTTCCCTTTAGTCTTTTATGGGGTGGGTTTGCGATTTTCTGGGAAATCATGGCAATAAAGGCAGTGCCGGTTGGAATGAAAAAGGGCGAATTAGAGGTGATAATATTTCCTGTTTTTGGTATTCCTTTTGTTGCTGTAGGCCTGTATCTGATATTTGGCAGGTTTTTTGTGGATGCTATGAGGCGTAAAAGGACATTTTACGGCCTGACGAATAAGAGAGTTATTATTGTTTCAGGACTGTTTAGCAAAAAGGTAGAAAGTTTAAATATTGACGGCATCAGGTACATTTCTTTTACAGAAAAAAGTAATGGTTATGGCACCATTGCTTTCGGCAATAAGGATGCATTGAGTTCATTTTATGCAGGCTCTGCGTGGCCGGAAGCAAGAAACGATGTTCCAATGTTTGAACTAATCCCAAATGCAAAGGATGTATATTATCAAATAAGGAATCTTCAAGGGAATTCAGCATAGTGAGACTAATTCTTTCAGGAAAAATCAGTCTCAGAAGTGATGACAAGATGAGTGACAATTGAGTGACAGGAGAATTTCTTATCAGGAATAAAAGCGGTTTCATTGGTAGAAGTTACATTGTATAATTTAATTGTATAAGTTTTTTAGGGAGGGCTTTTGTTTTTCAGAAGTAAGTAGAAAATCTTAATTCCAGGGAGGGCGGTATGAAGGTGGGTTTTTTAATTACTGCGCGGCTTAAGTCAAGCAGGCTTCCTCTTAAGTTACTTATGGACTTAAAGGGCCGCAAGATTATCGAATGGGTTATCGATCGGGCAAAGAGTCTTAAAGGGATATCCGAGATTGTGCTGTGTACATCTCCAAATCCCCAGGATTATCCTTTGGTTGAGATTGCACTTGAGAACAATATTTATTACTTTGCTGGATCTGAGGACGATGTCCTTGACAGGTTGTACCAGGCGTGCAGGCTGTTTTCTCTGGATTATTTAGTGGGAATTACTGGGGAAAATCCTTTATTCTGCAGGTATCACGCCCAATTGATGATAGACGAGGCAAGGAAGGGAGAGTACGACTATCTGAAAATAGAGGGTCTGCCGCTTGGTAGTGCGGTTTATGGGATAAAGTTTTCGGCATTAGAGCGGGTCTGCAAGGCCAAGGGCGACTATGTTGATACGGAGATATGGGGGCATTTCTTTGATGTACCTGATGTGTTTAATGTAAAGGTCTTGAAGGTCCCTGAGGCATTAAATCGCCCTCATTATCGTTTGACGCTTGATTATGCTCAGGACTATATCTTGTTGCGCCATCTATTTGAACAGATTCCTTTTGAGGGATTGATGGATTTGTCTTCGGTGGTGGAGTATATAGACGACAACCCATCCATCCTTGAGATAAATCGTTATGTGGAACAAAAGGGCCTTAGTGATGAACAAAAGGCCAAGATAGAGGAGATAATTGGCCGACTGAAGCAGGGTGCTTGATCCTTTAGAGACCGTAAAATCAGGACGGATGTTTAAATAATATGTTCTGTGTGGATTTAAAGGTTAGGTATGCAGAGACGGACCAGATGGGCGTTGTCTACTATGCGAATTACTTCGTCTGGATGGAGATGGCGAGAACTGAATGGTTTGAGGCGGTTTGTGGGCTTTCCTATGCGATGCTAGAGAAGGATGGTCTGTTTTTGCCAGTACTCGAGGCAAACTGCCGTTATAAAAAGGCTATTCGGTATCCAGAAGAGGTTAAGATTTGTCTACTGCCGAGGGTTGTTAAGAAGATGTATATCGAATTTGATTACGAGATGCTGGTGGAGGGAGAAGTCCGTTCCATTGGCTATACGAAGCACGCCTTTATGGATAGAGATTTTAAGGTAAAAAGGATCCCTGAGTTTATCCTGGATTCCCTAGAGAGGTAACTTAATTCCCTTGCCAATCCATAAGTATAGGGTAGAATAGAGAAAAAGGGATATATAATTGAAAAACTAAAAACTAAAAAGTCAAAACTAAAAACTGCAACTGAAGTTTTTAGAATTGAAGATGAAGGATGAAGTATGGATAAGGGAGGATTTTTATTTAATAAAAAATTTTTTCCTTCATCCTCCATCCTCCATTCTTCATGCTTATTTAGATAAGAAATAGAATGCTAGATTAGCAAAAGAATAAAAGATAGGGAATTATAATGGATAATTCAGGGCTAAAGAAACTGCCCATAGGAGTGCAAGATTTTAGAGAGATAAGGCAAGAGAATTATCTCTACGTGGATAAGACTGAGCCAATTTATAAGCTCATAACTGAAGGCAAATATTACTTCCTCTCCCGCCCACGCAGATTTGGAAAGAGTCTGCTTGTATCTACCTTGAAATACCTATTCCAAGGAGAAAAGGACTTATTCAAGGGCTTATACGTCTATGATAAATATGATTTCCCTAGGCATCCAGTGATACATATATCGTTTAGGGGAGATATGCGTAGTCCTGAGCAGCTAATTGAAAGGATACTGCATATTTTAAGGGATAATCAAGATGACTTAGGGGTAGAGTGCAGAGAAACAAATAGCTATTCAGATTGCTTCGAAGAATTAATTAAAGGAGCCTACGAAAAATACAATCAAAAAGTAGTAATCCTGATAGACGAATACGACAAGCCGATAATCGACAATATAGGCCAGATAGAGGTAGCGATGGCGAATCGGAATATCCTGCGGGGGCTGTACTCCATAATAAAGGATATGGATCCCTATATAAAATTTGCCTTTCTGACGGGCGTGACCAAATTCTCCAAGGCAGGGATATTTTCGGGGCTGAATAATCTCAAGGACATAACATTATATCCTGAATTTGGGAATATGCTTGGGATAACGCAAGCCGAATTAGAAAAGCATTTTGGCGAGCTTTTTATGAAAAATGGGGTAAGTTTAGATGAAGTAAGAGAATGGTATAACGGATATAACTTTTTGGGAGATCTTGTATACAATCCATTTGATGTTTTGTTATTCGTAGATTATGGTATCAACAATGGTGAATTTAAATTTAAAAGCTACTGGTTTTCAACCGGCACACCAAAATTTTTGATAGATATAATAGACAAAGGTAATTTTTATATACCTGAGCTCTCAAATTTAGTGATGGAAGAAGGTCTTTTAGACAGCTTTGATGTAGATAATATGCGCCCAGAGGCGATACTATTTCAGACAGGATACCTTACGATAGACAGGAAGATAATAAATGAGGAAGAGGAAATAGAATTTTTGTTAAGACTACCGAATAAGGAAGTCAGCAGGTCATTATCAAAGTCTTTGATAGAGTATCTGACACAGAAGATAAACCGCCAGGCCCGCACAAACATTCACAGGATATTAAAGCAGGGCAATATAGATGATTTGCGAAGGGAACTTGAATCACTATTTGCCTCACTGCCGTACTATATTCACATCAAAAATGAGATGGCAAGGCAGGAAGGCTATTATACGTCGGTAATATTTGCGTATTTACAGAGCATAGCAGATAGGGTAATTGGAGAGGATGTAACGAGTAAGGGAAGGGCAGATATAGTAGTAATGGTGCGGGATAGGATATATATCTTTGAGATAAAGGTAGACACAGAAGAAAGCCCGATAAAGCAGATAAAGGAGAGGCAGTATTATAAAAAATACGAAAATCAAAACAAAGCTATCTATTTAGTAGGGATAAAGATAGATAGTAAAGAGAGGAATATAGTTGGGTTTGAATGGGAGAAGATAAATTGAGAAAGGATAAGGGAGGATGAAGCATGAAGGATTCTTATTTACTGGGATATTCTTCTCCCTTGATAAAAAATTCCTTCATTCTCTATACTTCGTTCTTCACTCTTGACCATAAAAATAAAAAGATAAGGAATCCTAATGAATAATGCGGGGTTAAGTAAACTTTATAATCGGGTATAGTGATATGGTAATGAAAGGAGCTGGTATGACGAGTAAGGCAGGTGAAGGCAAGGCAGGCAATGCAGATGCGAATAAAAAGAAGGCATTGGAATTGGCGGTTGCCCAGATAGAGAAGCAGTTTGGTAAGGGGTCTATTATGCGTCTTGGTGAAAGCCGTCACTTGGATGTGGAAGCCATTCCCACAGGGGCGGTAAGCCTTGACCTCGCTCTGGGAGTTGGAGGTGTACCAAGAGGAAGGGTAATAGAGATATTCGGCCCTGAATCCAGTGGGAAGACTACTCTTACATTGAGTATTATTGCCCAGGCCCAGAAGCAAGGCGGAATAGCGGCGTTTATAGATGCTGAACATGCATTTGATCCTACCTATGCGCAGAAGGTAGGTGTTGATGTCAAGAACCTTCTTATTTCTCAGCCTGACACGGGTGAACAGGCGCTAGAGATAGCTGAGACCTTGGTCAGGTCGAACGCCGTCGATATTATCGTGATAGATTCGGTTGCAGCTTTGACTCCAAAGGCGGAACTGGAAGGCAATATGGGGGATTCGTTTGTGGGCCTTCAGGCGAGGCTTATGTCCCAGGCCTTGCGCAAGTTGACCGGGGCTATCAGCAAGACGAGTACCTGTGTACTGTTTATAAACCAGATAAGGGAAAAGATTGGGGTAATGTTTGGAAATCCTGAGACAACTCCTGGAGGAAGGGCATTGAAGTTTTTCTCCTCGGTAAGGATTGACCTGCGGAGGCTTGCGCCGATAAAAAAGGGCGATCAGCTTATAGGAAATATGGTGCGTGCAAAGGTTGTAAAGAACAAGGTCGCTCCACCATTTAAGGAGGCTGAATTTGAGATATATTACGATAGGGGTATCTTTTATGAGGGTTCCCTTATTGATGCGGCTATGCGTCTTGGTCTTGTATCAAGGTCCGGTGCGTGGTATCAGGCCGGAGATGTAAAGCTAGGCCAAGGCAAGGAAAACGCCGCGAAGTACCTTAAGGAACACCCTGATTTCATGAAAAAACTGATAAAGGCAGTAAACGATAAGATAAAATCTCAGCAATAGGAGGAAGTATGGATATATCATTTATAGACGAACTAAAGTTTGACGATAGAGGCCTTATCCCGGTTATAGTTCAGGATTATAAGGATAATGATGTTCTGATGCTTGCTTATATGAATAAGGATACATTGAGGCAGACCATAGAGACCGGCAAGGCTACTTATTGGAGCCGTTCGCGTCAGAAGGTCTGGGTAAAGGGTGAGACCTCAGGACACTTTCAGATTGTAAAAGAGTTGTATTATGACTGTGATGGAGATACAATATTAATCAAGGTGGAGCAGGTAGGTGGCATTGCCTGCCATACTGGAAATAGGTCTTGTTTCTTTAGAGGGGGCAATTTATGATAAGAACAAGGTCGGTTGTGTTGTGGACTGCAATTTTTTCCTTTTTCCTTGGAATGACTTCGGGCTATAGCTTTGAATACGATGCGCATGGAAAAAAGGACCCCATGATACCAGTCGTGGACAGAGATGGACGGGTTTTGTTTAGAGAAGATGAGGAAAGCGGCAAAAAGGTGGTTGCCCTTATGCTACAGGGAATCATCTATAGGGATAAGGGAAAGTCAAAGGCGGTTATAGAAAATAAGTTGTATAAAGTAGGGGATAGAGTGGCAGGATTTATTATTGAGGATATTGCGCCGGATAAGGTGATTTTATCAGATGGGAAGGAAAAGTACGAACTAAGCATAAAACGTAAAAAGCATTGATAAGCCCTTAATATATTGCTATACTGATATGGAGGTCGTTTAGTAATTGGGGGAAAAGGAGGGGGTAATGTATCCTAAAAGATTTCTATTTTTCCTGCTTTCTTTATTTGTTATCTGTTTTATATCTACGCCATACTTGCAGGCAAAGGATCAGGTGCAAAAAGGTCCTTCTGTCGAAAATGTCACAGCCTCTAAAGTTGTAAAAGAGGCCCAATCATCAACCACCTCAGATGAGTCAGGAGGGGATGACTCTGGTCTAATTACCATTACCTTTGGCAGTGGAATGATGCTTGCCGATGCCTTAAGGACCATCGCCGAAGATGCGGGTATTAATCTGGTTATCTCTCCCGAAGTAGATGCCACTATATCCAGTATTACCTTTAAGAATGCCCCCTGGGAGCAGGCGATAAAGACCATAGTCGATGCCTATGGGTATGGATATGAGAAGACCGATGATAATACGATAGTAATTGCCCCTCTTGAAAAGATTATAGAACGCAAGAAAAAACAGATGGAATTAAATCAGGTCAAGGAAGTAGAGACACGGGTCTTTTCATTGAAGTACATAGATGCGGGCGATGCCCTAAAAGTCGTAGAAAGCCTGCTTTCCCCTCGCGGTACTGCTGAGATATTAGAGATTACCTATCTTGGTGGGTGGAAGTTCGTGGCAAGCCAGGATAAGGGAAAGGTAGAAAAGACAGAACGTAAGGAAAAAGAAAGAAAAAGCCGTTCCAAGAAATTAGTGGTTACAGATATAAAGTCTGTATTGAATAAGGTGGAAGCTGTTCTCAAAGACATAGACCATCCTTCGAAATTAATCCTGATAGAGTCCAATATCGTAGAGGCCGACTGGCATAAGCTCTATGACCTTGGGATGGAAGCGATTACGGGGCCAAGCGCAGATAATGCCACCATGAACTTGGGTATGAAAGGGGATAGCCCAAGGGAGACATTGAGTGCTATCTTAGGGGCATTGGATGTTGCGCCCTCTTATTATAGTTCTCCGTCGAGTGTGACTAATACGGGGGTTCCTTCGGGAGGATTCGGGTTTATTTTTAGCCATCTGACTGGCAATAATTTTCGCGTAGCATTGAGGGCACTTGAAGAGCTGGCAGATGCCAATGTCCTGTCTGCCCCGAAGATATTAACCATAAGCAATCAAGAGGCAAGTATCCTTGTCGGTACCAAGTTTCCGATTGTCAGTGTTGATAAGGAGTTGAGTAATGGGACCACGAGCATACAGGTAAATCTAGAATACTATCAGGATATTGGTGTGCAATTGAATGTTGTGCCCCAGATATGCGATAACAAGTATATAAATATGATATTGCATCCAGCAGTGGTGGAGAAGAGCGGAGAGTTGGATCTAGGTATATCAGAGTTGACTACTGGAAATGCAGTCAGCTATCCGATAATGGATGTGCGTGAGGCAGAGACACAGGTAATGATAAAGAGTGGTGACACAGTCGTTATTGGCGGTTTAATGAGGGATAAGCAGTATGAGAATAATATCGGGGTTCCACTTCTTTCAAGCCTCCCTGTGTTGGGCAATCTGTTTACTAGAAGAACGACGGTAAATATAAAGAAGGACCTATTTATCTTTGTAAATGCCAAGATAGTCGATCCAGTGGCAGGCAAGATAGAGGCGGTGTCAGTGAATTCTATGAACGATATCCTGCCAAAGTTGTCTGTATCTTTGCCTCTAGATGAGACTGGTGTCTCAGACGACTACTCAGGCGATTATTGATTTCTTATGGGAAGTTGAACTGATTGATGACTTGTTGGTGGGCTCTATTGCTCTTGTAATATAATTTTTTGTTTCTCTATTCTTATGAAACCACAGCGGCTTTCCATCCTCTATTTGATTAGTTCTAACAAGGTCTATGGTGCTGAGAGGGTTGTTGGGAGGCTTTCCCAGGGGCTTTTGCAGCGCGGCCATCGGGTTCTAGTTGGGGTCATTGACTCCTTTTCCCGGCCTAATGAATTTGAGACATATCTTTCCAACCTAAATGTCCCTTTTGCAAAGATATCCTCTAGCGGTCCCCTGGATTGGACTATAACGGACCGTATTAGACAGATAATCTTGAATGAAGACATAGAAATAGTCCATTCCCATAACTACAAGGCGGATTTCTATGCCTTGTTTGCCAGAGGCAAAAGACCATGGATTGTTACCGCCCATTGCTGGGGCAGCACGAATTTAAAGTCTGCTTTTTATGACAAGGTGGATCAATTTATCGTTAGATTCGCTGATGCAGTCGTCGGGGTTTCAGAGAATCTAATGCGTGACTTTGAGAGGATTTTTCTGCCAAAAAATAAATGTGTTTACATTCCGAATGGAATAGGTTGTAATGCCTTAGAGAAGGATGAATTGGACGATGAATTTATTATCGCATTTGTCGGTAGGCTGGAAAGAGAAAAGAATGTCCTGTTTGTGCTTGAAGCCTTTAAGCGTCTTATTGAGACCTCGAATTTTAGGAACAAGCTGGAGTGTTGGCTAGTCGGAGATGGGTCCTTGAAGCCATTGGTTGAAGATGCGCTGGACTCATTTGTGTATAGAGATAAGATAAAATTATTCGGCAAGGTTCCTTCTGGTCGGATGGCAGAGTTATATAGGGATATAGACTGTTTGTTCTTACCATCTTTCAAGGAAGGCCTGCCGATGGTGGTTTTAGAGTCTTTGTGTAATGGGCTTGTTGTTGTTGGTTCGGATGTGTCCTTGGCCGATATCGGCAATACTGATTGCACAAGGATTGTGGATAAATTGGATGTTGAGGATGCGGTTAGAGGATTGGAAGAAATGGCCGAAATATATTTTAGTAATAGGGACAGATTTTTACAGTTTTCCAGCTTAGCGAATAGAATAGCAGGACAGTTTAGTGAAAACTTGATGGTAGAAAGATATGAAAACCTGTATTATAATGTCCTTAATTCAAAAGATGTAAAAGTAACCAAAAAGCATAAAGTGTTGAGAATGGAGAAGGGAGAATGAAGCAGGGAGGGTTTTTGTTTAAGGAGATATTTTTCCTATTAAAAAAAAGTCTTTCATTCTCCATGCTCCATCCTTCATTCTTAAGTTTTAATTATGGTAAAATTAGAAGCGAATAAACATTATACAGAACACCTGCCTGTGGAGGTGGTTCCTCTTCCCAAAGAGGTCTTTGTTCCTCTGGTCCAGCATATTGGCAGGCCATGCGAGCCGTTGGTAAAGGTGGGACAGGAAGTCGGGTTGGGTGAGAAAATAGGGGACGTAGATGCCTTTATTGCTGTTCCGATACATTCGCCTGTTTCTGGAAAGGTCAAGGCAATAAGGCAGGGGCTGCACCCAATATTCGGTAGGGCCCTTGGTGTATTGATAGAAAACGACGGGCAGGATCGCATCGGCTACAGGCAATTGGACCGCAGCCTGGATGAGATACTTTCCCTTTCAAAAGAGGAGTTAGTTGCCCAAATCCGAGAGGCCGGTATTGTTGGTATGGGAGGAGCGACCTTTCCTTCTTATGTAAAACTGCAGCCCAAAAATCCCATAGATATCTTGGTAGTCAATGCCGCGGAATGCGAGCCTTATATTACTTCGGACTTGAGATTGTTTTTAGATGAAATGGATGGGGTCTTTGCTGGGATGAGGATTGCTATGTATTTGACCGGAGCGGGGAGGGCGGTTATTGGGGTCGAGGACCACAACAGAGAATTGATAAAGGAATTGCGCAAGTACATAGCCGAGAGGTCTATTAAGGATATAGAGTTGATTCCATTAAAGTCCTTTTATCCCCAAGGGGGAGAGAAACAATTGATAAAGAATACCATTGGAAGAGAGGTTCCGTTGGGAGGCCTTCCGTCGGATATAGGTGTGGTTGTGCATAATGTAGCGACGCTATTTGCGATATACGAGGCCCTATCTAAGGGGAAACCCCTATATGAGAGGATTACAACTATTTCAGGTGATGGTGTCAATAGCCCTAAAAATGTCAGGATCAGGATAGGGATGAGCTTTAAGTGGATACTGGACTTTTGCGGGGGGATAAAAGAAGAGACTAAAAAGGTAATACTGGGAGGGCCGATGATGGGCTTTTCGGTTCCATCTCTGGATATGCCGGCGATAAAGGGCACTGGGGCAATCCTAGCCCTGACAGAACGCTCTACCTTTTATTCGGATGACTGGGAGTGCTGTATACGCTGTGGCCGTTGCGTTGACCATTGCCCTATGGGGCTTATGCCTGCGGATATGGGTCTGGCCCTGGAAAGAGGAAAGGTCGAACTCTCTAAGGAGTACGGCCTGATGGATTGTATTGAGTGCGGAGTCTGTACCTATGTCTGTCCGGCGAAACGGCCTATTGTGCAGTGGATAAAGAAGGGAAAGTTTCTGGCGAGGAGAAGGGGTGCATGAGAAGGGTTTTTGAGTCCAGAAAGGGAGAACTCCTCTATTTTGTACTTGTGTTGGGATTGGTCTGTCTT
>WGAY01000066.1 GCA_015494585.1 Candidatus Omnitrophota bacterium | reverse complement strand
GGACTATCTTTTTTCTATCCCTGCTGCCCAGAGACACCCTCATCTGTGACTCAACCACAAACGATGGAGACAATAGCGACCTTGCAACGTATCCAGCAAGGGCAATGGATTCGCCTGCCTTGTTCCAAAAGCCCTTTGCCATCTTGACCTTAACTGCCTGCCTCTGCCAGCGCATAGATGCGGTTGCCATACGCGAAGATAAGGCCTTCCTTGGCGCCTTTAGTTTCCACTCAAGCTGTTTCACAAAGTCCTCAAGGCCAACACCGTTTTTATTTGACTTCATAAACTCAGTCGCAATCAGCCGGCCAATATCCTTGCGCGATATATCAAGCTTTTTTGCGGCAGGTTTTATCCTGTTCCAGAGCATCTCCTCTGCCAGCGCCGCTGCCCGCGCCTCCTGGGCAGTCATTAACGGATTGACAAACACAGGCACAATCGCATCCTTTACTGACATAAGGGCCCTTTCTATCCTGTCAAGTTCGCCCTTCTCTACATTTCCTCTAAGATTCTCAACCACGCCCTTTATGGTATTGTCTATAATTTGTATCTTCTCCATCGCTGAGGTATCGGGATTGTTAAGTTTTTTGTTTTGCCTCAACCCCTGCAAAACCTGCTCAGTAATTTGCGCCCTCTTTTCTATCTTCTCTTTTGCCGCCTCAAGTCCGCTAAGGATAACGTCCATATCCTGTTTCGTCATAGTATTACTACTGGCAACATTCTCAACCGCCTTTGCAAAGCCAGGGCTATTTTCCTCTGCTATTTGCATAACGGCCGGCGACTGCATCACAGCAGACAAGGCAGAATCAAGGTTGATTGCAGCAGACGGATTCGCCATAGCCGCGCTATTAATTGTATTTATCGCATTGTTTATGCTGCCCTGGGATGAGGCAATAGAGGAAGATATAACATTTAACAGATTATTGGCAACTGACTGCGGGGTATTCATCGTATTAACCGGCATTGCCGCTATCTGGCGCGCGACCCTTGCCCTATCTGCGTGGGAAAACTCAAGGCCGGTTGCCTTTTCCATAACCGATACCACCTCATCGGCCAGCTCCGTAGCCGTTTTCCTGCCTTCGGGGATAAACTCTTTTGATGTGGATACATGCGTATCTAAATCCATAGCCGCATTATTTTCATAATCTGCGCTATCTTTGTTCTGCGCATAGGAAATATCCTTCTCCTTAACCTCGCTAACACCCTCTGTTTCGGCCTTATTTTCCGAAACTTCCAGGGGCTTAGAGGACTCTTTCGCATCCCTAAATATGTCCCTGCCAAATGCCTTCTTGGAAAACTCAGCATAGGTATTGCCCTCTTTTGCCTTGCCGTCTATAAATTCCTCTAATTCATCAAAGCCAACCATCCTCCTGAAGGCCTCTTTCGCAGTGGAGCTAACGCCCTTTCTCTCCATGGCATCCATTGCCTCGCCCATACGCCCCTTGATGCGATCAAACGTCTTGCGCATCTTTTCTTCAGGGGTCATATCCTTCATCTCGCCTTTGTCAAGTTCATAGGAATCATTTACTGGATTTAAGATCTCATCATAGACCTCTGCTATCTTGAGCGCATCTGATTCACTAATCCCTGAACCTTTAATCTTTGCCGCATCTCTGACCACAGCCATAAATCTATGCCACTTCTGACCAAAGAAATAGGCGTCTGCAAAATCGCTTACTTTGGAATAGGCCATCTCTGTTGATTGCTTTATATGCGAGATTGCAAGATACAGGCTCAACTTCTCTTCATTGCTAAGTTTCCCTCCATCCCTCGCCCGCTTAAAGAGCTCCACATAATCAATAGCCGATGGATTATTAATTTTGGCCTTTTTATAATCTTGCTCAGATTTCTTTATCCCCTCCTGCTGAATATCGCGCATCTCTTTAAGGCGGCTGGTAAGCATTTCTTCATTATCCCTGACAAAATCCCCATTTAGCGCGGCATCAAACAGGTCCTTGCTGAGGTAAATCTTCGCCTCGCCGACCTTTTCAGCATCAAGCATTTCTCCTACACGATTGATCCTTGCGCTCAACTGATAGACATCTGCCTGCTCGCCATACTTGTTTATATACGCCAATAGGTCCACCTCTCGCTCAATACTGGCTCCTCCTTTCTCTGCATCCTTTCCAATAGTAAGGCCGCGATGGCCTATCTCATTGACAATAACCAGCCTTGACTTTGCCCTGTCTGTCCCCATAGTCCTTACCGCTGACTCCAGCTCTTGCAATTTTTCATCAGAGGCAGTGTAATCCGCACCTTCAACGAACTCCTTTATACACCGCTCCATATCCCCCTCTCCCATAGAGCCTTCAAACCTTATTGCTTCGTAGAGATTTTGCCTCTCTTCGTCTTTCAAACCGTCTTTATTTAATTCGTCCTTCAATGCCTCTGCCAACTTATTCTTTATCTCTGCCCTGGCTGATGCATCGGTTATGGAGATATATACATCCCTGCCCTTCTTCAGAGTGTCAATGATATCTCTAACTACCGCATCTACATCATTCCCATTATTGACAATTTTTGCTGTTAGCTTTGTGGCCATCTTTTTCTCATCTCCCATCAATATCTTTATGGAACCATCCTCGTCCCCCACCCACATAAACGGCCTGCCAACAGTCTTCACTGACTTGCCTGTTATTACCCGCATCAATGGATTGAGGTCTGAAAGCGTCCCGGAGAGGACAGTCACGTCCGTGCCAGCAGAAAACTCGCCAGCAAGCATATCCATAGGTGAGGTGCTAACTATCGTCCTGCCGCCAGCGCGCGTATTTTCAATGGCCTGCTCTGCTGTCCTTTTATTAAGGCCGTTTTTCTCAAGGACGCTGTGAAGCTCCCTCTGCTTCCTCAACCATTCATTTGCCATACTGTCATTGCCCTTTTCTTCAAGCACGTCTTTGGTATCTCCAAACTTATCCACCAATCTCCTTGCGAATACCACCTTTGCCGCAGCATAACCTTTATCCTTCGTTATCCTTGAGGGGTCCGGCTTTCCATTTGATTTCACGTCAAAGGCATACCTGCCATTTTCAGGATTCCAGATAAGGTCGTCAGAGAAACTCATCTCCCTTTCATTCGTCCTTATCTCCATAACCTCAGCCATAACCTTGCCAATACCCCTGACTATGTCCCAATTTACCTTGCCCTCACCTATCTCTCTTTCCAGATTCTTGGCCAATTCACTGTTGCTCTTAACCGTAACCCCAGAATCAGTAATGTCAAAATTATCCCTCAAAAACTGCTCCACACCACCCTTGCTATCAAGCGCCATCTGCTCTATTGCATCCCAGAGTCTATCTGTTTCCTCTGCATATCCGGCAACCGACTCACCCCCATCACCAATAATGGCTGCCGTTGAATCCCTGAACATTGCCTCCTCGTCAATGAAGATCCTCCTTCCAGCTTTGGCGGCATCTGAAATCCCATTCTCGTAAGCAATAACTTTACCGGTGGTCTTGACCTTGTTTAGAAAATGCGCGCGGGCAGTATAAGAACCAATAATAAGCGTATGATTGTCTTTTACGGCATTTAAATAATCTTCTATTATTTGCTCTGCCCCTGCATTCGTCGTATCAATAGTATCCACCCCTTCCCTGCCGCTATATTTATTCGCAAAGCCAGAGTCAGAGGTAATGAACAACACCTTCATACCTGCCTTTCTCAGAGACGCCTGCACAGCCGAATCTTTTAAGAAGTTATCCACCAACTGGTCATTTGCAAGCCACAACTCTGATGCCGCATCCCTTGCAAACCCCTGCTGGAGCGCAAGCAAGAGGGTTGCATAGGTCTTTCCACCACCCATAGCCGCCTCAAGATGAGAGCCAAAAGTGGAGAATAACATATCCACTTTTTGTATATCTTTAGCCTTAAACTCACCGCCAAAGGCCTCATTAAATACCTCATGCGCCTTCTTCAGCCCCCAGTAATCAAGCGCGGCTTGTCTTACTTTGGTAGGATCGAGGCCTTCACCTCTTGCCCAAGCCTCTGCCTTATCTTGAACCGTTTTTCTCTCTTCTTCAATATCTCCAAATTTCCTATCACCAATTTTTTCAATTATACGCTTGCCTATATTTGCAACCTCCTCGCCATACTTTGCCGCAACAGTCCTCTCTGCATTCAAGTTACCAACCCCTGCGGTGACCCTTGCTATATCCTCTTTAGAGCTAAGCTCAAAGAAACTCTTCTTCGCCATATCCTGCGCCGTCCTCTCAAAGTCAAAATAACGCTGGGCAACATCAGAGTGTTTGGCAAGAGATTCTAATGCAGTCTTAAAATTACTTGCCTCATTTAGCGCGCCTTTATCAATGCGTATAAAATTCCGAGACGAGGACATTACCGCGTCTTTCATAGAACTCATCAATGCCCTTCTCTTTAGCATAGAGGCTCGATCGTCTCCCTTAGGGATTAATTGCCTCTCTTTCATCCACTCATTTACTGTGCTCTCGTTTTCCCTCCATATCTCAAGGCGCCTCTTGCTAAGCATAGAATTCAAATCTTTATCCTCTATGCCTTCCTCCCACGCCTTTGCCTGTATCAACTGGCCCATCGCATCCACCTGCTCTTTGGTAGTTATCTTCTCTGAGCCAAGATGATTATTTATCAAATCCTCTGTCGTTATATTCTCTATCCCATTTATCTCTACCCCTGTTTTGTTAAGCCTATCTACTGCCATCTGCTTAAACATCCCAGCCAACGCGCCTCTCCCATCGGTTGAAAATCCACCATCTTCCTGCTCAACCTGCTTTAATGCACCCAAAACCTCTCCCGCGCTGTATTCCTCTATTCCATCTTCTTCCTTGAGTTGCTTCATCTCTTTTTCATTTGCTATCTCTCTAATATCTATAGCCTTGCCTCCATTACTTATCTCTACCCTTCTATTGCCAACAATAAACCTTCCTCCATCTTTAAGCGCTCCCAGAAGCCTGGCCTTCCTCTCGGCCATATTTATCCTGCTGTGCAACTCGTTATATACCGCATCAGTGCTTGCCTTCACACCTTCAGAAGCCTTGCCGCCTGACTGCTCTACGTTTTGCTTTACCTCATTAACAAAATCGTTATAGGACACACCTTCATTAAACGCCTTCTCAAGTTTGCCAATCATTGCGGCATTGGTTGCGCCTGAGACATTCTGAACCCTATCAGCAATACCTATCACATTACTGACCACCTTGCCCAGACGGGAAACGTATTCACTACCTTCAGAAGTAACCTGCTCCCTATACACGGCATTGAATATCGCTTTAGCCGTTGGATCCATCGTTGATAAGGAGCTTCTCATACCATTAAACTCTCTCTCCCCTAAAGCCTCACCAAGTCTGCCATAGGCCTCCATCCTCTTCTGCATAACATGACCAACTGCGGTGTTGACAACATCCCTGTATGCCAGGGCGCCAGTCATTATCAGATCTCCCAACATAGCCCCAACGCCAATCATTACCCCTTCTCTGATAGCTGAGGTGCCAAGGTCCTTTGTAAAATTCCAGGCTCTACTCGCTATTCCGGACTTGGACGAACCACTCCCAGCTGAGGCCTCTGCCTTGGCCGCCGCCTTCACAGGCTCAACATAATTATCGTAGAGTTTGACAATTGGCGCCTTTACGCCTCTGCTCACAAAACCCGCCTGCCCTGCCTCAATTTCCAGACGCCCTTTTTCTCCTCCGACAAACTTCTCATAGCCAAATTTAACAGCGCCCCTGCCCACCTTGGCCGCGCCTTCCATCACCCGCTCGCCAGCCACATGCGCAAGCGGCGCGCCTGCTAAAACACCTCCCAAGTTCGTTACTGCGTCGTAAAACTCACCGTAATTTTTGGTATCCCAATTTGTGATGAGAAACCCGGCGCTCTTTGCTGCCTCTAAGTAAAACGGCCTTACAACCATCATCGTATTGGTAAGGTTAAATGCAGCAGAGGCCATAAAGTTAGAGCGCTGGGTGAGTTTGCCTGCCCCACGGAACAGAAGCCCCAAGGCAAACATATCCGCAGCCGTTTGAGTTGCACTTAGCGCCACACCCTTCCAGAGGTATGAGCTATCCTTTGTCTGTATATATTTATACTTTAGATATTGCTGGACCGAGGCATTGCCTACTTCATTGGCATCCATCAAGTAATTCCTGACAACATAATCAATCCCTTTGTGGATAGGCGAAGTAATAGAACTAATTAAATCACTAGCAACCGAACCACCCTTGTATGGTATAAAGAAACTTGAGGCAGCAAGACCTGTTCCTAAGGAATAGCCTGCTCCAGGAATAGAACTCGGAATGACTTCCCTAACAGTTTCTTTAACAGCTGATTTTGCCATTTCCATTACACTGCCACTCATATAGCCAACAGCTTTCTTTTCACCAGCAGAGGCAAGACTTCTCAAACCAGAACGCAACGCCCTTCCGGTTGTCTTTGTTATCCCTCCAAAGACAAGTCCTATATCAGCACCCATAGAAAATCCCTCTCGGAAGGCATCCCATCTTGAAGGAAACTCACTCTTCCCCTCCTCATAAGAATAAGCATATCCAACGCCTGTCCCAATTCCCTGAACAATTGTGGATGCCATTGCTTCTTTAACAGTATCTCCAGCAAACTTTACAATCTTCCTCCCAATGCTTCCAGAACTAACTGCCTTTGATGCATCCTCTCCAACTTCAATGGCAACTTTTGCTTCAGATGTCCCAATCCCTATTTTCCCAGCTACCTTTTTAATAACATCTTCTGACACAGGAAGAGAAACCCTTTTGATGACAGAGTTGGCACCAGAGGCTATTTTATTCGCTATACCAAGAGCACCAGTAACTCCTACAGCACCACCTATCGCCCCAGTAAAAGCAACAGAATACCAATTAATATCTCCTTTATTAAATACTGCCTGCCCACCTGCGTTTATAGCCATATCTACGACAGCTTCGCCTATAATACCTCCAACTGTACCAGCAGCGTCCCCAAATAAAAGAGTTGCGACACCCCCTCCTACTGCCCCAGAAAGCTCCCCTATCATCACACCATTGGCTATCGCTGGCGGCAATTGAGTAAACATAGCAAAACCATATCCTGCATATTTAGCTGCCTTATATAACCCGCCTCCTATATCTATTCTATCCAATCTGTCTTCCCCTATGAGCATTCTAAGCACTTGCATCTTTTCATCCGTTAATGTCTGACCGCCTACTATATGAGCAAGTCCCTGAACAACGGATTCTGCCCAAAACCCTGCAATTCCACCAACGCTGTTTGCATTTAAATAATTCTCTGCCCATTTCTTAATCTTCTTATCCCCTACCCCAGCGAGCTTATCCTGTAAGTTAGCCAAATCTAAAAGGGTCATTGGTTTATCATTTAAGAAAACCACTCCATTTTTATTTTCGTGATCAATCCACGGCTTAACGTATTTTTTAAGACTTGGATCTTTGGCAATAGCCAGAAGTAATTTATTTTTTCTCATTAGAGGAAGTGTTGTCATCTTCATACGCATATAATTCAATGCCTGCAAATCTGAATAATGCAACTTTGATAGATCAACATTTTTATCATTAAAAAGTTGTCTGGTCGCAGCGCTAAAATCACTCGGATTGACTTTTTTCCAGCTCTTTAACGCATCAAGAAGGCTCCTTTTCAATCCATTGTCAACAAAACCTATCCCTACAACTTTACTAACATTATCTCTGTCAGAAATAGCCCTAAACTCAATATCGCTAAAACCGCTAAAATTGCCACTATTATCAAAACGAGGCACTGTCCATACCCCGCTAAAGGCTGGATTTTTGGCCAATTCTGCCAATTTCTCTATAGAATACGTATTACTGCTATTTACCCCGATCTGGACAAAATACTTATCTATATCCCTCCCTCCCTCGTCATGCATCCAGCGAGTCTTATAGGCACCATTTTTAATCACTTCAGAGAAACTGAAATAGAATGGCCCATTTTTTGCGTCATGCCAATCAGGGACATCTCCTTTGTACCTACCCTCAGGTATAGCGCTTATCATCTCTAAAGAATGCTTATCACTATCATTATAGGCAATGCTTGAAACAAAACGCAGAGGCTCTCTGCCTTCGGTATAATAAATCACATCGTTATGCAAACCGGTAACAGAGACACCGCCATTGCCATAGGCCGCAGCCATTCCGCCTATGTTGTTTATGCCGTATTCAGCGCCCTTTTCAGCAAAGATTATTCCATCTTCAGAAAAAACTTTTACCACTCGTGAGGGCAAAGAATTTGGATTTGGTCTGCCTTCCGGCATTTTACCTATAGATAATAAAAGGGGAGCTGACTTATCCCCTGCTGTCACTTTTAGCATTCCATTATCTGCAGAAGCATTGTTTATGGGAATAGGGATATTTTTACCATCTTTATTCTTCACTACATCAAACGACAAACTGCCATTTATCCCATTATACTTAAATCCCTGATTGCTTCCTTGAATAGTCATACTCTTTACAGAAACAGTAGCTTCCCCTATTTTAAATGGGAGATTGTTCTTTTCATTGTTCAATTGTTCCCTTATACTATTCCATTGTCCTTTCTTTACATAACTAATGAAGTCTTTCATTTGCTTATTATTGCCCATATATGACTCTATTAATTTTTTCTTATCTGATGACAAACCTTTCCATCCTACTTTTATCAATGCCTTAAAGGCTTCTCGTTGGGACTCTGTCATTCCTTCAGTTGGAGTCAAATAAACTACGTTTACATAGGTAGTGGCATTTTTAAGAGATGCTGTTATCTCACCACTTGCGCTTTTAGTTGAAATAAAACCTTTATACGGATTATATAAAAATCCAGACGCATTTTTCAGATTGGTAACCGATACCTGTTTACCCTTGTCATCAATACTGCCAGCAATAATATACTCCTCAAATTTCTTCCCGCTCGAAAGTTTATTCTTATCAATATCAAACACCAATTGTGTGCGATGACTCTGGCCTGCGGTTGCAGTAAAATTAATCTTACTGGTTATATTTATGTTTATAAGCTGCTTTGCTGAAACGAGCTGATTGCCGCTAACGGTTACATTAACATTTACTAAATCCGACGTTAGATTCGGCTTTTTTCCATTACCTCCTCCTATGCCTTGCCCTTGTTGTATATTTTTCTCTTCTGGGTTGAGTTTATTGCCGTTAACAATATAGGCAATAAGCGGCGCTTTTACGCTATCTTCAAATTCGTAATCTCCTCCCTTGGTTCTCGTAATACTATAAGTTTTGCTTCCTAAAGAAAGCCTGGCACTTTCAGAGACAAAAGAAAATTTATTCTCCCCTGCTCCCTTCAAAAACTCAAGTTCTTGCCCCCGCAGAAACACCTTGCCCGTATTTTTCTCATTTGCAGTCAAGGTTCGTATAACGGCCTGCTTGCCCTTGAAAGGTGTAATAAGGAGCCTTAGATCTTTATTAGAGGTAATATTGCCCTTTGCAATGGAAATATTTCCTTTATCAAAATTAAATGCCTTATCATTCTTATTGCCAGTATATATTGCGTAAATTCCATTCTCTCCCATCCCTCTCTTATATGCAAAGGCAATGCCTTTTTTTGCAAGATCCTTATTTTCAATTTCAATATTTAGATTATTCCATAGCTTTGGAGAAAGGAATCCTCCGCTAAGCGTTGCCCTTCCTGTGCCAGCGGTGTTGCTGAACATCACTGCAGAGAAGCGATTATTCAGTCCAAGACTGCTGCCATTCGCAAATTCAAAAAAGTTTGTCAGTGCATCCCTGCCCTTGAAAGTGGCGTTAATCTGAGAGACAGCTTTATCCTCTGGTTTTGGCGGCTTGTTGTTGTCTCCTTTTGCGGTGATATCATTTGCCACAAGGGGAAGGACGGCCTTCCCATTTAAAACAAGGTTATTCCCATTCAAAACTCCAGTTGTCTTTGTCCCATTAAGCCCGAAAATATCCACTTTCGTCTTATTCAAGATATTGCGCGTGATATTATTCTTGCCATTTATTATATATTGAGTCTTGATATATTGAGTCTTGATGCTATCTTTTTTGGCTGTTAGCCTTGTCAAAAATGGCTTTCCTGTCTTGGGGTCTGTGACCTGAGTCAATATCTCATTTTCAAGATTAGTAATATTTGCGCGGCCGTTGTAGATCTGGTTCTTTCTGTTAAATGCAACAATCCAATAGT
>WGAY01000065.1 GCA_015494585.1 Candidatus Omnitrophota bacterium | reverse complement strand
GAAAAGTATTCCAAGGCATATTATCTGGCATCTATGAAGATGGAAGAAATTCTTTCCTTGAATTACGAAAATATCACGGATGAAGGATGTGTGCCGATTTCTACTTATCTAGGGGACAGTGAATATCTTTCTGGCAATGTATGTGTTAGTGTCACCCCTATTAATGATTGGGATAGCATAAATGATACTGATGCGAAACAGATTACGGTTACAGTTACATTCTAGATATGGCGCTACCTTGATGGAGCTCCTTCTGGGTCTAGTGTTATCTTCGATTATTTTTGGTGTTATCGCAGGTATATACAATGCCCAAACTCTATTTTTTAATAAAGAGCTTTCGGGATTTGACTTAAATTCAGATGCTAGGATTATACTGGCATCTTTTAAGAGATACACGGCAAGGGGGGGGGCGGTTTTGACTTGCAATGCCACTAGCCTTACGATTAATACAATAGAAAATAACGTTGTTATGAGTGTTACATGGCAGGCATATCCAGATGATGGCAGGATGTATCTCTACGCCCCTGCGGGTGGGCTGGGTTATTTATTGACCGATAAATTAATGAATCAATCGAGCTATTTTTCTAATAGCGTTGCTCCTTCAGGGATAGAGTTAGTAGGGGTGGATTTTGAATTAGGGGATAAGTATGGCCAGAAGGTAAAACGTCACGCGGTGTATAGATTAATTCTAAGCGGAGATGAGATATGAATTGCTCGAACAATAGGGGGATTGGCCTGTTTACGGTAGTCGTATCTATAGCTATTATATCGGCTATAGTTGTAGCTAGCCTTCTATATTTATCTTTTTCTCATTATAAGTTATTTAGAAATGAAATGGCAGGGACTATTGCCTCCTATGCCTATGAGGCTGCCCTTCAGAGGGCCTATTTTGAGATAGAGATGAACCCGACTGTGGCCGATACCATAGCCAGTGGCAATGACTATTACATAAATAATTTTACTGTTGGAAAGATAACGATGAACATTACTATCACCAATGATACCGATGGGGATGGATTTTTCGATGTAGATGTTGATATTATATAGTTATTGAGTAGATATGAAAAATTTACGAGCCATTATAGAATTGTCCCAAGACATAATTGGGCTGCAGGAATTAGAGAGGTCTGCTGAGATATTGAGTCAGCGGATAAGAGATTTATATGGTATCCAATATGTTGGTTTGTTTTCAGTAGAAAATGAACAGCATCTTTCCCTACTACACGGCAGCGGCCTGGGTAAGGATGAGATTACCAATATAAAATTATTATCGTGGTGGGAGGATATAGCCAATGAGGTACTCTCCACCAGGAAAGTGGTGATTATCTCTGGAGACTTAGCACGACAGAGATTCGAAGGTGGTTTTGCTTCTGCTCTTGGTCTACCTTTGTTCAGTTCGCATGGATTGAAAGGAATTATCGTGATGTTATGTGATTCCGACTCTTTCTGCCCTGGGGATATATCAGATGAATTGGTTGTTATGTCTATGCCCCTTACGGCAGAAATAGTCAGCGCTGAATTATACGCGCGTCTTGAGGAATTGTTCCTTAGTACTATCCTTGCCCTTGCTTCTGCAGTAGATGCAAAGCACCCTTATACACGGGGTCATTCAGAAAGAGTTACGCGGTATTCTATGGCGATAGCCCAGGAAATGGAAATGGATAAGTCTGCTTTTAAAGACCTGCGAATATCTGCCCTATTGCACGATGTTGGTAAGATAGGCATAAGTGAAAATGTTCTTGATAAAAATGGTAAATTAACGGATGACGAATACGATATGATAAAACAGCATCCATCTATAGGGGCGCGCATAGTCGGAAAGATTGTCAATTCTGAAAAGATTGTGCCTGGCATATTGGATCACCATGAAAGATATGATGGCAAGGGATATCCGAATGGTAAGAAAGGGGAGGAGATTTCCCTTTTTGGAAGGATAATTGCAGTAGCCGACACATTTGATGCTATGACCTCTACCAGGGCCTATAGAAAGGCATTGCCATTTCAGATAGCTGTAGAGGAGATAGTTTATAATTCGGGCTATCAATTTGATCCTAAGATAGTGAAATTCTTTGTCCAGGCCTATGAGAAGAATAAGGATATATGGCAGAGGGAAAACATAATCTACTCTGCTATTTAATGTTAAAATTGACTCGAATTGTAGGGGGGAGCTTTATGAAAAAGAAAGTAGCATTTTATCTTGTCCTTTATATCGTAGTGATCTTTTTTGTGTTCGCCCCTTCATATAGCCGATATTACAGGATGAAGACTCAATTAGCAACCTTAAAATCGGATATAGTGCGGCTAAAGAAGGAGAACAAAGCCCTTGCCAGGAAACTTGAGCAAATCGAAAATGATGCAGGTATGCTAGAGGAAATAGCTAGGAGAAAGTATCGTATGGGCGCACCTGGTGAGATAATATATATAATTTCTGCTGACAGTCATGACAGTGGCCCTTCTCTAGTAGATTGATTAGCATACCCAAAAAACTATTCCATGATCCTTTTTCATTAGTATAATAGAATGACATTTGGAGAGTGTCGGTATGGATTTTAAGAAAGAATTAAAGCCACTTATATTAGATGTTGTTATTCGAGGTCAAGTTCGTCTGTCTTCTGGAAAGATAAGTGATTTTTATATTGATGGAAGAAAGGTTAGCCTTACCAGTAAGGGAGCCTTTTGTATAGGAAATCTTATTCTGGATATTATGGATGCTCTAGGCCTTTCTGTGATATCGGGCTTGACTCTTGGAGCAGATCCAATAATCTCGGCTGTTCTCTGTTGTGCTGGAATGAAGGGGATAGATATAAAAGGCCTTATTGTGCGCAAAGAGAGAAAATCCCACGGTCAAGGGCGACAGATAGAAGGCCCGGAAATAGAGAAAAAAGAAGAAGTTTTATTAGTGGATGATGTTGCAACCACAGGTAGTTCGATATTAAAGGCCACGGAAGTATTGCGATCTGAAGGCTATCGTGTTTCCAAGGCAGTGGTAATGGTCGACAGGCAAGAAGGGGCCAAGGAGAGACTAGCTCAGTTTGGGATAGAGCTTTTGCCTATATTTACAAAAGAGGAGCTGTTATGAGGTTGTTGATAGAAGTCTATAGTGAAGAGATACCAGCTGCGTATATGCCCTCTATTCTGCGTCAGGCAAAGAAGTTTTTTCGTAATGCATTAAAGGCCAAGGTAGATATCCTTGGTACATGCAGGAGACTGGTGATATTGGCGGAGGGGATTGATGAAAGTATAGATGCCTCAACTGCGGTGAACGAGTTTGTATCCAGAATCTCTCTTCCCAAAAAAATGCGATGGGATGATTCAGGCATTAGATATGCCCGTCCTATTAGGAATATTCTGGCCCTTTCAGATAACGGTTTGGTTAAATTTTCTCTCGGTAACTTGGTTTCGAATAACCAGACACTCTTTCTGGATGGAAGGAATTTTCTGCTTACTACTAAGGGACTGGAAAGTATTGATGATTATTTCTCCTTTATGAGGTCTATAGGAGTAATCCTATCTCCGGAAGAAAGAAAAGAAAGATTAAAAACCGCCTTGCTTGCTGTCGGAAAAGAGAATGGTTGTGTGCCCAATATAGAGGAATCTCTACTGGAAGAAATTAATTACCTTATTGAATCTCCTTATGTATTTGTGGGGAGATTTGATAAGCTCTTTCTTGAACTGCCCAGAGAGGTCCTTATAAGCAGCATGGCAAAAAATCAGAAACTCTTTACCATGTCTGACAAAGATGGGAATATGGTAAACCTATTCGCCGGAGTGCTTGAGGCCCAGTCGCGTCAGGGATTTGATTATTCAGATATAGTTGACAGGGTAGAGTCTGTCCTCTCGGCAAAACTATCAGATGCCTATTTCTTCTGGAAAGAGGATATAAAAATTCCCCTCAAGGAAAGGGCAAAGGCTCTGGACAAAGTACTTTTGCACGCAGGCATTGGCTCCATGCGCGATAAGATAGATAAAATGAAGACATTGATTAAAGACAGCGCCGATGTATTGGGGATAGATGCAAAAGAAAAAGAAGAGTTGTTAACCGCAGCTGAACTATCAAAGGCAGACCTTGAATCGCTTATGGTATACGAATTCCCAGAGCTTCAGGGGATAATGGGCTATTACTATGCCATTGCCCAGGGCATAGATAAGCCAATAGCAGAGGCAATAAAAGGCCACTACCACCCGGTTAATTTTGAAGATAGCCTGCCGGAGAGTCGTTTAGGCAGGTTCCTATCTATAATAGAGAGAGTAAGCGATATAACCGCCTATTTTAAGGCAGGCCTCAAACCAACCGGAAACGAAGACCCGTTTGGAGTCAGGCGTATGGTTTTGACATTAATTAAATTAATAGTGAATTCTCCCGAAAGTATAAACTTGAAGAAATTATTTGGCATATCAGTTTCTATCTGGGATGCGCCGCCCGAAGTATTGCCTGACATAGAGGCCTATTTCAAAGATAGGGTGCTTGCACTATTTGTCCAGAGGGGCATTAGAAGAGATATTGCCTCAGCTGTATGGAATACATGGGGTATGAATATAAGGAAAGGCCTTGAAGTCGCCAGAGAATTGAACAGGCTATCAAAGACAGATGACTTCAAACAGGCATTAAAAGTCATTGAAAGGACGCACAAAATAACCAAGAAAGTAGACAAATCAGCGCTTCCAGATGTAGATACAAAATTATTTGAAGAAAAAGAAGAATCTGAATTATGGAAAAAGTTTAGCGCAATAGAAAAAGAATTTAGTAAAGATAGTGTGGACATAAAGGCCATTGTTAACGCATACGCAAAACTTTCCCCATATATACACGAGTTCTTTGACAAGGTAATGGTAAACGTGGATGACCAGGCCATTAGAAACAACCGCCTTTCCATAATGCTACGGATAAACCGCCTGTTTTCTAAAAAGGCAGCTGATTTTTACGGGTAAGAAATACTTTGCCTTGGATAAGTTGATAAAAAAGAGTCGCAATTAGATTTAGACACAGTAATAAATGACAAAATTAATGTGTTATAATAAGATTTTTAAATACATTTGCAATAAAACTGAACAAAGGTGTGTTTAACCGGTAAAGAGGAGGATGTGGCATTGAGAAAAGCGGTCGTTATCTTACTGTTTTTTGCTATGTTTTTGGGTATACGCTCTGTTGCCCAAGCAGTTGTGTTTTTAGATGATTTCAGCTTTTTTGATACTAATAAGTGGGATGTAAAATCAGGTAGCGTTGGGACACAGATACAGATAGCAGATGCTGACAGCGATTCAGATACAGAACTATTCCTTTCAAGGAGAAACAACATCAGGGCGCGGATACATTCAAAAGATAGATTTAGTTATGGTATTCTGGAGGCAGATATTATACCCAATGGTATCTACCAGAAATTTGGGCTAGGAGTTAATGCTGGCGAATGGAGTGGTATTGACAGGGGATTTTACTTTGATACCCTGAATGCTTATTACGGCGGAGGGACAGATACCATCAGCTGGGTTGTATATAATGGGAGCCAGTATATACACGGCAGCATATCTGGTGTATTATGGAATCAGTGGCATCACCTTGCGATTAACTGGCAGCCATCCACTGTCACCTTTATAGTTGATGGAAATATTAAGAAAGAATATTCTATAACCTACAGTGGCACATTGCCTATTGGTATATACAACGACAGAGATGGCAGTTATTACGTAGATGATGTTCGCTATAATACTCCATCTGTTGTCCCTGAGCCTTCATCCATTTTCCTGACACTATTTGGTTTGTTCGGAATAGTTAGTGGAAGAAAAAAATAAGAGATAAAAATTGTTATATCTTTAGGCTTGAGGGTTAGGATAGGTAGTGCTCAACAAATTTCCTGGGAGTTAGAATTTTGATGTCTTGATATTTTCCTAATTTTAGTAAGTGTTTATCGCCGCTTACGATTATTTTTCCCTTACCTGCAATAGCACATTCAATAAATTTATCATCGTCTGGATCATCGCATACCGTGATTTTAAAGTTAGTTGTATCTATTATCTCAGAATTGAGAATAAAAAGTTCTATAATTTTAGAAATGTCTATTTGTGGAAATTTTATGCCAATTTCTTTTGCTACTCTTATATATTCTTCAATTATAGGTTTTGACACCAAAGTAGTAAATTTGCCTATTCCCCAACAGGATAAAATTTTTGAAGGTATTCCAGAAAAAAAGGATAGCAGAAATTAATACATTCGTATCAAGAACGATTCTCACATTTTAGCTCTTATCTTTTTTATGGCTAAGTTGATGTCTGATTTTTTTAGACCTGCTTTTTTTGCTATTTTTCTAGCTTTTTTTATTAAGGAGTTAAATTCATCAATATTAGGCGGAGAGACCTTTTTAAGGATTACTATATCTTTCTCTCCTAATACGACAAATTGTGTTCCTGTTTCAAGTTTGAGTTTTTTTCGGATATTTTCAGGTATGATGACCTGTCCTTTAGAAGATAATTTCGTTGACGCAATGTTTGCCATTGTCATAATGAATCCTTTCTTATTTTTTTATAATCTTACATGTAAGATTATAACAGAGGATAATTTTTCTCGCAATTTATCTTTTCTCAAATGAGTTGTTTTGTTCTTGGAAAACACTGATTTTTGGAGTATATTAT
>WGAY01000064.1 GCA_015494585.1 Candidatus Omnitrophota bacterium | reverse complement strand
TGTAGGTCTTCTCAACATCGTCATTTAATCTCAAATTTTCCAGTGCTACTGCTGTCTGTGTACCAATATTGCTCAGTATCAATAAGTCATCCTCGTTAAAGTTCTCTTTAGAATACTTATCTTCTACAGACAATATCCCTAAAAGCTGATCCTTGAACATAAGAGGAACACAGATTATCGTAGGCTCTTCCTCCCCAATCGAGAACATATTTCCCTTGCTAGCGGGCCGCCTGGGCAGACAAACCGCCTTCTTCTCCATAGCCACCCAGCCCTCAAGGCCCTTGCCTAGAGGCATTCGCTTATTACCAATCTCACTCTTGCGGCCACCCGATATATAGCGGACATAGAGCTCGTTCTTCTCCTCATCTATCAGCCAAAGGCGGGCAACCCGTGCATCCAGTGCCTGAGCAATCGTATTAACCATAAGGTCTAAAAAACCATCTATAGTAGAGGAACCAGCCAGACCTTCCCCTATCTTCATCAAAACCTCTTCAAGTAATTTCTTCGAGGCCTTCAGTTTCTCTATATTTTCCTCGAGTTCCTCGGCCATTGTATTGACACCCCTGGCAAGGTCCCCTATCTCATCCTTCGAATCAATGTTTATGCGATAGTGCAAATTACCAGACATAATATTACGCATAGCATTTACCACATAGAGAAGATTATGTACCCATTTCTTGATATATAAGAACCCAACCCCTGATAGTATTATAAGAAAGACATATATAAGACCAACCTGCCAGCTAAACAGTAGCTCTTTATTGTACTTATATAAAAAGTAATACAAAAATACCAATGGGAAAAAAGATACTGCTGCATACCACAGAATTATCTTATACTCCAGACTCTGACCTTCAATAGAAAGGGCAAGATCCAGATCCCTTTTCTTTTTTCTAGGCATCCGTTCCCTCCTTGTCCAGGGCTATAGTCCCTGTCCTAACCATCTTCTGGATGCCAATATCCGAGAGTTCCTCTATAGCAGATTCAATGAAGTGCTCCTCTCCTACGAGTTGAAGTATAACAGAATCCCCGTCTATGTCAGCTATCTCTAGGTGATATCTGTCTATTATGTCATCCACCTTTGCTTTATTCTCCCCGATATATTTTACCTTTACCAGGGCAAGGTCTCTTTCCACATACTTGCCTAAAACAAGGTCCTCTACCTCTATCACCTCAATCACCTTATTGAGCTGTTTCTTGACCTGGTCAATTATCCTGTCATCTCCTTTTACAACCACTGTCATACGCGAAAATTCAGGGACCTCTGTCTCACCTACTGCAAGGGAATCTATGTTGTAACCACGCGCACTGAACAACCCTGCAATCTTAGCCAGCACACCAAACTTGTTTTCTACTAGCACAGATATAACATGCCTCATATTACGCCATCCCCATTATCATTTTGTTAATAGTCCCACCAGCTGGAACCATAGGAAATACATTTTCTTCTGGTTCCACTGCAATATCCACCAAAACCACACCTGGAGTATCCAATGCCTCCTTTAAAGAAGGCACTACATCTTCCTTTCTCACTACCCTTATACCCTTTGCACCATAGGCCTCGGCAAGTTTCACAAAATCAGGCCCCTTTATAGGAGTGGCCGAATAGCGTCTGTTGTAGAATAACTCCTGCCATTGTCTAACCATACCAAGGAAATTATTATTCAGAATAACCACCTTTACATCTATATTTCTCTCAACTGCTGTCATCAACTCCTGAACATTCATCTGAATGGAACCGTCTCCAGCTATGTCTATAACAACCCTATCCGGAGCCCCAACCTTTGCCCCTATTGCCGCTGGAAGTCCAAAGCCCATAGTCCCTAGCCCTCCGCTGGAAATAAACTGACGGGGGTAGTTGTATTCATAGTATTGGGCCGCCCACATCTGATTCTGTCCTACCTCGGTCGATATTATGGCCTCTCCATTCGTCAGCTCTGATAGCTTCTGGACAACGTACTGCGGCTTTATAGAATTGGGGTCATCCTTATAAGTCAATGGAAATTCCCTCTTCCACTCCTCTATCCTCGAAAGCCACTGTTCTGTATCCGGCTTTTCCACTATCTCTATTAGTTCCTTTAATACCTCTTTTGCATCACCTATAACCGCAATATCAACCGGGATATTCTTACTTATAGAAGAAGGATCAATGTCTATGTGCACAACTTTCGCATAGGGAGCAAATGTATCAAGTCTTCCCGTAACACGGTCATCAAACCTAGCCCCCACGGCTATTATTAGATCTGCATCCATCACTGCATGATTGGCATAGCCAGTACCGTGCATACCAAGCATCCCTAGAGAAAGGGGATGCCTTGTCGGGAATGCACCCAAGGCCATAAGAGTCGTTGTTACTGGTATTTGGCACTTTTCCGCCAACTCACGTACCTGCTGACTGGCGCCGGATATCACTACGCCCCCACCGACATATAAGACCGGTCGTCTGGACTCTGCAATAGCAATAGCCGCCTGCTTTATTTGAGCTGGATTTGGTCTTACTTCAGGTTTATATCCAGGCAGAGATACCTTTTCTGGCCATTCGAATTCCACCTCCTGTAGCTGTACATCCACAGGCAAATCAACCAATACAGGACCTGGTCTACCCGTTGAGGCAATATAAAATGCCTCTTTTATCACCCTCGCAAGCTCCTTTGCATCCTTTACCAGATAATTCTGTTTGGTTATTGGGCGCGTAATTCCCGTAACATCGGCCTCTTGAAAGGCATCATTGCCTATCAAACTGGTCTTTACCTGACCAGTTATAGCCACTACAGGAACCGAATCCATATAGGCTGTAGCTATTCCGGTAACCAGGTTCGTTGCCCCCGGACCAGAGGTAGCTATACAGACTCCCACCCTTCCACTAGCACGAGCATATCCGTCAGCGGCATGGGCCGCACCCTGTTCGTGACGGGTCAGGATAAAATCAATATCAGAATCATAGAGTACATCAAAGGTAGGCAAAACTGCCCCGCCAGGATAACCAAAGAGGTGTTTGACTCCCTCTCGCTTCAAAGCCTCTACCAATATCTGAGCACCTTTCATCTTTGCCATCTATTTATCCTCCAGAACTGCTATACCAGGTAGTTCTTTCCCCTCCAGGAACTCCAGAGAGGCCCCTCCACCAGTAGATATATGCGTCATCTTATCCTCAAGGCCAAATTTGGCAATCATAGCCGCGGTATCACCCCCACCGATTATCTTAACGGCATCTAGATCAGCGATTGCCTCAGCTACCTTACGGCTCCCTTCATCAAAAGGAGGCACCTCGAAGACCCCTAAAGGTCCGTTCCAGACTATCGTCTTGGCAGTAGAAAGGGCCTTTGAAAACAACTCCACGCTCTTAGGTCCTATATCCAGTCCCATAAACCCATCCGGAATCTCCTCAACAACCTCTGTATCGACCCCCTCCTTTAACTCCCTTGCAACCACATGGTCCACTGGCAAAAGTATTTCAATTCCTTTCTCTTTTGCCTTTGAAAGAATCTCATCCGCAACTTCGACCTTATCTGCCTCCAACTTAGAAGACCCTATAGGCCTGCCCTGGGACTTCAGAAAAGTATAGGCCATACCACCGCCGATGATGATGCCTGTTACCTTTGTCAGTAGGTTCTCTATCACCATTATCTTATCTGATACCTTCGCCCCCCCTAATATGGCATAGAAAGGCCTCTCAGGATTTTCCAAAGCCTCCCCAAGGTACTTTATTTCCTTCTCAAGGAGCAGACCTGCAACTGCAGGCAGATACTTAGCCACCCCTACCGTAGAGGCATGGGCCCTGTGAACCGTTCCAAAGGCATCGCTGACATAGATCTCTCCCAAAGATGCCAGTTCTTTAGCAAACTCAGGATCATTCTTTGTCTCCTCTATATGGAATCGCAGATTTTCCAGTAGGATTATCCGTTCACCAGCCGAAGAGACCGCATCCTTGACATCCTCTCCTACACAATCATCGAGTTTGAGGACTCGTTCCCCCAAAAGCTCTTCCAGGCGCTTTGCAACGGGAGTTAGACGCAGATTCTCTTTGACCTCTCCTTTCGGTCTTCCAAGATGACTCATCAGGATTATCTTTATCGCACCATTATCTAATGCATACTTTATAGTAGGTAAAGCCGCCCTTATCCTGCGGTCATCGGTTATGTTACCATCTTCATCAAGAGGGACATTGAAGTCCACCCGCATCAATACAGTCTTACCTTTAAGATCTACATCCTTTATCGTCTTTTTCGCCATAAACTACCACCTCCATCTAGCCCTTTCCTGCAAGCTAAATTAAATTATAGGATTCAGACTAAAGCTACAACAAAAAAGTTATAAACCACATATAGGATTACGATAGGTATGATAACACAAAAGTCCCAAATTATCTACCAAATCACATCCCTTAATCTCTTTGCGCATAACTCAGGGGTACTGGGCACTATGTAAAATCCACTGCCCCACTCAAAACCTGCAACTTTAGAGATCCTGGGCATTATCTCTATATGCCAGTGGTAATATTCGTAATTACCTCTCAAAGGAGAGATATGCACTACAAAGTTATAAGGAGGATTGTGTAACAATAACTTTAACCTTATCAAAGCATCTTTTAACGCCTTTGCTAATTCATAGGTCCTTTCATCGTCAATACTGGAAAACTCACAACAGTGATATTTAGGGACTATCCACATCTCAAATGGGAACCTAGCACTAAAGGGAGAAAATGTTATAAAAAATTCATTTTCATAAATTATCCTTTCACCCTCAGCCCGTTCCTGTTTCCACATATCACAAAAGATACACCTCTCCCTGTAGTCAAAATAGGCCTTGGCCCCTTCTAGCTCATCTTTAACATTTTTAGGTATCATAGGCAGGGCAATCAGCTGGGAATGATCGTGTTCTATCGAGGCACCCGCCGATGCACCGAAATTCTTAAACACCATGATATAGCTAAACCTATCATCCTTTTTAAGGTCCTCTATCCGCGCTTTATACGCCTTTATCACCTCTCTTATCTCTTCAAATGAAAGATCTGCCAATGTCTTGAAGTGATCAGGAGTCTCTATAACCACCTCATGGGCACCCACTCCAGTTGAGGCATCATAGAGTCCAACCGGCCAGCTATCAAGTTCCTGTTCAATCACAAGGGCTGGAAATTTATTTGGAACCACTCGCAACGACCAGGGGAAATCCTCTCCGACAGCTGGTACAGAATATACTTCTGGAGGCGTATCCTGTTCATGCCCTGGACAGAAAAAACACTTTTCAGGATGCCTTTTCTCCACAGGAACATAGTGTTGATGAAAGTCGTCAACATCCCAGGGAGACTCAGTTTGAACTATTACCCATCTACCGACGATTGGATCTTGCCTTAATTCAGTCATACTTCCACCTCTATTGATTTCAGGAAATCAGCAGCATCCTCAGGAGGCATTGGATTTATATAGAATCCACTGCCCCATTCAAAGCCCGCAATCTTAGTTAATTGAGGAATTATCTCAATATGCCAATGGAAATCTTCTTCCAACGTCATCCAGTAACCCGGACGTTTCTTCTTTCTAAAGGGGGCCGTGAAAAGCACCCAGCTATAGGGTGGATCGTTTAATCCTACCTTTATCTTTAACAAAACCCTCTTCAGGATAGTAGATAGGTTCCGATAGCTGGCTGGGTCCATCTTATAAAAATCACATAGATGCTGCTTTGGCAGTATCCACATCTCAAATGGAAACCTGCTAGCAAACGCTGCAATCGCAAGAAAATCTTCGTTCTCATCTATTACCCTTACTGCCTGTTCCTTTTCCTGCTGAATAATATCGCAGAAAATACACCTTTCATGATAGTTATAATAACGCTTTGCTCCTCCTAATTTTTCTTTCACTCGTTTTGGATTTATAGGTAGAGCAATTATATTCGAACGGCTATGTAGTATAGTGCCAGTTTTTCCTCTGCCTTCGTAATTTTTATAAATAAGCACATATCTCAAGCGCTCATCCGATTCTAGATCCCGAATGCGCAATGCATAGACAGAAAAAATCTTATCGATATGTTCGACATTTAAATCAGCTACGTTAAGTATATGTTCGGGGGTCTCTATAACCAATTCATGAGCCCCTATACCGTTCATCACATCATAAAGCCCATGGGCCCGTCTGTTTATTTCTCCCTCTATTTGAAGAATCCTATTTTTACGCGGAACCACTGTGATATGCCATCTATCTGGATTTGATGAATCCGATAAAGTAAAAATGGCAGGATAATCCGAAGGATTGGAACAGAAGGCACACTCTCTGCCGCTTAATTCTGTATCCTCAGAAAGCACAAATACATCTCTAGGACGCTTTGACCTTTCTGTGCTTATTATAACCCACCTGCCAACGACCGGATCTTTTCTTAGCTCTGGCATCTATCCCCCCTTTTAAACGCCCCCAAAACCGCGTGTTTATTATAACCTATAATCCCTACCAGCGTAAAGGGATAAATTTCCGACCATTACCAGTATAGAACTTTGAAAAGAATTCATAGTACTGGAGCCTGAGGGTCTGTATCATTACAAGCACCGCCTCCAGTACAATGACAAAGATATTCCCTAGGAATAAGAATATTCCGCTCAACCCCAGCCCTTTTAGCATATCTGCTAGTACAAACACGACTATCATTAGGGCAGCATGATTTACTGCAAATGCAGCCAGTCGTACAAACGAAATAGTATTGGCAAACATACTTATGAACACCTCTATCGGCGTGAACAAAACTTCGGATATATCTTTATGTCTCATCTCTCTTAATATGCCGTAAATTATAATCCCAAGTGCAGAAAAAAGCATAAACAATAAAAATGGATAACTGTGTCTAAACAGGGCCATCAAAAATAGACTAGAATATAGCATCAATGTCCCTAAACCCCATTCTCCAAATACTGCCTCGAAATAATTATCATTCCTCAATTTATTTATGATAAAAAATAACATGCCAATGGATAGATATACTCCCCCAATTATTACCGATAATATCATAGGCCTTAACGGATCGCTCAAAGGGGCAACCCATAATGGCCGGATAATATCCTCTCTACCAAAGATACTTCCAAATACCAGTCCCCACACAATCGAACTTATTCCAACCGAAGACAAGATATCCGAAAAAACCCGATTCTTCTTTCTAGACAAAAGGCCCAATACAAACAAGACTAACCCGTGTCCTACATCTGCAAACATAAAGCCATACATGAGAATCGAAGCAACTGTAAAGATAAAAAGTGGGTTGATCTCATTAAAAGCAGGATAACCGTATGTCTCTATAAGCTTAAAAAATGAATCCCAGAGTCCAGAAACATTAAATGCAGCAGGAACATTTTCAGGTTCTATATCCAACTCTTTTGGAGAGACCCAATCAAACTCTATAACTGAATCAAGCCGCTGATTGAGCACCTTCTCTAGTCTAGCCCTGTCCTTCTCCCTTACCCAGATATTTACAACAACAAAAAAGGAACTACCACTACACATAGACATAGCATTAACAATACGCCTTTCAAGCATAAGCAACTTGTAAAGCTTTGCCAACAATTCAAAGAATATATCTCTTTTCTTATTTAAAACACTCGTCAATTCAGCAATTTCTTCCCTTGCCTCCCATATAGCAAACTCTAGATCTTCCAGCAAAGTATTTATTGGTTCGTGGACATCCAAGCCAGAGATATCCACTTCAAGAAATCCTCCTGCTTTCAATGCAGAGGCGATCCTTTGACCATAAGAAGGAATAGAGATAAGTAATATCATCATCCTATCCCTGGATGCATTTGCATATTCAATTACGGCAGGCACATCATGCAGGGCCTCATAAAGCCCCGCAAGATTCGTCTTAGGGATAGAGCCTATCCAATAGGAAATCAATTCTCTATTCAATTCATAAATGTATTCCAGTCCTGAATGAACCAATATAGATAGGAACCAAGAAATCTGATTTGCATTGAATATGAATTCCTTTCTCTTTTCTATAAGAGAAATTATTTCTGTAACGTTTTTTTCAACCCTATCTATATCCGATGCGATATGTTGAGATAATTCTGAAGGTTCAAGGGAAATATCCTTTACAAATTCATACCAATCTCCCTTTGACAAAGAATTAACATCGACATCAAGTATCCTGCAAAGGGCCTCAACTCGAGACTCAAGGAGATCTAACTTCGTACTCTCATTCTTAAAATCAAATTTTTTGGGTATTGGTATATCCAAAAGGTCATATGTATCCTCTATTTGTACCAAGCCTGTATCCAGTAAAGCCTCGATAAACTTAGATGCATCCTTCTCTAGCAAAAGTATATGGCCAAGAGATAATCTTTCTGCAAAAAACATAACCAACCCCTATATATCAACACCTGCGATAACCATCTCATTCTGAGCCAAATATTTTTCGTATAAGATAAAAGACACCTTATCCAAAAACATTTCCTGAGCAAATATCCAGGCAACAATACCACTTAAAGAAAATGGCGAAACAGACTTAGACCTATGCCACAGATATTCAAGCAAGGCATCCCAAATCTTCTTCTTTACATCTTCTAAGTCCTCAAATTTACCCCTCAGATTCAACCCAGAAACATAAGGGGAAAAACCTTCCATTTTAGTCTTAAAATCCTCCAAGGAGTCCGTTGAAAACAACTCCAGGAACCCTTGAGTAGGAACCCCAGGTAATGGAAGAACAAGATAGTAATATATCTCTTCCCTTGAGAACTTGTATATAAAATGCAATCTAAGTGCCCATAAAATATTATGCACGACCAAAACATATCTAAATACCTCTAATAGATCCCTGTCCTTGTCGGACTTAATCTTCTCAAGAAGTGCATGGTAGTATTCATCTTCCAGGATGGTATCCAAAAAGAATAAATCCCCTTTATCCTTATAATGCCTATAGGCATGCATAAGAAAAGGAAATATCCTGGTGCCATTAAAGGCAAGAAGTAAATCCTTATCCACAATATTCTCACGGTCTATAAGAAAGGCATATCTTTTAAATAAAGGAGTCGTTCGATAGACATAATCTGCTACATTCCTGTCATGCTTAGAAAAGTGCAGGGCTAGCAATATCTTGAGATTATATATATCGTATCTATAGAGGAAAAATTCAAACAATTCCTTTTCTGCACCAGCTACATAGAACATAAAGTTTATAAGCTTAGCTATAAAATTTTCACGAAGCTGGCGCTCTATTTCCTTAGGCTTGGAGATATCCGATCTCACAAGCCCCTTTGATGCCATATAAGAAACCGCCTGACTGAGGTCTGCGGCATCACTTATTCTCTGGATGTCATCGAAATTGAGAAAACTTTCCCTAAGCGCACCCAATTTCCCATATAAAGCAGAATAGTGTCTCACACCAATCCCTCTAATAATTTTAAAATGTAACTTGCAAACTCATCAGCTATTGAAGATTTGTGGGCCTGATAATAATTTTTTATAGAAGTCTCCTGTTCCAATGCATCCGACAAAATTCTTTCTTCATAGAGCTTCAGTTGATTATGCAATGCCTGCCTGTCATGTTCCATAGTCTCAATAAACTTTCTCCGTCCCTCTTCAAAGACCCGTTTTGCCTCTATTTGGCCATGCTTTTTAATCTCGTCCGCCTCTACCTGAGCCCGCGTTAATCTTAGCTGGGCATCTTTCTCCAGACTCAACAACTCCCTTACCTTTTCCTCTATCATCTCGATCTCCCTTCCCAAAGATATCTCTAAACAATAATAGATCCGCGCTCTTGACTATACCTAACACATCACCGACAAAGACATAGCGTCCTCTTCCAGAGATAACCTCGTCTCCAATCTTAATCACGTAACTATGCCCACCCCCAACGAACATAACCAATCCATTTGTATCGGATATGCCATAATCCTCAAGTTTTGTACTATCAGGTATATCTATCATCCGCACAAAATGCGCACTCAGAAACTTAACTAGTTTATCATGGATCGAAGGATTATCAAAATCCGCTTTATTCATCTGGTATTCGTCGTTATGATAAACTAGTCTTATCTTTTCCAGAGAATCGATAAATCTTGCAGCATAATCCTTTTTCACAATCCTATGTGAAAACAGATGCCTAAATAGAGAATCCTCACTCAAAACACGATATTTACTGTCCAAATAAAGAAAGGAAACCACAATAACAGCAAGTATTGATAAAACCAAAAGGCGTCTCATATCCTGCGCCTCAACCATACAAATACAATACCAAGGGCTAGCACTAACAAAGGTAGCCCTACTATTGACCATATAGATACAATCTTTAGCTCCCTGGCCGGCATATTTAGCCTCAATGTCCTTATGGGAACCGGCGAAATGCCAATGTTTTCTTCTTTATTAACGACCCAGCCAAATAGAGAAACCCAAAAGGAACGATTATTCAAATTGTCTATCGAGACATTAGTTGCAAAATCAGAATCCCCAACCACAACAATTCTGCTTCCCGAAACCTTGCCACAGACAGCAAGCGGAATTCTACCCTTTTCATCAATATCTTTATCATAGGAATAGTTAGTAGATCTCCAATCTTTCTCGGCCCAGGCCGATGAAGAGGTAAACAGTATTGGCTCAAGGTCATATCCTTCCTCGTTATTGGATGGCCTTTTTGGCCGTACTGAACAGGCCTGAGTAAAAAGCAAGGCGCTACCAATTAAAGGCTTTGTTATCTCGTGTAATCCATAATAATTCACAAAAAGTACCACCGGAGACATAACATTTAACTGAGGATCCACAACGACATCATCTCCTATCTCAACCTTCAGGTGATCAGCAACCCAATCTCTGATCCCCTTGCTCATCCCTGGATCCGCTAAGACAACTATGCCCCAGCCTGACTTAAGCATGCTGGTTATTTTATCCAACTCTTCTTTCAAGAAATCCAATTTAGGGGAGGGTAAAACTAACACCCCTTTTCCCACGGATTCCACGTCTATCTGTAACACAGCAGACTCAGAAACATCGTATCCATCCTGTTTAAGCAAACCAACCGCCTCGGAAAGCCCCTTACCTGGGGCCATGGAGTTTATACTTAGCTCTTTATGTCCTTTTACAAAAATAATCTTCGGGGCCTGGCGCTGAGTCAGAGAAACTATCGCAGAGGTAATAGCGGATTCGCCATTAAATCCTGAAGGGACAGGAGGCTGACCTTTCATCACAGGAGAATAATCCATCTCAATAAGTCGGTTTTCTTCTATCACCTTATGTCTACCACCGCTTTCTACAATTATAAGATTTGTTGGATTCAGATTGTATTTAAGGGCCAGAGACTTTACCTTTGAAACATCTCGTTCGGGGTCAACAAACTCGATATGTATATAACTAGATGACTTCTCATAGCCTTCTAAAAGCGTCTTCAGCCAATCTCTTACCCTGAGAACTGGAGAAAAACAGACATAGATATAGACATCCTGTTTTAGCTTTTTGAGAATATTTTTTGTCCTCTGGGAAACCCTATATATACCTTGACCAGAAAAATCCCATTTTCTATTGTGGCGATAGACCAATATATTGACACCAACCAAACTAACCACCAGCATAAAAATAGAAGCCAATGTCACAAAATGATTCAGATATCTTCTCATAAACGCTGCCTCCTATGCGCCAGAGAAACAGTAGAAATAAACAAGAACAAAACAGCAAAAGAAACAAAGTAGACAACCGAGGCTAGATTAAGTACACCCGAAGAGAAAGGATCAAACTGTTCAATTAAACTAATATATCCCAATATCCTCGAAACCACTCCAATAGAAAATCTCTGAAAGATGCCTATAGTAAATAGGATTGCTATCAAGACAAAGCTCAAAAAGCCGCTGATAACCTGATTGGCCGTCATAGTAGAGCAAAATATACCTAAGGCACTCATTGCAGAATTCAAGAGCAAAACCCCTAGAAATGCAATCCAAACAGCAGGCCAGTAAAGATCTATCTTTCCAACCAGCATAAAAGGATAAGCCAAGGTTGATATCCAGAATACTGCCAGAACCAAATTCACAGCCAGAAATTTTCCCATAACAAATTCAAACTCATTCAATGGAGTAGTAAATAACAACTCTATAGATCCAGTTCGAATCTCTTCACTAACAGAACGCATAGTAAGAAGTGGCACGAGAACCAAAAGAGAAAGCCAGAAAAATATCGTTCCTCCAAAAAACACCTCCACAGGGTATATCTGCACTGCACCAGAAGGAGAATTAAGCACATTCAGCACACTCACAAAGGCCCAGGAATTAAAAAACAAAAACACTGCCCACAGTACATACATAATAGGGCTGTATAAAAATACTTCCAGATCTTTCAAAAATACTGCCCAAATCCGTCTTAACATAATCCCGCCTCCTCAAGAAGTAAGAGAAACAAATAAATCCTCCAGGTCAGACCTCTCCCACTCCATCCTACGAACAGAACCACCGCAAGAGACTATCCTTTGGAATATATCCTCCCTTATATCTTCTTGTATAGAAAACCTAAAGCGCAGCCAGCCGCCTTGCAGGGCTTCAACTGTGGAAGGCAAAAATCGACTCAGACACTCCACATTTTCAATCTTTGCCTCAACTATAAAGGTCCTTGTTTTGTCTGAGGAAAGGAGCTCATCCTTCCTGCCATGGGCACGCACCCTTCCCCTATCTATTATGACCACTTCGTCACATAATGCCTCTACTTCCTGCAATATATGAGAAGAAAATATTACCACTGCATCTCCTGAAACAGCCTTTAAGCTTTCCCTGAACCTAATTATCTGATTCGGATCCAGACCAATAGTCGGCTCATCCAATATTATCACCTTGGGGGAACCAAGCAAGGCATCCGCAAATCCCAATCGCTGACGATATCCCTTAGACAAACTTGAAACCAACTTATTTTCTATATCTTTTATAAATGCCAGTTCCATAACCCTGGCCAATTCCCTCTTCAAGGCCCTGAAAGCTACGCCCTTCAAATAGGCCCTGAATTCCAGGTATTCTCTCACCTTTAATTCTGGATAGAAATGCAATGCCTCTGGCATATATCCTATAAGGGCCTTTGCCTTCGCCGGATCCTTCAGGAGATCTATCCCCTCTACTAAGACAGTTCCCTCATCCGGGGAAATATAACCAGAGATAATTCGTATCGTGGTAGTTTTGCCTGCCCCATTAGGCCCCAGCAGTCCCAAAATTATACCCCTATCAGCAGAAAAACTCACCCCATCAAGGGCCTTAACCCCACCAGCGTAAACCTTAACCAGATTCTCTACTTTTACCACCTCACATCCCCCTGAGATTTAAGCCTATTGAGTGGATTAGACTATTTTACTCCCAAAATTTCATAATGCAACCTAGATTATAGATATATACGTCTTAAGTACAGGGGGAAAGTTAAAGATTGCAGAGTATTTCATCTGTCAAACTATTCCAGAAATGAAAGGGCAGTTTCAACCGGGAAAGGACCATTGACCGGAGCAATGACATTGGAAAATCCTATCCTCTCTGCCTCTTTTATACGCTGCTGCATCATCGAAACAGGACGCACATCTCCCGTAAGACCTATCTCTCCTATTGCAACTGTCTTTTCTGGCAAGGGCACAGAGCGCAAAGAAGAGACTATTGCCATCACAACTCCCAGATCTCCCCCGGGATCCTTTACCTTCAATCCACCTGCCACAGAAACAAAGACATCGTACTCATAAAGTCTATAGCCCAATCTCTTCTCAAGAACTGCCAGGAGCATAGAAAGCCGATTAGGATCAAATCCCTGACAACGCCTCAGTGGGGCACCAAAACCAGATGAAGGTGCAACCAGAGACTGGACCTCAACAAGAATAGGACGCACCCCCTCCATAACAGCGGTAATACAGACCCCTGCCTGTCCAGGGTTGTAATTGGATATAAAAAATTCAGAAGGATTTTCCACCTCAATCAATCCCTCGTTTCTCATCTCAAAGACTGCCAGCTCATTCGTAGCACCGAATCTATTCTTAACGGCCCGTAAAATCCTGAAGGCATTATATCCCTCTCCCTCAAAATAGAGCACAACATCTACAAGATGCTCAAGGGTACGTGGCCCCGCAATGGCACCGTCTTTTGTAACATGGCCTATCATCCACAAACAAAAACCCTTTGTCTTGGCCCGAAAGGCAAGCCGCGAGGCACACTCCCTGACCTGAGAGACGCTACCGGGTGAAGAATTTATCTGCGGCCAGAAAATCGTCTGGATAGAGTCCAGAATAACCAAAAAAGGGTTGGTCTCCTCTATAGAGGAAAGGATATCATCTAGATTCGTCTCTGAGACGACAAAGATATTGTCCTTTACAGCACCTAAACGTTCAGCCCGCATCTTTACCTGGGCTGTAGATTCCTCTCCACTGATATATAGCACCGTTTTAGACTGCTTAGCTATCCCTGCAGCCAACTCAAGGGAAAGCGTGGACTTACCTATTCCAGGATCCCCGCCAAGGAGTATCACACTGGCAGGAACAAGTCCAGAACCCAGGATAAAGTCCAGTCCCTTAAGTCCAGTAGGTAGCCTTTCGTAATCCTGGGCCTCTACACTTGACATCGGCACAGGAGAACTGCCTTGAACACCAAGAATAGACAATTTTGTTCCTTCCATTTCTTCGACAAATGAATTCCAGCTATTGCAGGAAGGACACTTACCCAACCAGCGAATTGACTTATAACCGCACTCCTGACATACAAAAACAGTCTTTGCCGTAGCCATAAGGTCGATCTTACTTATGCCAACTCAATTACTTTTTTCTCTTCTTACGTTCCTTTGTCTTGATAAACAATTTCCAGGGATGGCGCTTGATATCGTCTAATAGCAAATTTAATTTATGATTGAGATCATAAGCCGTTAGTTCTAACAAGATATATATACTATCGTCGTATATAAAACGACCTAGAGTCCCTTTACCTTCCTTCAGGGCAGAGAGAATGTCTTTGACCTCTTTGAGCGTAGACTCCATCTCTTCTGAAGCCGCCCCAAATCTCTCCACGGAACCCTTTACAGTCTCTATAAGTTCGCTATCGCTTATTATCGTATTAAACGTAGCAAGGCCCTTCCTTATCTCAACGGCAATCTTTTCTCCCTCTTCGATCAGGTCCTGAAGATCTGTCTCCTTCTTCCCGTAAAGTATATCCCCCGCTCGCACCATAGAGCTATACTCAATGCCTGGGGTTATCTCTATCCCCTTGTCTCCAAGTAAACCTATAGAGACGATCTCCACACGCGAATCTATGGGAAATTTAATGTTGGAATTTATATAGGCATAGACCTCTACCTGAGATGTCTTGTCCTTGACATTGTATACAACCTTTACCTCTTTCACAGAGCCTATATCCACACCAACCAGCCTCACAGGAGATCCTATCTTTAATCCACTAACATTTGGGAATATAAACTCTACATAATAACCCTTATTAAACCAATGGATATCTCCAGCCTTTAAAACAAAAACTGCCAGCAGAAATATACCAAGAAAGACAAATGCCCCTACCTTAAACTCTATATTGCGCATAATCCCCCTCCACTCCTGCCTGGCTAAAATCTAATAGGCCCATTGGACTTGCCTTCAATAAATTGCCTGACAATAGGGTTCTCCGTATTGCGAATATCATCTGGAGTCCCATCTATAATAAATTTTCCCTCATGGAGCATACATATCCTGTCAGCTATTTTGTAGGCACTATTGAGGTCGTGTGTAACAACTATAGATGTAGTCTTGGCCTCGTTCCTCAACCTTAATATAAGGCTATCTATTGCATCGGCACGAATAGGGTCTAATCCAGCCGTTGGTTCATCGTAAAGCATTAACCTAGGTTTGTAAACGATTGCCCTGGCAATAGCCACCCTCTTTCGCATTCCACCACTAAGCTCAGATGGCATCTTAGTCTCTATACCTGCCAATCCCACCAGGGCAAGGGCCCATTCAACCTTTTGATTCACCTCTTTTTCAGACAGGGAATATATTTCCCGTAAGACAAAGGCAACATTATCGTAGACATTCATAAAATCAAACAAGGCTCCATCCTGAAAGACCAGACCTATCTTTAATCTTATACGATTCTTAATACGCTCGTGCTGGCCTGATATAACCTCTCCGAACACACGTACCTGGCCCTCATCAGGCTCCATTAAACCAACGATGTGTTTTAACGTTACGCTCTTACCCGTCCCTGAACATCCAATAATCACCAGGGTCTGGCCTTCGTAGACAACCAAGTCCGCGCCATTTAACACCGCTTTGCTATCTAATACCTTTACTACAGAATCGAGTTCGACTACAGAACGCATATACCCAACTTGTATAAACCTCACACTATCAATATGCGAAAATCAGACTCGATTGGCTGAACCAAGTACATTTATGTTTTTATGCTTATACATAGCAATCAATGCCTCACGCGCTGGCCCAAGATATTTCCTTGGGTCGAAGACCTCTGGATGCTCAGCCAAGTACTTACGAATGGCCGCCGTCATCCACAACCTTCCATCCGAATCTATATTTACCTTACACACAGCTGAAGTGGCAGCCTTTCTTATCTGCTCTTCCGGTATACCAATCGCATCCTTTATATTGCCCCCATAGGCATTGATAATCTTGACCGCCTCTACAGGCACAGAAGATGATCCATGCAAGACAATAGGGAAACCAGGGATACGCTTCTCTATCTCGGCCAATATATCAAACCTTAACTCTGGCGGTACATATATTCCGTCCTCGTTCAATGTGCACTGTTCCGGCTTGAACTTATTTGCACCGTGAGAGGTTCCAATGGATATAGCCAGAGAATCTACCCCTGTCTTGGATAGAAAATCCTCTACCTCCTCAGGACGGGTATAAGTGGATTTCTCTGCTACCACTTCATCCTCAATTCCAGCAAGTACTCCCAGCTCACCCTCGACTGTAACATCAAATTGATGGGCATATTCGACAACTTTTTTGGTCAAAGCAACATTTTCTTCATATGGAAGGTGTGAACCGTCTATCATAACAGAAGAAAACCCATATTCTATACAAGACTTACACAATTCAAAAGAGTCTCCGTGATCCAGATGCAGGGCAATAGGTATTTCTTTCAGGCCCTTCTCTCTTGCCATCTCCTTCATCATCTCAACCGCGCCCTGCCCCATATACCTGAGCAAGGTCTGATTGGCATAATTCCTGGCCCCCTTAGAAACCTGCAATATAACTGGAGACTGTGTCTCTACACATGCAGTAATAATGGCCTGTAATTGTTCCATATTATTAAAATTATAGGCAGGTACTGCATATCCTCCTGCCATCGCGGCCTTGAACATCTCTCTGGTATTGACAAACCCTAACTCCTTATATGAGACCATCCTCTCCTCCTTTTTTAGATATTAGCCTCTATTGTTTAGCAAACCACTCAACTGTCCTGCGTAGACCCTCCATAAGGTCTATTTTACACTCAAACCCCATCAATTGCCTTACCTTTGTCGTATCGGCTAGGGTGTGTTTGACATCGCCAGGACGGGGAGGTGTAAAGATAGGATTCACATCTTTCCCAAGGATCTCATTTATGTACTTTACCAGATCCAGGACAGAACAGCTTTGCCCACAAGCAAGATTAAATACCTCTCCTCCAATCCCTTCCTTCTGGCAGGCAAGTAGATTTCCATCAACAACATTGTCTATGTATGTAAAATCCCTCGTCTGGCTACCGTCTCCATGCACAGGAGGCGGCTCGTCATTGAGGATACACGTAATAAATTTTGGAATAACAACAGCATACTGATTATCCAGACTCTGCCTTGGTCCAAAGACATTAAAATATCTCAAGCCCACTGACTCAAAACCATAATTGTGGTAGAAACACCGTGCATAATACTCATTGGCCAATTTACTGGCTGCATATGGTGAAACAAGAAGCGGAAGCATATCCTCCCGCTCTGGCAAACTCGGCTGATCCCCATATACCGAACTAGAAGAGGCATAGACAAGGCGTTTGACACCATTATCCCTTGCCGCAATAAATAAATTCAGAGTACCGTGGACATTGACCTCGTCGTAAATAAGTGGATCCTCTACTGAACGCGGCACCGAACGCAAGGCTGCTTGGTGTATTACATAATCAACTCCCTTCGTAATTCTCCTGAGTAAATCAAGGTCCCTTATATCCCCTTCTACAAACTCAAGGTCGTCTATCACTTCAGAAAGATTCTCCTTTTTTCCATAACTAAGGTTGTCCAGAACAACTACGTCATGACCATCTTTTACAAGTCTTACCGCTATATGCGAACCAATAAAACCTGCACCACCAGTAACCAGATACTTAGACATCACTCCTCCTTATCAAATTAATCCAATATTCCCTTGCTACTCGGGATATCTTTACTCTCTATGCGTACAGCATCTCTTAATGCCATACCAAAGGCCTTAAAAATGGCCTCCATACAATGATGAAAATCACGGCCTCGCAGGAGATCTATATGAATATTTGCCTTTAAGTGGTTTGCTAATGCCATGAAGAACTGACGGGCATAATCAAATGAGTAGGCCTGAATAATATTATCCACCCCTGCAACGAATACATTAAACACAAGGTAAGGCCTCCCACTTATATCTATTACCACCCTTGCCATAGCTTCATCCATAGGCACATAAGCACTAGCAACCCGCCTTATCCCGACCTTATCGGATAAGGCACTGGCAAGGCACTGTCCCATGACAATACCAATATCCTCATTAATATGATGAATATCAACCTGGACATCTCCCTTAGCATTTAAAAACAGAGAGATATTGGCAAATTTTGCAGAGAGCTCCAGCATATGAGACAGAAAGGCTACATCTGTATTTATTTCAATCTCACCCGGATTGTCCAGGTCGATCCTACAAGATATATCTGTCTCTCTGGTTTGTCTTTTTATTTCCCCTATCCTGCTGTCCATAAACAATCCCTCCAAATCCAACCTGTCCTAAGGGAAAACTGAATTTATAAAGTATACCATAGACAAAATCTATATAATAGAAAAGATTTTATACTCAATACACAGTAGGAAAGGATGCAGGATACTCAGGACAGATACCTTATAATACCCTCAGCAGCATTTTTTCCATCTGCTATGGCCGATATTGCATCTCGCCTTGTATTCCAGATATCTCCGCCTGCAAACACGCCCTTAATAGAGGTCATATAGTTCTCGTCCACCTTGAGTCTCCAGCCAGCTTTCTCCATCTTTTTCTGGATGTCCTGTGGAATAAAACCAAAATCAGGGCCCTGTCCTACTGCCTCTATAATCATATCGGCTTCAAAATCCATTGTCTTTTCCTCAAACTGGGGATTGAATCTCCCCTCCTGGTCTCTCAGGGCCTTCACGGGATAGCCTCTAAATCCAACTACTTTGCCACCTTTAACGAGTATCCCTTCTTTGCCTCGCGGAGCACCTACACAGGGCAGTATTTTGACCCCTTCTTCCATTGTCTCCTCTATCTCTTCCTTAAAAGCAGGCATCTCGTCAAAGCCTTCAAGACAGAGCACAGAAACATCTACCTTGCCGTATTTCATCATCTGAAGCCTCACCGCTGTCCTGGCGGCATCCATTGCAACATTCCCCCCACCTATTACGATTACCTTCTTGCCTATCTGTATGTCCTTTCCCTTCCTTATGTCGCCCAAAAAGTCTACTGCCTGCCAGACCCCCTCTGCATCTTCATTGGCCATGCCTGTCTTTAAACCCTTCTGGAGACCGCAGGCAATATAGACAGCGTCGTATTGATCAATTAGGTCCTCAAAAGAGACATCTTTTCCTACCTCAACACCTGTTTTTATGTTCACGCCTATATTTTGTATAAGAGATACGTCTTTGCCTATGATATCATTAGGGAGTCTATACGACGGGATGCCATACCTAAGCATTCCACCGACTTCGGCCTCCCTTTCGTATACGTCAACGCTATAGCCTTCTTTCCTGAGATAAAAGGCGCAGGATAGTCCCGAAGGCCCTCCTCCAATGACTGCTACCTTCTTGCCTTTTTCCTGTTTGGGTTTAAGTTCTTCGGCTATTTTGTCGTAATCCACCTGTTTGACGGCATAACCCTTCAGATACATTATAGAAAGGGAATCTCCTCTTAAGGATATAGCGCAGGCATCCTGGCATTTATGTGTACAGATGGTACCGCATACGCCTGATAATGGATTGTCTTCGAGCATTATCTTGATGGAGTTCTCATATCGTTCAAAATATATCTCTCTTATATAATCGCCTATCTTCATGCGCGCAGGACATCCCAATCTACAGACATCGCACTCCATACAGCGCATTGCCTCAGACAATGCATCCTCGCGGGTGTAACCGTTGGTGATGACGGAGAAGTCTTTTTTGCGCTCTTCGGCAGGCATAATCTCAACCGGCAGTGCCTCGTGATGGAAGATGGATGTCTTTGGATCGGATTGCCATCCTTTGTTGTTCAATCCTTTTTTGTCAGGCATAAAGTAAAAGTCGTCTGCCTCGTATGATATCCAAACAAAATCTTTCGTCATAGACAGGGAACCACTGGGACAGACGTCTACACAGAGGGCACAAAAGCAGCATCGTCCGTAGTCCATCCAGGGTCTTTGTGGTTTCCTGCCAGGTTGGTTCTCAGGTAAAGAGGAATCTTTGACCATTGTAATGGCTGATGTCGGGCATATATCGGAACAGTTGCCGCAACCAATACAGGCATCTAGATCATTGGTATGGAATCCACGATAACGAGGTGAAACCTCTTTCTTTTCTAGCGGGATCTTGACTGTAACAGGCTTCTGAAATAGATTCTTTATACCAAATAAAGGCTCTATCAAGGATTTTTTATGATCATATTTTGTATACCCCTTTGCCATTCTCTCTCCTTTTTTCATTCCTTCCCTATCTATCTATCTCTGGCGGACAGACTCCAAAGCTTGAAAGGTAGACAGGCATATCTTCAATGGGTTTATCTATCAATACATCCTGCATCATCGCTGTGCCGGTCGTATAAGAGGGCCCGCGCACATGTACCCTATATGGATTGGGCGATTCTCCATCGAACCTCATATAATATCCATATTCGCCGTTTGTGGATTCCACGACTTGATAGGATTCTCCTCTAGGAGGTATCCACTTTTTGTAGTTTATCGGCTTATTCAGGACCTCACCAGCAGGCAGTTTTGCCAGCAGTTGCCTTATGATATCTATGCTCTGTTCTATCTCCATCCTCTTTACCAGCATCCTGGAATAGGCGTCTCCGTCTTCTAGTGTAACGATGTCGAAGTCTACCTCGGGATAGGCCTCGTACTGGTGTATCTTTCGCATATCGATGGGATAGCCGGCTGCCCTTGCGGCAGGTCCGCTCAGACAGTATTTCTTTACCTCTCTTTCTCCTATCACTAATCTGCCCTTTGTCCTGAAGACGAAAAAGCTGTTGTGGTAGAATGTCCTGTCGTAATCGATGAGCCGCCTCTCTATATAATCCAGGACCTGCTCTATTTTTTTCTCAAAGCCTTCAGGAAAATCTCTCCTGACTCCACCAGGTATCATAAAGATATGATATACCCTGGCGCCGGTTAGCCACTCAAACAGATCCAGGACAAAATCTCTATCGGCAAAGGCCCACTGCATAACCGTATAAATACCCAGACCACCGCACATAAAACCAAGGTTGAGAAAGGTAGCGGTAATCCTTGCCAGCTCTAGGACTATGGTTCGAATGTATTTCGCCCTGGGAGGGACTTCTATATCGCAGATGTCTTCTATACAGCGACAGTATACGTCTTCATTTATGTCTGGCTCTGGTACGCAGATCCTCGGCACAATTGAGACGTTCTGCATAAGGTTGCGATGCTCCATCAATTTCTCAAAGGCGCGATGGAGGAAGCCGTATTCCGGTTCGATCTTTTTTATTATATCTCCCTCAAGCCATAGGTGCATACAGGAATTACCTGCCGCACCAGGATGGTTCGGGCCAATAAACAGCTCAACCTTTCTTTCGTCCACCATAATCCCTCTCTCCGTAGTTTTCCAATGAGAACTTAATAGAATCAAAAGACTTACGCATAGGAAACTCCAATCTTACTGGATCGTTGCCCTCGAAAATAAAGGGCCTCTTGTAGTCAGGATTCCCCGTGAATTCAACTCCAAACATTTCGTATATTTCTCTTTCGTAAAACCTGGCGTTGGGCCAAAGTTCAAGCACTGTTGGCATCTTTTCATCGTATGACAACTCAACGCGCAGGAATATTCTCTGATTCGATTCAAATGAATAAAGGTTGTAGATCAACTCACACCTGTTATCCATAAGGTCGACTGCGGTTATGGTTGCCAGGTAGTCAAAACCACTGGTGTATAGAGACTGGATAACAGGCATAAACTGGCCCTTTTCTACAAATAGAGAGATGATTCCATTTTTGGCTGTCTCTGCCTTTATACCTAGACTGGCAAGCCATTTTATCAGATCTATCTTCTCTGTCATAACCTCTCCTTATACGTCTGACAGTATCTTTCTCTGATTTTCTTTATACCAATCGTATCTCTTTTCGTAATCCAGCCAACCGCCAGGGAGTTTCTTTTTTATGCGTTCTTTTATCTCGAGCATACCGGTTAAGACTGCCTCTGGTCTAGGCATACAGCCGGCTATGTATATATCGACGGGGATGTAGTCGCTTAGACGGTTTATAGTTATATAGGAATCCCAGTAGTGCCCTCCGTTCATCGTACAGGAACCAAACCCAATGACATACTTTGGGGCCTGCATAAGCTCGTAAGACCATATAACCCTTTTGAGTGTTTTTAGAGATAGATAACCAGTTATGAGCAACACATCGGCCTGACGAGGCGTTGCCATAGGGGCAAAGCCATAACGGGTCATATCAAATCTTGCAGTCATAGTAGGCGGAAGCTCTATTGCACCACAACCGGTACAATAGTGGAGCAACCAGATAGAATTCTTTCTAGCCCAATCAGCAAAGGCCCTCAATATCGAGTTATTTTCCTTCGCCACTTCCATATTCGTAGGGCACTCAGCCATTTTTATCCCTCCTAGAAGATTCGCCATCCCAAATATGCCAGCCAGCCAATAAATGCTAGGACCACTGGTTTTGTCCAGTACATATAAACGGCCCGCTGGGTGGTGGTCCTGGCCATTACCGCACTTATGCATATGAGGACAAAGAATACCGAAAACATCTTCAGATAAAATTCAATAAACGTTGCCGCCCCACCCATAAAGAAGTTTACGAATAAGGCACAGGCAGCATAGTAGTGCAGGGCCATATATATAAAAAGGTAACCAAGATATTTCCCAGAAAACTCCACCATAGGGCCAGAGGCAATCTCACTCGGTGCAATCAATACATCAAAGGGATGTTTGCCCATTTCAGCGATCATTACCCAAAAATAGACGATAGCAAACAATGGTAGTCTAAATATATACCAATTACCTATCCCACCCTGTTGGGCAGAGAGTATATCTGCAAAGCTTGCGCTGCCAGTATAGGTAATTATGCCAAGTATAACCATCACAAGCGGTAGGTCGTAGCCCAGCATAAGCATAAGTGCGCGCGATATTCCGATGCTGGCGTAGGGGTTTTTCGCCTGGGCCGTACCAAGGGCCATTCCCAGAGGGGCTATAGCCAATATGTACATAAGTACAACTACATCTGCCTTCCCGGAAAGGACAATATTGTCTGCAAACGGAACGAAATATACGACCAAAGCAGCCCCTGCCAAAGCCATCCATACGCCCATATCAAAGACCCAGCCATAGGAGATAGAGTCCTTTGAAAGGAGCTTTATCACATCTATAAAGGGCTGTATCAGGGGCGGACCGTATCGCCTCTGTATCCTGGCGACTATCCTGGTACCTATGCCCATAAAGGATATGCCTATTAAAAATGCGATAAGCGGTAAAAAGACCAAAAACCAAACGCTATTCATTTCAGCATCTCCTTAAGAAACAGGACTAATACTATAACGCTCATCAGATAAAATCCATATAGTTTTAGGGACCCACTATATATTCCCCTGAAAAGTTCACCTATTGCAGCGATGTACTCTTTCCAGAATCGCGCAAGCCAATCTAGTGAGAAGAGCCTAACAAACTTATCTCCTAATCTGACAACAGGGGCGTAGAAATTATAGCTGTAATCCCAATGCTGGATGTCCTTCGGCAGATATGCAGCAGCAGTGTACCCCTCAGTGTCAGGGACATATCTGTGTTTGGGCAACAGGAGCCACAACACAACGGCAAACAATATCAATGCACCAAATACCGCAGAGACGATGCCTATGTAGGCAAAACCAATGTCTGTACGAGGTTCGGAAAAATCCATCCCTAGGGCCTTTGCAGCAAAACGGATAAACGGCCTGCTATATACCCCGATAAGGAAGCTGATAAGCGCGCTCGCCGCCAGGGGGAGTATGGCCAGTATATTCATCTCACTTACCAGGCCTATACTTGGCTTCTTTCTTCCCAAAAATATAGAATGAAGGAGTCGATAGACATAAAGGAACGAGCCTACCCCGGCCACGAAGAACAACAAGACCGCCAATAACTTTGACTCTTCGATGAATCCTTCGTACATAAACCACTTGGATATAACACCTCCCATGGGCGGAACACCTGCCAGGGATATTCCAAGCATAAGGAAGAACAGAAAGCTAAAGGGCATCTTCGACACAAAGTCTCCCAAGCGTTTGAATTCAGTAGTACCGGTCTTGGCCCATATGTATACGACTGCCATAAACATCCCCATCTTTATCAACATATGATTCAGATAATGGACCAACCCACCTATCAGGGCGGATTTATTCATTAATAATACAGAGGCGAAGATAAATGCAACTTGAGAGAGACTTGAAAAGGAAAGAGACTCAATTGCATCCTCGCTCCCAACGGCCTTAAAGGTGGCCCAAACAGCAGTGATGCCGGCCAGATAAATAAATGTATAGATAAACCATTCAGGAATAAGGCCAGGGCTCAATAGGAATACCCGCAAAATGCCAAAGATACCCAGTTTGCCGATAATAGCGGATAAATAGGCAACAAATCTTTTATCTGAACCCGTGTAAAGGTCTGTCACCCAGAAGTTAAATGGAAGTATCCCGCTTTTTACGATAAACGGCAGACAGAACATTATAAGATTCAGCGGATCCACATGAGCTACCATTGCAATGTCATATGAACCATAGGCCACTGTCCTTGCCACTGCGATAAGCATAAAGAACTCGGCCAGAAGCGATGCCCAAAGGTATTTACTGGACTTTTTGGGGTTGTTTGCCAAAAGATAGGTCAACCAGGTGGCCATCTCCCAGAGGGCGAAGAATATCACGATATTGTGTGTGGCGTAGAGCATCAGCAAGACCATCGTTAAAAATAGGCTAAGGATTGTATTTAATACAATTCCTTTCTTTATTCCTGAAAATATCAGAAATATAGTATTGGCAACGAAGAATCCTATTGTTAGTACAGAAAAGAAGAAAGCAAGGTTGTCTGCCTTTATCATATCGAGCAACATCATAACCTGTCTCCTTTTAATAGCTGAGAAGCCATCCCATAGAGATAGTCCTGTTTATTAAACCCATTTAGGTTCAGCTTATCTGTCTGAATAGACATCCTGCTGACGATAATGGGTAATACAATTATGATAAAGGTAAATACCCACTGCACAACGACCTGTCCAGGGCATTCTATACGGCCATCTCCACTGGAGGCAAGGGTACGGCCTACTAGACGCATCACATAAAGGGCCTCCAGTACAACGAAAGGAATAAGGCATAGAGCAAAGGCAAGGAATCCTGCCTTTACCAGGGCAATGAACAGGAGGACCTTGCCCATAAATCCAATAGAGGGTGGCACGCCCAGGAGAGAAAGCCCCCCTGCCAGGACTGCGACCTTATCAACAAAACTGGCAGATTCTGAAAACCTATCTATATCTCTGTCCCCTGATCTATCAGACATCGAGCCAACCGATATAAACAGAAGGCCCTTTGCCAACAGGTGATTTATAAACAACAACAGCCCTGCAAACATCCCTATCTTTGTGGGCAGAGAAAAGGCCATAAGCATAAGCCCTATCTGGCCTGCCGATGAATAGGCAAGCAATCTCTTTACATCCCTCTGATAAAAGCCCACCAGTTCTGAAACAGCAAAGGTAACCAGACCCAGGAGTAACAAAACGAGACTGAATAAAGGATCCACAAAAAATAGAGATTTTATCCTCAAGAATAAATAGAGTGCCACCTCTATCACAATCCCAGAAAGCAGTGCAGAAACCGGATAAGGGGCGGCTGGGTGGGCATCGAAGAGCCAGGCATTCATCGGAAAGATGCCGGCCTCCACCCCAAAACCAACCAGTAGGAGCCCAAATACAACCGCCTTGAACAATCCACTCCACTGAGGCGCCATATCTGCAATCTGGGCCAAATTGAGGGTGCCGGTCTTAGCATATATAAGGGCAATCCCTATCAAGAGCATCGCTGAGGCAATGCTGCCCAGGACGAAATACTTTACAGAGGCCTCTATGGACTCCGCTTTCCTGTAATAGGCAACCAGGGCAAACGAAACAAGGCAGAGTATCTCAAAAAAGACGAATATATTGAATATATCGCCGCTTAATATCAGGCCATTTAATGCCGCGGTAAGGAGCAATATCAGGCCATGGAATCTATTCGAATAGCTGAGCTTTGCACTGAATAATGAGGCAAAGGCCAATAGATTCGCAAACAGTAAGAATATAACCGCTATACTATCTGCATAAAAGTTTATACCAAGGGGCGGCATCCACCCTGAAAACACGGCAATGATGCGATTGTCTGCAGAGGCCATTACATATTTGAAGATCTTATAACTAAGGACAAGATTGGTCAAAAGTACAATGGCCGTAAATATCTTAGAAAGGTGATTCCCCTTTAAACCAGCTATATAGGAAACAAATCCCGCAATAAGCGGTAAAACGAATACAAGCACGAGAAACTTCTCCATAACTACCCTCTTAATCTCTTGAGTTCAGAGACATCGGTTGTCTCGAAGTTCTTTGCCATCCATATCGCCAGGGACAATCCAAAGGCCAACAAGCCAAGGCCTATAACAATCGCCGTAAGCACAAGCGCCTGAGGAACCGGATCGACCACCTTGCCTACTGCTGAGGCCTTTAATTCTTGCGAAAACAATATCGGCGCCAGTCTCCCCTGGACATAACCAATGCTTATAAGCAACAGATTGACCCCTGACTCCAGTACAGATATGCTGACCAGAATCTTTACAAAATCCCGGTTAAGGAATATTCCTGCCAACCCTGCGCCTATCAAAAATATGGATAATGCATAAAAGTCCAGATTCATAGCTATTCCTCGTTCTTGCTGGTAAACCTGGCCAGTATAGCCGTAAATTCACTCGCCACCTTTATCCCTATCAATATATATAGCATAGGCAGTATACCTGCGCTAAATAATTCGCCCACCTTGCCCTGAGGGAGAAAATTATACAAGAACGAACCATTCTTATAGAGGCCCCAGAGACCAATGCCAACGAATCCCGCACCCATAAGGGCCTCCAGGATATGGACCAGCCTATCCCTCTTCATCTCTACCCCTGAAAGCAGGAAATAGAGCATTATACCGGTTGCGATAATAACACCTCCCTGGAATCCTCCCCCTGGTGTCAGATGTCCCTGAAGGACGATATAGATACCGATAAGTCCTATGAGGTAGGGCATCCACTTGCTCGCAAATGCGAGGACAAAATTCTCTTTCCTCCGCCACATAATCCCACCCGGCAGGAGCAAGAGGCCGACTGCCATAGAAGAGGCAAACAATACAGTCACCTCGCCCAGCGTGTCCAATGCCCTGAAAGAAAGGACTACAGAGGTAACCATATTCTGGGCACCCGTGGAGTTTGCGCCCATCTTTACATATTCCTTGGCCACATTCATTTTATCCTTTCCAAAGGGGACCTCGGTATAGAGCAGCTTTGCCAATGTGCCGCAGAAAAAAATCACCCCAAGAATTGCTATTATCCCAGATATGTTGTACTTCCTATTCATCCCCTCCAGCATCACAGTCTCCTTATAGCAAATAAAAACAGACCCGTAGAGAGCCCTGCCCCTACTACTGCCTCGGCCATAGCCACATCAGGGGCCTGCAGGAGATAGAAGCTGGCGGTCAACCCTATGCTCATTACCGCCAGGGAAAGCACAGCAGTAATGCGGCTCGTTGAGAGGACCGCTATCCCTGCAAAGATACCCGTTAACACTATCACCACTACATCCAGATAAGGCATTATTCCTTCTCCTTTAGATCATCTTTTACCAGCACTGCTTTGTAGTCGGTCTCTGAGTGGACCGCCCTAGCCAATACCGAAGATGCCACTGGCGCGCCCAACAAAAGCAAAATAAGCACCACCAGCAACTCCAGCCACCACCCTGGCCTCAAAAACATAACCCCAACAACCGTACATATCGCACCCAGGGTAGAGGCCTTCGTACCAGCCTGAAGGCGGTTGTAGACATCTGGCATACGAAGTATCCCCAAACCAGAAAGCGCCATAAATAGGCCGCCTATGATAATCAACACATTACCTATCGTATTCATCCCTCGATAAACCTTCCCAACACAACCATCGCCACAAAAGACACGGCTGCCAGCGCCAGCGCCACATCCAGAAATATCCTCTCACCCAGCACAACCGCCAGGACCACCATTGCTGATACCAGTATAGTAGTCAGGATATCTACAGCCACCATCCTATCGAAAAACCGCGGCCCCAAAATAAAACGCAGGCCAGCAAACACAACGCCAATGGTTACTATTATCAGAAATGCACTCATCCTTCTATCCTCTTCAATATCGACTCAAGCCTGCCACAGATGGCACGCCTATAGTCATCTCCGGAATTCCCCTTTACATCTATCCAGTGTACGAAAAAAGAGTTATCCTTCACATCCATTGTGAGCGTACCTGGCGTCAGGGTAATGGAATTTGCCAATATAAATTTCAAAAGATCGGACTTTAATGTTGTCTTAAATTCAACAATACCGGGATTTATCGGCAGAGAAGGGTTAATGACCCGCATTGCTACATCTAGATTTGCCCTTAGCATCTCTATGAGCAAGACTATCAGGTAGATTGGGAAAAATATCACAAACTTAATCACCATAAACGTTCCCCTGCTCTCCGAAAATTTATCTTATTTTACACACAGGGCATTGGATGTCAAACAAAAAATAGACTATTTTTCAATCGAGGAAAGCACTGCCTTATACTGCCTCACCCTGACAAGCGGATCCTCGGCGCAGAGTATATCCCTGCACACGCACACTGCCATTGGACCAAACTCCAATATAGGGGAAAGATTTTCCAGTGTTATGCCACCTATTACGACAAAGGGTTTCTCTAATCTATGCCACCTTTCCACCAACTTAATCCCTACTGGTTTGTAATCCGGTTTAGTAGCCGTTTTGAATATAGGTCCAATAGTAAAATAATCTACAGGCAATTCCTGGGCCTTCAATATCTCTTCATCTGAATGACAGGAAAGCCCTATCAGCGTTGTCTCAGAGACTATCCTCCTTGCATCGGCAGGGGGAATGTCCCTCTGGCCGATGTGGAGGTTCGCAGCAGAGAGCCTGGCTATATCCGCACGATTATTTACGAAAATAAGCCTATCTGTCCCCTCGGTCATAGCCACCAGCGCCTTCGCCAGATCCAGTACCAGGGCATCATCTATATCCGATGAAAAGCGGAGCTGAAGGATATCGACTCCTGCCTCTAATAATTCCCTAGCAAACCCATACAGCCTCTTATTCTCAACGCCCATCCCCTTAAGTAGGTCAAGATCATATATAAGATATAGCCTAACGGTGCCCTCTGTCTTGCGCAACAATCCCCTCCTATCCAGGCCACTGCTATCGATATCCGCCCCCAGCAGCTCTCTCTCCAAATCGTAGACAAGAAATCGAATCTCCCGCACCAGCTCTGAGGCACCTATATCAGGCACAAGCCGCATAGCCTCCTCGATAACCCGCAATGCCTGCTTAACCCTCTGAAAATTGGCATAAACCAGATCAGATTTCTCTCGATAGGAAGAAATGCTATTAGACCTGCCCTCATCCGAATCCGTATCCCTCTCTTTCAGGAGTGGGTAGGACTCTGTCAGGGACCTTGCAACCTCTGAGAACCTGTGACGCAGGGTGCGCAGCCTCTTATGGGCCTCTTTATCCTCCTCGTCAAATCGGTAACGATAGAAATCCTCAATTACCCTGAGGCCCTCTTGCGCCCTATTGATATTGGCATCTATGATCCTGAACAATCCATCCATATCATACCTGACAATTCGGACAAAAGTATGTCCCTCTACCTGCTATCTTCATCTTCTTTATCTTACCACCACAAACCCTGCATTCCTGTCCTTCTCTGCCATATACGAAGAACTCCCAGGAGGCCTTCTTTGCAGGACTATGCGAATCGTCCTTGAGGTACTTTTCAGGGACTGCTGCCCTCTTTACGGCCAAGGAAATTACCTCCTTTACGGCCCTATGCAGCCTCTTTGCTTCTTCTCGAGACAGAGAAGAGGCCGGCCTATGTGGCGATATACCTGCCCGAAACAAGGCCTCGACTGCGTAGATATTCCCTATACCCGAGATAAAACGCTGATCCATAAGCAGGGTCTTTATACTCCCTCTATTCCTCTTGAGCCTATCATAGAAGTAATCAAAGGGCAGATCGTCATAGAGGACATCCGGACCAAGGCCCTTAATAAATTCCTCCTCATCGATGTCTTCGACCCACTTTACCTGGGCAAGGCCTCGAAAATCACATATATAGAGATTATACTCCTTTTCCTCAAACAACATCCCAAAGATGCAATATCTGGGCATATCACGTACAATGCAGACCTGACCATTCAAACGCAGGTGGACGATGAGAAAACCCTGGCCTATCTTCAAGACCATCGCCTTGCCTCGTCTTAAGACATCTTCTAACCTCTGGCCCACTAGTCTCTGACGCAACTTGCCCATTGAAGATATAGCCCTTTTAGAAGGCAAAACAATATCAGAGACAACCGATCCTAGAAATACCTTCCTTATACGTCTTACTATTATTTCTACTTCAGGCAGCTCCGGCACTATCTCTCTCCTTTCGGCAGCAACATCTTTATCCTGAGATACTCCTCTACTGCATCCTGCCAGTAAGGCATATTATACCATTTCGATACCTTCGAATTATCAAGGGCAGAAAACTTCGGTCTGGCTGCTGGTCTGGGAAACTCGTCCGAAGAGACCGGAACAACCTGCGTCTCTATGCCAAGCCGCTGCACAATATAATTCGCTAATTTATACCACGAACAATATCCACTGCTTACCACATTAAATATTCCGTATTCTCCAACACCCTTTTCAATAAAGACTTTTATTGCCCTGGCCACATCCAAGGTATGGGTGGGACTGGTTAGCTGATCATCAACGACCTTTAGCAAAGCCCTTTCTCTGGCGAGCTTTATTATCGTGTCTATAAAATTGCCTGATTTGCCGCTTGGCCCTGCCTTACCAAACAAACCAGCCGTCCTAAATATAAAGTGTCTGGGACATAAGCTCAAGACGGCCCTTTCACCTGCCAGCTTTGTCTTCCCGTAAACATTGATCGGATCAGGAGTATCATCTTCTCTATAAGGCCGCCCCAAACGTCCTGAAAAGACATAATCAGTGCTTATGTGAAATAATAGCTTATTAGAGCTCCCCAATATTTTTGCCAGACCCTTAGGGAATTCTGCATTTAGCCTATAGGCCAGGGCCTCCTCCTCTTCTGCCCTGTCGACATCCGTATAGGCGACACAGTTTATCACTATATCGCTATTCTCCAAAAGCGGCCTCAGCTGTCTAAAGACATCCCTATCAGTGGCATCAAAGTCCTCTCTTGTAAGGCCGTTGACAGGCAAATCCTTCGAAAGCAAATCAAGGACATCCGTCCCGAGCTGGCCATCGGCCCCCAGTACAGTTATGCGCATAAAATTACCCCTTATGCCTGTAAGCAATCACTACCTATGGCTTATCCTGTAGAATCCTGAGCCTGATAGGATATTCAAGTGGCCAAGCGATGCCTCTATCTCGTCTAGGAGCAGGTTCATCCCAAGGGTATCACTTGCCATATGCCCGGCAACGATAAGGTTCAGACGGGCCTCCTTTGCCTTTTTATAGTGCTCTTCACTGAAGTGCATACCGACAATAGTTCCGGTTCCAGACTGAGCAAGATACTGATAATTTTCAACTGAGGGCTCTGTCCCGCCAGTCATTTCAAGGGCGACTTTGCCTGCCCGGTTAGATTTATTCCCCAGTAATATAACTGGAGGGCTTCCGCGCCTGGCGCCTTCCTGATATTCTGGAATCTCATAGAGTATATCTATGATATCGCCCACGCTGCGAGGCGCCTGCCTTTCGAACAATTCTTTTAGATAGTCGTAGACACAGTTGTCTGCCGGGGTATGGGCACACATCCAGGGGATCTGCAGTATCTGAGCCGCTGAGATACCTCGAAAATGATTGGCAGGCATTACCTTCCTCTTAACCTGGGCCTTGCGCTCCTGAAGCAACTTTTCAGAGACAACAGGATTGACACCAAGGTGCTCTAATATATCGGTCTGCATATCCATCACCTCGTAAAACTGGGCCCAGGCTCGAGCCGATGGGTGGTGGGATATTAGCGCGTCTATCCTTTCGCCCTTCTCCCTCATTCTATCCACCAATACGACCTCAGAGACATCGATATCTATCCCGACAAAGACCGATTCTATCTCCTCCTCTCCGGTACCATTGAGTATGCGGGTATCCGCAAATGGATGCCTTAATAATTCCTTATCAAAAAATTCCTTTTCTTTATCAGACAACTGGCTATAGGCCTTCTCCCACCTGGCCATCACTGCCTCAATGCTATCCCCATCCCTTGGATCATGTTCAATCCCTATCTCTATCACCTTATCGTATAGTTGCCTAAGCCTCATATCTACATCTCCTTTCTTTGTATATTTATAGCCTAAGTATATTTATAGCCTAACCTCGTTTCACCTCAGATTATGCAAATCCTCTTTACACAGATATAGCCTTTCTATGATCTAACCTCCAAATTATCTTCTTCCTCAATCCCTCGATACCTTAACATTTTCCTCTAGCCATTATATCAAGGAACAAAGGAAAAAAGAAATATACTATCAGCCTCACATTTCCTCTTCAAATAAAGTGCTGTCTAAACTAATCCCTTAGTCACCATCTCTTCTATTATTTCTTTCAAAAGCTCACAGGCATAATAACTACTCTTTCCGTATTCCAAAAATATGACCACGGCATACTTAGGCCGTTCTACCGGGAAAAATCCGACGAACCACCCATGGGCAGGCCTACCAGGCTTACTCTGCGCAGTACCTGTCTTACCAGCCACCCGCACCCCATCTATGGAAGACAAAATGTGCGCCGTGCCATCCGAAAAGGATACGGCAGATTCCAGACCGTTTTCAACTATTTTCCAAACCTCTCTAGGAATACCTGTGTCTTTTTTGCTAGTGTAATTTACTTCGTAATCTCCTGAATATTTGACTACAAAAGGTCTTACTATAAATCCCCCATTGGCAACCACTGCACCCAGCATAAGGACCTGGATCGGGGTCATTAATAGATACCCTTGACCAATAGAGAGATTGAGGGTATCACCCTCAAACCAGCCTTGATGCAGGGTCTGTTGCTTCCATCTCCTCCCTGGCAACAGGCCATTCTTTTCACCTGGCAGGTCTATTTCCGTCTTTCTTCCCACACCAAGGCGCTCCGCATATAGATCGATATTATCCACACCAAGCTTGACACCAAGATTATAAAAAAAGACATTACAGGAATGGGCAAGCGCCTCAATTACATTCTCATCTTTATGAATATGCACACACCCAAACCGCACTCCACCCAATTTAACAAATCCGGGGCAGTAAAATCTCGTATTAATGTTAATGATGCCAGAATCAAGTGCGGCCGCGGCCATCAGTATCTTAAAGGTTGAACCAGGCGGATAAAGACCAGCCATAGCACGGTTAAGCAAGGGAAAGGATTGGTCCTTGAGGATGGCCGTCTTTTTCTGATTGTCGCTGCCAGATAGGAACAGGTTATTATCATAGGAAGGCCAGTTCACCATTGCCAGGACCTCACCCGAAAAAGGGTCCATCATAATTACACTGCCATTATGGCCTTTTAGGTGATTGAACACAATCTCCTGGATATCCTTGTCTATCGTCAATACAAGGCTTTGCCCTTTTTCAGGCAGCTTCTCGGATAACAATTCTACTTTTCTTCCGCGACTATCTACTGCAATCTTTACCAGCCCAGGACGGCCCTTCAAATAAGGGTCATACTCCTCCTCTACTCCGGTGTAGCCCACCTCATCGCGCCTGGAGTAGCCGTATTTTTTCAAAAGACGCAGGCGCTGTTTATCTATAGGTCGTACATATCCCAGTACATGTGAAACAACCTCTCCCCAGGGATAGACCCTTTTGGGTCTTATCAAAACAGTTATCTGAGGATAAACAAACCTCAACTCCTCTATTTTTAGGGCAAGCTTTTTGGGTATGTCTCTATAGATTACTACCGGAATAAAGGGAGCAAGATAATTTTTTTTATATTCTTTTTTGAGTTTATCTATGGAAATATCCAATAAGCGCGCCAGGACCTTAAAAGCGATCTCCCTATCCTTTGCTTGTGGGTTTATCGCAACATCAAAGGCAAGGGTATTATAGGCCAGCACGCGCATCTTTCTATCGAGAATATCCCCACGGGGTGCAGGCAAAGGAATCATTCTGACAAAGTTCTCCTGGCTCTTTTTATAGTAATACTGCCAACGCAAAACCTGTAAATGAAACAGGCCCATAGACAATAAAAACCACATCCCAACTATTGTCCAGCGTAGTATGTTAATTCTCAATATCTTGTCCATAGACTGACCAAGCCCCATATATAAAGAGAGTCAGCGCCAAACCCCAACCTGACGGCATCATAGACATTGGAGAAACCACCCATAGCAAAATAGTCAGGGAAATAAATCTTATCCAGATCTTTTTTACCTTACAAACAACAAGGGATATTAACAATCCTATAGGCAGATAAACAGGGAAACCTCCCACAAATGCATCACACAGTAACGCCCATAAGATTATCAACCAAAAATCAGATATTAAAGTAGCATATAGAAAAGAAAAAGATATGGGCATCCCTGAAGAGATATCAAAGAGAAAGAGGCAAAATAAAAGGATTATTCTAATAAACCCGTATCTCTTCTGGGAGACAGTACTATAACCTGATAAATAGACATTCCTTCTATACACGGACGAATCTCCGCAAAACACTCCACTTGTCCTGGCTTGCACTTAAAACCTACAATTTCACCTATAAGCGATCCCGGCGGAAAAAATAGACTCAATACAGATGTCCTTACTACATCACCTACCTCTACATGGCTCTTCTGACTCAGAAACCTAAGACGCACAGGCCTGCCGCCAACGACCACTCCTTCTTCTTTAGAAAACTCATCCATGGCAGCACAGGAAAAATTTACATTCCATAAAAACGATACCTTCGAAATATGTTTTCTCACCTCGACCACCCTGCCAGCAACAACATAGCCAGACAAGATAACCCCCATTCCAACCCTTACCCCCTTATCCTTACCTGCATCTATATAAAAAAAGTCTCCTTTACCAGATAAGGGACTTGCGATAACATCGGCGAATATGTAATCAAAACCAGCGGTCGGCGGCATATTGAGCATGGCCCTTAGGCGTTTATTTTCCTCCTTTAAGGACTGATTGTAATTCTCGTAAAAACTAATCTCTCTATCCTTAGCAAGGAGTCTTTGATATTCCTTATATATCCGGGGGTAATGCAACAGTCCCAATACTAGATTACTCGCCCTTCTTATAGAACCCATAGGCGAGGAAAGGCCGCTTAGAAATGAAGGCATAACCAAGCGCAACGTAATCCCCAGAAATAGAATAACAAAGGAATAGATTAATAATCGTTTTATATTCACTATTTAACCTAATAATTTATTCCGAATTATACGTTAGAATCCTTTATCTTCCATCGCTTGTTTAATCAACCATCTCTTTTCTTATCCAAATATAACTCAAATCTAAAATCTCAAAAGTCAAATCCACAGCTTAAAATTTAAATCTCTTTATTTTATCCTTTCTTTCTCTTCTCTTCATCGTCAGCTGAGCTGCCAATTCTTGCACTCCGATTTTGCCTCCCTTAACTCCGCTTTCTTTGTATCCCATGTTAAAAAATAGTTTTGAGCTTTGAGTTGTGTTTTTAGTTTTGCGTTTTGAGCTTTTAGTTTATAAATTCATAAATATCGTTCGCCTGTATCAGGAAAAATCAGCAGGATATTGCCCACAATAGCCCTGTTATCCAATAAGAAGTTACGCAATCCCACCAACACAGCACAGGAAGAAAGGCCAACCAACAAACCAGAAATCTTAGGGAATATCTCAAAGATCTCCAGGACATAGGTATCATCTACCTTAACAATATCATCTATTACCGATTTATCTAATATTTCTGGCACAAAACCCGCCCCTATACCCTGTATACGATGCGGAAAGCTGCTGGGCTCTACGCCAATAACCCTTATCTTCTCATCCTTCTCTTTAAGGAATCTGCCCGTCCCTGAAATGGTCCCTCCCGTCCCTATTCCAGCTACCACCACTGCAACCTCACCTCCCAATTGAGACCATATCTCAGGCCCAGTGGTCTTATAATGGGCAAGAGAGTTGAGGGGATTGGTGAATTGGCCAAGTGTGACAGCATCGTCATCCCTTTCAAGCAGCCGAGCTGCCTCCTCTATAGCCCCTTGCATACCAAGGTTGGCCTTTGTCAAAATAAGCTCTGCACCGAGGAGCCGCAGTATCCTTTTTCGCTGCTCAGACATAGACTCAGGCATTACGATTACCGCCTTTAGGCCAAGCAGAGAAGACATCCAGGCAATAGCAATACCGGTATTCCCAGAAGTAGGCTCAACCACAGACATACCAGGGTGCAATTCCCCTTTATCAATCAAGTCTTTCATCATATATAAAACGGGCCTATCCTTTACACTGCCAAGGGGATTGTATTTCTCTAGCTTAGCGTATATCTCAAAGGGTGCCCTTTCTATAAACTTCAGTTCAGGGAATAGATGAATGAACACATCTTTTTTAAGATGCACAACAGGAGTATTACCGACCAATTGCATTGGATCCGGACAAAAACTATTCATAGCGCACAGGAACGGTAACCCTCCACAGAAACTCCTCTTCTTCTAAAACCTTGCCCGTACCAACAGCAACAGCGGTAATGGGATCGTCAGCAATAATAACAGGCAATCCGGTTTCCTCGGCAATCAATCGGTCTATACCTTTGAGCAAGGCCCCTCCACCTGCAAGCACAATTCCTTTATCGATAAGGTCGGCAGACAACTCAGGAGGAGTCTTTTCAAGGGCCAGGCGCACGGCGTCTATAATCTTGTGTACATGGTCCTTTAATGCCTCCCTTATCTCTTCCGAAGATATCGTTACTGTCTTTGGCAGACCAGTTACCATATCCCTGCCTCGTATATCAAGTGTCGTCTCTTTATCCACCGGATAGGCAGAACCTATTTTTATCTTTATCATCTCGGCCGTGCGCTCACCAATAAGCAGATTATAGGTCTTTTTTACATGCTCCAGTATCGCCACATCCCATTTATCACCACCCATCTTTATCGAAGTAGAATAGACTATACCGGAAAGAGAAATAACCGCTATCTCTGTCGTCCCACCACCTATGTCTATAATCATGTTCCCAGAGGGATCTGCAATAGGCAAACCAACACCAATAGCCGCTGCCATTGGTTCCTCTATCAAAAACACCTCCCTTGCTCCAGCCCGTTGAGCAGATTCTTTAACCGCGCGCTTTTCAACCTCTGTAATGCCAGAAGGGATGGCCACTACCACCCTCGGACTAGCCAGATACTTTCTCGGATTGGCCTTCTCAATAAACCGTCTAAGCATGGCCTCTGTAGCGTCGAAATCTGCAATAACCCCTTCCTTCAAGGGCCTTATTGCCATAATATTACCAGGCGTACGACCTAGCATATCCTTTGCCTCTGCACCGACCTTAAGCACCTCATGGGTATCTTTGGAAACAGCAACTACCGATGGCTCGCACAGGACTATTCCGTCACCCCTTACGTAAACCAGGGTATTGGCAGTACCAAGATCTATCCCTATATCCGTTGCGAAGATCCCCCCCAACTTGCCCATTATTCTGTGCAGGAGGTGCCTAAAATTCATAATCCACTCCTTTAGTTACCGCTTCCAGCGTGTCCCAAAATTCAGGATACGAGATTGCCGTACAATCTCTATTATCTAACTTCTCAATGGGCAACCCTAATCTAGCGAGCAATACCGCCATACTCATTGCAATCCTGTGGTCAGAGAAAGACTTTACCATTCCTTTAGGTCTTGAAAACCCTCTTCCGCCATGGATAATCAAGTCCGTACGCGTCTTTCTCTGTTTTATATCGACCCGAATGCCAAATTTGCCAAGGTTATAGGCAAGTGCATAAAGCCTATCGCTTTCCTTTACCCTTAGCTCATCTACTCCCTCTATCTGCGTCTTGCCCTTGGCAAATGCAGCAACAACCGCAATAATAGGAACCTCATCTATCAAAGATGGTATCTCTTCGGCCTTTACCTGTACAGCCTTCAAATTAGATGATTTTACCACAATATCGGCGTAAGGTTCAGGAGAATTTACTTTATTTAAAAATGTTATTTTAACACCCATCCTCTTAAATACACGGACGACGCCCAGACGCGACGGATTTATTCCCACCCTCTTTATTACCACTTCTGTAGAGGGACTTATAGCCGCATAACCCATAAAAAAGGCTGCAGAAGATATATCCCCAGGAACAAATATCCTTCCTGGGGAGATAAGATTTCTGCCGCCGTCTACAATAATCCACCCCTTACGACGGATCAAATGTATTCCAAAGTCCTTAAGTAAACGTTCGGTATGATCTCGAGATAAGATAGGCTCTCTGTAATATGTTCGGCCTTCCGCACACAATCCAGCTAGGATAACCGCAGTCTTTACTTGGGCACTGGCAACATTAGAGACAATCCGCCTACCAATCAGTCGGCTACCCTCTATCTCAAGGGGGGCAAAGACATCCCTTCTCCCTTTAATCCTGGCTACACGTCCACGAATCCTAGCCCCCATTTCAAGCAGCGGGCTTATCACCCTGAGCATAGGACGTCTTCTGAGGGATGCATCCCCATCAATAACAGAATCAAACGCCTGACCTGCCAAAAGGCCCGTCATAATCCGCATAGTCGTTCCAGAATTGCCAGCAAAGAGTGTTTCCCTAGGCATTGTAAAACCAAACTTTCCCTTACCAATAACAACTGCCCTACGCAACTTTTTAGAAAGAGAAATAGAAATTCCCAACCTAGATAATACATCGGCTGTTGACAGACAATCTTCCGCAAAAAGGAGATTCTCTATCTCTATCCTACCATTAGAGATGGCCGAAAATATCAATGCCCTATGTGAAATGGACTTATCGGATGGAACAACTATACAAGAACGCATTAATTCAACACTACGATTTGAACTCTATCTCCAATTGCTATATCTATATTCTTAGGTATATCCATAGTAACCATATTTCGCCTAACTGTATCTATTACCCCTACAAAGCTTTTCCCATCACTAAGCTCAACCCTGACATGCCATCCGACATGCGGTTGGACAGATTTATCCATGGCAAATATGGCAAATCCATACTTGGTATTAATTGATAAGACCCTGGCAGACACAGCAGCACCTGCGGCATCAGATGTCCCCTGTCCGGAAGCAACCACAATCTTGCCCAAAGAAACCTGTTCTTCAGAACTAGTTGAACCCGTAGAGGCCGAAGGGGAGCCCTGCCTTCCAGTAACAACAGGTGAGCTTTTTGCCTTCATTAGACCCTGAAGATACTCCTCAACAGCAAACAAACGGCCACGGGTACGCATAAGTTCCTTTTTGAGACGCCATATCTGATTACTCTTTTCCTCGAGAGCAGCATCCACATCTGAAAATTTTTCCTTTAGTGCATCCATATCCTCTATTAATTCTTGCTTCTCTTTCTCAAGCCCTGTAATCTCTTTCTTTAAGGAAATAACCTTATTCTTAAACTTTGATATCTGATCCTTCAATTCCTCTATCTTCCTATCGCGAGACTTTACCTCTTCCTTCGTCAGCTCCAGGGTATTCTTTACCTGGCGTATATTCTGAAGGATCTTTGAGTTTTCGACCTTTATGTTAAGGTACTGAACAACAAAATATACCAATGCACCAATCGCAGCAATAAAGAAGATAGTCAGTAGACTAAACAGAAAAGTTTCCCTTTTCGTCATAACCCCTCCTTTGCCCCTTTATGCAGAAATAAACATCCCATATAACCTACCACCTGTTCATAATCGCCCAGCACATCACCACTGGTCTTATGGCCAACTAGATCTACTTCTATGTTATCCCCATCTTCCTCTAACATAGAAAGTAAGACCATAGCAGGGTGTATACCACACATTGAAATCTTATGCTTTTCAACCTCTTCCCAGAGGCCCTGATAATCAAGATTTAGGATTTTATCTATAGCAAGTTTGTCTTTAAATAGCGTAACTTTCTGATTTTCATAGTGATTCATATCAGAACTTACAATCCATGCCACCTTCTTTTTGTATTTATTATACAACGGAAAAAGGGATTTGCCTAATGTTATAAAAAAATCCTTTTCCCTATCGCCCTTTATAGTCACGGGCAATATTCTAGCTGAAGGATAGAGAAACTTCAACATAGGCAAAAAGACCTCAAGGGAATGCTCATATAGGTGTGCAATATCGTCTATAGTGATTCCATTGATAGAAAGCATCTCCTCTCTTAGATCCACATCGACCTTGATATCACCAAACGGTGTCTGCCATGTATCTGATCCAGACAGAGCTACAGTATTTCCAAGTCCAGTATGATTTGGCCCAAGCAATACAAAGACATCTTTCGGACCGATTCCAGAGAGCGTCTTAACAGCAAGGTCTCCTGAAAATACATAACCCGCATGCGGGGCTATTGCAGCAACTACTAATTGGGACACAGATCCTCTGACCTGAGACTTAATCCACTCGGTCAGGGCAGAGACACTGGCGGGATAAAACTTGCCCGCAACCACACTTTGGCGCACACGGCTCATCCTATCCCTTCCTTTCCACTATAACTTAAAATCCTTACCCAAATACATCCTCCTGGCCTCTGGGTTATTGACCAGATCCTGTGGCTTGCCCTCAAACAATATCCTACCTTCGGCGATGAGATAGGCCCTATCAGTAATAGAAAGGGTCTCTCTGACATTGTGGTCGGTAAGTAGGATTCCCAGCCCACGCCTTTTGAGCCCCAAAATAATCTGTTGGGCCTCATAGACAACAATGGGATCAATACCTGAAAAAGGCTCATCCAATAATAAAAACATCGGATTAGTCAAAAGGGCCCGAGTAATCTCAAGCCTGCGCCTCTCCCCACCCGAAAGCATATAACACTTACTCTTTGCTAGGTGTAGCAGATTAAGCTCAGCCAATGCCTCCTTTGCCCTTCTATATCTTTCTTTTCTAGGTATATTCAATGTCTCCAATATGGCCAAGACATTTTCCTCTACGGTAAGATTTTTAAACACTGAAGACTCCTGAGGCAAATAGGCCATACCCAACCTTGCGCGTTTATGAATAGGATAATTAGTAATATCCCTATCGTCGAATAGGACCTTACCGCGATCAGGTCTTACAATCCCTACCACCATATAAAAGGTGGTGGTTTTCCCTGCACCATTTGGTCCAAGAAGGCCGACAATCTCTCCCCTGCGTATCTCAATGTTTACCTCATTAACCACCCGCCTGCCGCTATAGACCTTAATTAAATTTTCGGTCCTTAAAAGATGCACTGCCTATCTCCTCTCCGGAGTAGAAAAGTACCTTGGGTTCGCCCACCATTGTCAAGGATTCATTCTCTACATCATAGATAGCCTTTTCACTCTCGGTTACGTTATCGCCTTTCACAATGCGCACATTGCCTTCCCCTATAATCTTAGAGATGCGATTATCATCGTTATTGAAATAAACCGTCAATTTGTCAGCATATATCTTGGCTTCTTCGTCCTCGACAACAACATTATTATTAAACACAGCTATTTTATCCCTATATCTCACCTCTAGAGGACCTTTACAACGAATAATCGTCTTATGCCGTTTTTTCTCCTTACTTTCTCCTCCAACCGGTAACCCCATCTCTTTGGCAGAAGACCTGTACATCTGAGCCTCTACATCGGAACGAATGACAGCCACATTTTTATCCAGCTCAACATGGCCCCCTTTACCCTTCAAAACAGCACCCTTATCATCCTGAGTAATTGTAACCCTATCATCAGTCTCCAAGGTATTCTTTTTTGTATCCCAGACAGCTGTATCAGTAACCAACTTCGCACCCGTAGAAGAAACCGCTTTAACATCCTTGGATAGAAGAACCACCCCCTTATCTCTATTATAATATCCCTTTTCAGAAACCACATCTACACGCACCCCATCAGAAAATCCCGTGACCTTGACATTGTCCACTTCAAGGAGATTATCCTTTATGCGCGCTGTATCGCCATGCATATCCCAGCGGGTCTTTGCAGAATCATTAATACCACTTACACTAAAATCTTTTATCGTCTGCTCTACAAGGTTGTCGTCAAAATCCATATTGACATCCTTAGCAAGCCCTCTTAATGTCAGTCCAACCACTAACAGAACAAAGAAAATCAAAACACAACCAAAATGATACAACCTATCTCCGATCATACTATTTTCCTCAGACGATCTACTGCCTCCTCCAATCTTTCTTCTCCAAGGGTGAGGGCGAAACGTACATATCCCTCCCCACTCTTACCAAAACCAATCCCTGGAGTACATATAATATGTGCTTCCTCCAAAACTCGCTTTGCAAAATCTATAGAACTGCCACCAATGCGCATCCATACATAAAAGGTAGCTTTGGGAGAAGAAACATCAAACCCAATTGAACGCAAGCCCTCAACCAAAACATCTCTGCGGCCTTTATATACCTGCTGCATACGGGCTATAAATTCATCACCATCCTTCAGTGCAGTTATGCCGGCCAACTGGATGGCCTGGAATATACCTGAATCGATATTCGATTTGAATTTTGCCAGGGCAGAAATAACCTCTTGATTCCCACATACCCATCCTAGCCTCCAGCCAGTCATATTATAGGTCTTAGAAAGGGAATGGAATTCCACGCTACGACGCTTTTCTTTATCCACTTCCAGGATGCTTATCGCCCTGTAACCGTCATAGACTATCTCAGAATAGGCCATATCTTGTACCACAATAAAGTCGTATTTTTCTGCCAGAGCAAGGACGCGCGTAAAAAACTCATAATCAGCAACAGCAGACGTGGGATTATTAGGATAATTTAAAAACAATAATTTCGCCTTCTGTAACATCTCTGTCGGTATATTTCCCAGATCAGGTAAAAACCCATTCTCCTCAAGTAATGGCAACTCAAACACCTGAGCACCGGCCAATATACTGGCGTTCTTATAAGGAGGATAACAGGGACTTGGGACTAGATTAACATCTCCAGGATTATTTACAGCAAACGGAAGATGGGCAATCCCCTCTTTTGATCCTATCAAAGGCAGAACCTCTTTTTCAGGATCCAGCTTTACTCGCAGGCGCCTATAGTACCAATCGGCAATGGCTTCTCTTAACTCAGGCAATCCTTGATCCATTGCATAGCGGTGATTGACAGGATCTCGTACCGCCTTGCACATTGACTCTATGATAAAATCCGGAGTCGGCATATCCGGATCCCCAATACCAAGGTCTATTACATCTTTACCGGCCTTCTTTGCTTCCCTCTTTGCCCTATCAATCTCAGCAAAAAGATACGTACCGAGCATACCAAGCCTATTAGAAAAATTCATAGCAGACCTCCTAATTCAACTTATTATACAACACGTCCCCCAAATGCACAAAGACCAGAAATGACGATTTTCGTCCCCTATCGCCCATAGGGACAGGCTATCCAGGACATTCTATGCAGGCAGGTCTATCTATTTCTCTAAGTATTTCTTTCCGTATTTCTTTACAAATTTTTCCACCCTTCCTGCCGTATCAACAAACTTCTGTTTCCCGGTAAAGAATGGATGGCAATTCGAACATATCTCCACCCTTATACCCGGCCTGGTCGCGCGGGTATGGATGACATTCCCACAGGCACAGGTTATTGTGCACTCCATATAATCTGGATGTATTCCCTTTTTCATAACATCTCACCTCTCACTCACTTGACTCATTAGAGTCTTTTTTCCTCTTCTTTCTAAACAAGGACCTCAACCCGCCCAGTACAGTACGTTTCTCTACTTCTGCGGGCCGTTCTTCCTTTATCTCAACAGGAGCCTTATAGAACTCGGTAAGTTCCAATATACAATAAGAAGACCCGTCACCTTTTCTGATATCTGCCAATTTGTATATACGGGTATAACCCCCGGCCCTATTCTCAAATTTAGGTGCAATCTCATCAAACAGGAGTTTGACTAACTTGCGATCGTTCAAGACCTCATTTGCCTTCCTGCGGGCAGCCAGTGTATTCTTCTTTCCCAAGGTAATAAGTCTCTCCACTAACTTGCGTACCTCCTTAGCTAATCTCAAACGGGTTTTTATACGCTGATTTAACAATAAGGCCTTAGCCGTATGACGCAATACCGCCTTTCTTGCCCCTTTATTCCTACTGAGATGATTTGACTTAATCCTGTGCCTCATATCCCTTTCTCCTTAATTTTCCTCTTGTTCTTCCGATGTCTCCAACTTATAAATCCGAGGATCAACCTTCATACCCAAAGAAAGACCCATCTTTGCAAGTACATCTTTTATCTCATTCAGGGATTTTTTCCCAAAATTTCTATAGGAAAGCATCTCCTGTTCCTCTTTCATAACCAGCTCACCAATAGTCTTTATATTTGCCTGGGCAAGGCAATTTGTGCTTCTGACAGAAAGCTCAAGCTCACTGATTGGCATATTCAACTTTTCTGCCAACTCCTTTTCCTCAGGAGAAAGGAGGGTCTCATCGTCCGTTCCCTCTTCCTCTTCTATTGTTCCCAATTCAGAAAATATGTCGAGATATTTACGCAAAACAGTCGCGGAATATACCAAAGCCTCTTTTGGTTCGATAGCCCCATTTGTAAAGACCTCTATTATCAACTTATCGTAATCTGTTTGCTGGCCCACACGTGTGTTTTCAACCCTATAACTCACCTTTTGCACAGGAGTAAATATAGCATCAACCCCTATAGTCCCTATAGGTCTGTTTTTCTTATTCATATCCGCAGGCAAATATCCCCTGCCGCGTTCTATTTCCATTTCTACGTTAAATTCTATATTATTTGTAATAGTGGCAATATGCAGGTCCTTATTGACGACCTCAACCGTCTCATCGGTAACTATATCCGCACCCGTAACATCTCCAGGTCCTTCTTTCTTTATATAGACTTTTTTAGGAAAGCTGCCATGGGCTTTAAAGACTAACCGTTTTATATTAAGGATTATGTCGGTTACATCCTCCAGCACTCCATCTATTGCAGAAAACTCGTGCAGGGCACCATCAAACTTAACAGAGGTAACTGCTGCACCATCTATACACGAGAGAAGCATCCTTCTCAGGGAATTGCCAAAGGTAACCCCATACCCTCTCTCGAGAGGCTCGGCTACAAACCTGCCGTAGGTAGGGGTATGTTCTTCTGTAATTATTCTCTTTGGCATCTGAAACTCGCGCCATTTTATCCCCATTCCTATTACCTCCTTAATTTAATCTAACGCACAAAAAAAGAAAATAATTCGCAGATTTTTATTTGGAGTACAACTCGACTATCATCTGTTCCTTTATATCTGCAGGCATATCTTCTCTCTCTGGTAGTCTTACAACCTTTATAGTAAATTTTTCATCGTCAACCAAAAGCCAAAGTGGAACTTGATGTTTCTTTGACATCTCTTTGAAGTCTTTTAGATTCTTTTTAACTCGCTCACTATTTTTAAAGGTAATCTCGTCACCTTCTCTAACTATATAGGATGGAATATTTACCCTCTTACCGTTCACATATACCCAATTATGCCTGACAATCTGCCTGGCACTGTTCCTAGAAGTTGCAAATCCGGACTGATAGACCACATTATCCAGCCTGCGCTCCAATAGCTGCAAGAGCAAGGTACCTGTTACTCCTTTTTTTCTCTGGGCAATCTCAAAATATCTACGAAACTGCCTCTCAAGGATACCATACATTCTCTTTACCTTCTGTTTTTCTCTTAACTGAAGACCATAGTTAGACAATTTGCTACGCATACGACCATGCTGGCCAGGGGCATAAGGCCTACGCGACAGCGCACATTTATCCGTATAACAGCGCGGGCCCTTTAAAAACAACTTAGAGCCAATGCGCCGGCATATCCTGCACTTCGCCTCCAGATACCTACCCATCTATACCTCCTCAATTACCTTATAAATATCCAAATATTCACGACCTACCCGTCACTAGACCCTTCTCTTCTTCTTAGGTCTACAGCCATTATGGGGAACCGGGCTCAGATCCCGCACACGAGTAACCTTCAAACCTGATACATTAAAAGACTTTATCGTGGCATCTCGACCAGCCCCCGGACCCTTGACCCATATTTCAACCTCCTGGATGCCTGCCTCTTTTGCACGCCTTATCACCTCAGAAGCAACCTGTTGTGCGGCAAACGGGGTCGATTTCTTGGATCCAGAAAAGCCCATCATACCAGAAGATGCAGATATAAGGGCATTGCCATCTTTATCCGTCAGGGTAATAATAGTATTATTGAACGTTGCCTTTACATGAACTATTGCTGAAGTTATTCCCTTTATTACCTTCTTCTTTCTCCTTTGACCTCTTCGTCTCTGTGCCATACTTCCTCTCTCCTATGGTTGCTTATTTTTTCTTTGCCCTCTTGAGCATATTGCCTCTCGGCCCTTTCCTTGTGCGAGCATTTGTACAGGTCCTCTGGCCTCTCACAGGAAGGCCTTTTTTATGCCTTGTGCCGCGGTAACAATTAATCTCCATCAATCTCTTGATATTCTGTGAGACCTCTCTGCGCAAGTCCCCTTCCACCTTATAATTACGCTGGATAATCTCTGTTATCCTGGCAATCTCCTCTTCAGACAAATCTTTGGCCCTTCGACCTGGGTCTATCTGTGCCTGCCTTAATATATCAGAGGAACGCTTTCTCCCAATACCATAGATATAAGTAAGAGAAATCCATATAGTCTTATCTTTTGGTATATCAACTCCTAAGATCCTTGGCATACAAAAACCTCCTTATCCCTGTCGCTGCTTATGGGCAGGGTCTTCACATATCACCCTAACCACACCTTTTCTCTTTATGATTCTGCACTTAGCGCATATCTTCTTTACTGAAGACCTTACCTTCATATCCTACCTCCAAAATATCTATTCAACTTATTTATACCTATATACTATCCTGCCCCTATTCAGGTCATAAGGGGTCAATTCCACCCTCACTTTATCTCCTGGAACAATCTTTATAAAATGCATCCGCATCTTACCAGCCACATGTGCCAAGACTCTGTGGCCATTCTCGAGTTCAACCCTGAACATTACATTCGGTAAACACTCTACAATTGTACCATCAAGCTCTATTACATCGTCCTTTTTACCCATAATCTCCTTCTTACTGGACGCAAGATATTAAGTTAAAATTATAACTCCTTTTTCCAAAATTGCAATAGTATGTTCGTAATGAGCGCTTTTTTTTCTATCTTTCGTACGCACTGTCCATTTGTCTTCTCTATCTATATCTACCTCCCAGGTCCCCGCATTGACCATGGGCTCGATAGCTATAACTAGACCCGGCCTTATCCTCTCACCTGTCCCTGGTCGTCCATAATTAGGGACAGAAGGAGGTTCATGTATCTCAAAGCCCACACCATGCCCAATAAAATCTCTTACAACCGAAAAACCCGCCTTTTCAACTGTCCGCTGTATCGTATAAGAAATATCCCCTATATACTTGGCTGTCTTGGCCTTGTTTATCGCATTCATTAATGCATTATAGGTGGCCTCCATTAATCGCTTATCCTCTTCTGCTACAGAACCAACGCCAAAGGTATAGGCTGCATCGGCATAGTAGCCACCTAACTCCACTCCAATATCTATACCAACAATATCCCCATCTTTAAGGACCTTGTCCCTTGAAGGAATGCCATGGACCACTTCATCATTTACAGAAATACAACTGGCCGCCGGATATCCCCTATAACCTTTAAAGGCAGGTCGGGCATTATGAGATCGAATAAAATCCTCTATCAAATTATCTAAGGAAAGTGTATCTATCTCCGGCCGAATTTTCCCTTTCAATATTTCAAAGACCAAATTAATAATCTGCCCTGCTTGTCTTATCTTCTCTATATCTTCAGGGCTTTTTAATCGGACCATAATTTCTTTATCTTTTTACCTTTCACGCTGAAAATTTTTACATTCTATCATAAATGAATGATTTTCAAAATAATTATTTTTACAATGTTGTAAACTATCACACGATCCAATAGGCTACATATGTATACACAAAAAACTGATTAGTTTTTTATAATCCCAGAACAGAGATGATTTGAGTGTAGGTATCTTCAGCCGAAACTTCGCTGTTAATTTCTTTTAATAGAGATCTCTCCTTATAGTACTCTATAAGTGGTGCTGTCTGCTCGTTATACACGTCAAATCTATTCTTGATAACGATCTCATTATCATCGGAACGTTGATAGAGCTCTTCTCCACAGATATCACAAACCATATCCTTCTTGGGAGGTTTATTCTTTTTATGGTAGATGGCACCACAGCCTCTGCAGATAAGCCTTCCTGTAAGTCGTTCTTTCACGACCTCCCAGGAGACCCTTAGATATAGAACTGCATCCAATTTTTTGCCCATATCATCTAAAATCTTATCCAATTCCTCTGCCTGTGCAACTGTCCTTGGAAAACCATCCAACAAAAAACCCTTTTTATCAGGAGAAATGTTTGCAAGCCTCTCGGCAATCATCCCAACTATTATCTTATCAGGGACTAATTTCCCACTCTCTACATATTCCTTTGCCTTTTTACCTAATTCAGTTTCTTTCTTCATCTCCGATCGAAGTATATCCCCGGTAGAAAGGTGCTCTAAAGAAAGCCTATCCCTTAATATCTCTGCCTGAGTGCCTTTACCTGCTCCCGGTGGGCCTAATAATACCAAATTCATCCGAATCTCCTCCCCCTTATCCTTCCAGACCTTACAAATCCATCATAATGCCTCATCAATAGATGGGACTCTATCTGCCTTATTGTATCTAGAAGCACGCCGACAACTATCAATATACCTGTGCCTCCAAAGAACTGGGCAACCAAATAGGGTATGTGCAACCCCTTGCTCAAAAGCATCGGAATAATGGCAATAATCGCCAGAAACACAGCACCAAGTGTGGTTATCTTTATCATTATATCGTAAAGATACTCAGCCGTTGGCATCCCCGGACGAATACCAGGGACAAATCCACCGTATTTTTTGAGATTATCCGCTATGTCTATTGGTTTGAATATAATCTGGGTATAGAAAAATGTGAAAAATATAATCAATGCAGAATAGAGAATAATATAAAGTGTATCGCCTCTACGCAATAATGCTGCAACCTTATCCACGCCCATCTTCAGGCCAAAACTCGCAAGTGTCGCGGGAAACATCAAAACCGACTGGGCAAATATAATCGGCATAACGCTGGCCTGGTTTACCCTTAATGGAATATAAGAGGACTGGCCGCCAACTGTCTTTGTGCCAGAAACCCGCCTTGCATACTGGACAGGTATCTTTCTCTGTCCCTGAGTAATGGCAGTAACCGCAACAACCACCACAAATAGCATAATCAACAAAAATACGACTATCTCAGGGCGGATTTGATTCGTCCTGACCAAGGTATAGAGCTGAAACACCGCTGCTGGCATTCGCGAAAGTATACCTGCAGTAATAATAAGGGATATGCCATTTCCAATACCGTATTCCTGTATCTGCTCTCCAAGCCACATTATAAATGCAGTGCCAGTGGTCAGAGATATCATCGCCATTATTCTGAATCCCCAGCCCGGAAAGAGAACAACGCTCTCGCCCATGATACCGTTTTCTAAAAACAAGGCAATAAAGTATGCCTGAAGCAAACATAGGAGAATTGTACCATAGCGGGTATATTGAAGTATCTTCCTATATCCCATTGCCCCCTCTTTTGAGAGCTGCTCTAAATGGGGAATAACCGGGGTAAGGAGCTGAAGGATAATAGAAACAGAGATATACGGCATTACGCCAAGTGCAAATATCGTTGCCCTTCGCAACGCACCGCCAGAGAACAGGTTCATCAGGCCAAACAGGCCACCACCTGCCTGTTTAGCCATATTGTCAAATATCTGGGCAAGGCGCAGGCTATCAATTCCAGGAATAGGGATATATGCCCCAATTCTGTATATAATCAAAAGCCCCAGGGTAATCAGTAGTTTCTTCCTGAGGTCTTCAATCTTGAATATATTGACGAATGATTTAAACATAAATTAATCCGAAACCCGCCACATAGACAGGTATAGGTTTTATATAATTTCTACCTTTCCCCCTGCTGCCTCTATCTTTTGTGCAGCTGATTTTGATATCTTATGAGCCTTTACTGTCAGGGGGATGTTTATCTCACCATTGCCAAGGATCTTTATCTTGCTGCGCTTCTTTGCAAGGCCCTTCTTTATCAATACCTCAGGGTCAACAACATCATTAGCAGAAAAAACCGCTGAGAGTCTTGAGACATTTATTATAGAAAATCTATTTGCAAATGCAGCATTATTAAACCCGCGTTTTGGGATCCTGCGTATAAGGGGCATCTGTCCACCTTCAAACCCAAGATACATACCTGGCCCTGATCTTGCCTTTGCGCCTTTGTGACCACGGCCTGAGGTCTTATCCATCCCCGAGCCAACTCCCCTGCCAACCCTCTTTGCGGAAGAATTTGCCTTGCGTGGTCTTTTTATATCACAGAGTCTCATTTCCTATTCTCCTTTTCCTTCTACCTTTTCATCGTCACTCAACTGCGGCGGCATAGACATCTTTAGCTTTGCAAAGCCAGCCATTGCTGCCTTTAATAGGTTAACCGGTGTATTTGATTTTAATGACTTTGTCAATATATCCTGTATTCCTGCTGCCTCGCACAGAGAGCGAACCACCTCACCTGCAATAATACCAGTACCACGAGAGGCAGGCTTCATAACTACCTTTGATGCACCAAACTCACCGATAACGTCATGAGGAATTGTATGCCCTTTTACAGGTATCCATACCATATTATTTTTTGCCTTCTGCAGTCCCTTTTTGATCGCATCTATTACCTCGTTTGCCTTGCCCAATGCATATCCAACCTTGCCTTTTCCATTGCCAACGACAACCAATGCAGAAAAAGAAAGCTTCTTGCCGCCGGTCGTTACCTTTGTTAGCCTTTTTATCTGAAGCACCTTTTCGTATACTATTTCATCCTGCGCCTGGGTTTGATTCTGCTGTTCAGCCATTAGAACTCAATTCCTCCTTTCCTCATTGCCTCTGCACACTCTCTAACCCTGCCGTGATACCTGTAACCTGCGCGGTCAAAGGCGATCTTTTCTATCCCTTTTTCCTTAAGCCTCTTTGCCATAAGCTCGCCAACCTTACCAGCTGCAACCTTGTTGCCGCCATAAGAAATCTCTGCCCTTATTTCAGGTGATAAGGTTGATGCACCAGTAAGGACAACCCCTTTTTCATCATCAACGGCCTGAGCGTAGAAGTGCTTCAGGCTTCTGCGAACAACTACCCTTGGTCTGGTTGCCGTGCCAGACATCTTTTTCAAGATATGTCTGTGTCTTTTTTTCCTCTTTAATATCTTAATCTTTGAAGACCTTGCCATTTTCAGCATCCTCCTAAAAATTATTTTTTGCCAGCGGCCTTGCCCGCCTTGCGCCGTATCCTCTCGCCAGCATATTTAATCCCCTTGCCCTTATATGGCTCAGGCGGCCTTACCTTTCTTATCTCTGCAGCAACCTGGCCGACCTGCTGCTTATCTATACCTTCTATTACTATCTGGGTTGGTTTAGGCGTTTGAATAGAAATCCCTTCAGGTATAGGATAATTAACTGGATGGGAATAACCAACCTCTAAAACCAATTCCTTGCCCTTCACCTGAGCCTTATAACCAACACCAACCATCTCAAGCTCTTTCTTGTATCCTTGAGTAACACCAATTATCATATTATTTATAAGGCTACGGTAAAGCCCATGCATTGCCCTATCCATCTTAAGGTCAGTAGGCCTCTCAACCCTCACAGTAGAATCCTCAACTATTATCTTTATTCTGGGTGAAACCTGCAGGGTCAATTTACCTTTAGGCCCTTCAACTGTAACCACATTCGCTTTATCAACACTTACCTTGACCTTATCAGGTATTGAAACTGGTTTCTTGCCTATCCTTGACATAGCTATTCTCCTTAGTAGATATAACAGATGTATTCTCCTCCGATATTAAGCTTTTTGGCCTCTTTATTTGTAATCACTCCCTTTGATGTAGATATAACCGCAATCCCTATCCCTCTTTTTATATTGGGAACATCCTCTGCAGAGACATAAATTCGCCTTCCTGGCTTTGATATTCTGACAACCTCAGTAAACGCAGGTTCGCCTTCAATATATCTAAGGTGAACCTCAAGTATTCCCTGTTTGCCATCTTCTATCTCTTTATAACCACGAATGTATCCATGATTCTTAAATATATCCAGTATTTTCTTCTTTAAATTAGAAGCAGCTATTGATATCTTTTCCTTTTTTGCCATCGCAGCATTTCTAATAGCTGTCAGCATATCTGCAATAGGGTCACTTACGCTCATCTAAATTCCCTCCTTACCAGCTGGCATGCCTCACACCCGGTATCTCTCCTCTCCATGCCATCTCTCTAAAACATATCCTGCAAAGCCCAAATCTACTTAAATATCCCCTTGGCCTGCCGCATATCCTGCAGCGGTTATATCTGCGAACTTTGTACTTAGGCCCTCTTTTCCACTTTTCAACCATTGCCTTCTTTGCCATCTATATCCTCCTGTAAGATTATCTCTTTCTAAACGGCATTCCCATCAGTTCTAATAACGCCATTGCCTCTTCGTCTGTCTTTGCAGTAGTAACAAATGCTATATCCATGCCCTGAACCCTGTCAACCTTATCAAGGTCCAATTCAGGGAATATAGTCTGCTCAGATATGCCTAAATTATAATTACCCCTGCCGTCAAACGAATTGCGAGGGACACCTCTAAAGTCCCTCAAACGCGGCAGGATAACATTTATAAACCTATCAAGAAATTCATACATCCTTGCGCGCCTTAATGTAACCTTACAGCCAATAGGCATTCCCTTTCTTATTTTAAAATTGGATATTGCCTTCCTCGCACGCCTAATAGAAGGCCTCTGGCCGGTTATCATTGCAAGCTCATCCATTGCCTTCTCCAATACCTTTATATCGCGCGCGCCTTCTCCTATACCCATATTTATAACTATCTTCTCTATCCTTGGAACCTGCATTACTGATTTATAGCCAAAGCGGTTCATCATCTCTGGAATTACTTCTTCTTTATATTTCTTAGCCATTCTGGGAAGCTCTACCATTGTTATTCCTCCTTAAAGGACCGACCCGCATGACTTGCAAATGCGGGTCTTTGAGCCGTCTTCCTCCACTCTAAAGCCTACACGAACACCTCTGTTGCACTCTGAACAAAACACCATCACATTAGATATATTCAAAGGCATCTCAACCTCTATAATCCCACCAGGGAGCTCTTCGCTGTACTTCTTCATGTGCCTTTTTACCTTATTTACTCCTTCAACAAGGACCCTTCCCTTTTCCCTGTCAACGCGCAAAACGCGCCCCCTTTTGCCCTTATCCTTCCCAGCTATAACAACAACTGTATCTTCTCTTTTTACCTTCTTATACTTTAATGCCATAATATCACCTCACAGGACCTCTGGTGCCAGAGATACTATCTTCATAAAGTTCCTATCTCTCAACTCCCTTGCAATCGGACCAAATACACGCGTTCCTCTGGGATTGCCTTGATTATCTATTATCACAACCGCATTTGAATCAAACCTAACCACAGAGCCATCTTTTCTGCGAATAGGAAATTTCTGCCTGACAACCACTGCCTTGACAACAGCGCCCTTTTTTATTGGCGCATTTGGCAGGGCCTCTTTCACTGAACAGGTTATGACATCGCCAACCTGAGCGTAACGGGAATTCTTTTTATGCAAAACCCCAATACAGGCGACCTTCTTTGCCCCACTATTATCAGCAACATTAAGGCGCGTCCTCATCTGTATCATTTCAGCACCTCCAGAAGCCTCCAGCACTTCTCCTTCGAAATAGGACGGGTCTCAATAAATCTTACCCTGTCCCCTTTCTTTGCAACTTCCTTTTCATCGTGAATCTTATATTTTTTACGCACCTTTACCCTCTTTTTATATATAGGATGGGAAAACATACGTTCAACAAGGACGACCCTCGTCTTTTTCATTTTATCACTAACAACAACTCCTTCTAAAATACGCTTCCTCTCACGCATAATTACTTCTCCTGAGTTTGCAGTCTTCTCTCGTTTAAAATAGTCAATATCCTTGCTATGTCCCTTTTTATGGACTTAAATAAATGCGGCTTGTCCGCACCAGTTATCCCATGTTTAAACCTTATTTCAAATAATTGCTTCTTTAAAGCATTTAGCTTATCCAAAAGCATCTGGTCATCCATTTCCCTTAGGTCTCTTGCCTTCATCTCATCACTCCATATTTCTGGTTACAAACTTCGTCTTAAACGGCAACTTATAAGAAGCTGTCCTGATTGCTTCCCTTGCAAGGTCCTCAGGGACTCCTGCTATCTCAAACAAAATCTTTCCCCTTCTAATAACCGCAACCCAACCTTCAGGCGCACCCTTACCTTTACCCATACGTGTCTCAGCAGGCTTCTTGGAATAGGATTTATCTGGGAACACATTTATCCAGACCTTGCCACCCCTTTTTAATTTCCTGCTGATAGCAACACGAGCCGCCTCTATCTGCGTAGAGGTAAGCCAGGCATTTTCAAGTGCCTTTATGCCGAACTCGCCAAAGACAAGCCGGCTACCCCTTGTTGCTATTCCACGTCTTTTTTTCCTCTGATGCTTTCTGTATTTAACGCGACTCGGCATAAGTGGCATAATCTATCCTCCTTATACAAACATCTCCATCTGCTCTTTAAATATCTCTTTCAATGGTTTTGCCTCACCATGATATATCCATACCTTTATACCAATAGTTCCATAGGTCGTCTGAGCCTCAGAAAGTGAATAATCTATATCTGCCTTAAGGGTTGACAAAGGCACCTTCCCTGCCCTGTATTTTTCTGTCCTTGCGATCTCTGCTCCTCCCAAACGGCCGCCTATCTCTATCTTTATCCCTTCTGCCCCTGCCTGCATTGCCTGCTCTATTGCCCTTTTCACTGCGCGCTTATAAGGAATCCTCTTCTCTATCTGATATGCTATATTATCTCCTACTATCTGAGAATCCACCTCTGGTACACTAACTTCTTCTGTGTCTATCTTTATCTCTTCATCTGGGGCTATTTTTTCAAGCTCCGCGCGAAGTTTCTCTATCTCAGCCCCTTTCCTACCGATAATAACACCAGGCCTTGCGGTATAAATAATAACCTTTAAATTGTTTTCACCATATCTCTCTATCTCAACCCTACTAACAGCTGCATGGCGCAATTTCTTGCGAATGTAATCGCGTATTTTCCTATCTTCTATAACATACTTAACAAACGCATCGCCTTTTGCAAACCAACGAGACCGCCAGTCTTTAATATAGCCTACCCTTAATACAAATGGATGTACTTTCTGTCCCATACTATTCCTTTTCTCCTTGTTCCTGTTGTGCTTGTTGTTCTGTCTTATCTACATCTTCATCAAGGCCCTGTGAGGGAAGCGGCATCTCAGGATAACGCACATCTAATTCCACTGTAATATGAGACGTCCTCTTCCTTATTGGCATTGCCCTGCCCATTGTACCTGCACGGTATCTCTTCCATATGGGGCCGGGATCAACGGTTATCTTTGATATATAAAGAGCTTCTAATGGAATATTTTTCTGAAGGGCATTGCTTACCGCTGACTTTATCACTTTATATACAGGATATTTGCCCCTTTTGTTTATACCGAGCAATACCTGCTCTGCCTCAAGTATGCTTCTATTTCTTAATGTATCAACTACGTATCTCAATTTCCGAGGTGACATTCTTATATATTTTGCCCTTGCGCTCGCAACCATCTCAACCTCTCTTTACTTCTTGGCCATTGCCTTCTTGGCCTTAACACCGCCGTGATTTATGAACTTGCGTGTGGGAACAAACTCCCCTAATTTATGGCCAACCATATTTTCTGTAACATAGACCGAAACGAATTTGTGGCCGTCATAGACAGAAAACGTATGGCCAACAAATTCAGGGACTATATCTGACCTGCGGGACCAGGTCTTTATAGGAGACCTATCGCCTGTCTCCTTTGCCTTCATTACCTTTTTGAGCAATTTAGCATCAACAAAAGGCCCTTTCTTTAAGGATCGTGCCATATTCTATCTCCTTAATTATTTCTTACTCTTTCTCCTTCGGACAATAAGTCTATCCGATGCCTTAGGCTTGCGCGTCTTCTTACCCTTAGTAATCCATCCCCATGGGCTAACAGGATGAGGGTTACCCTGAGGAGCGCGTCCTTCACCACCACCATGTGGATGGTCTATCGGATTCATCGCAACACCACGGACAATTGGCCTGCGTCCAAGCCAACGTTTTCTTCCCGCCTTCCCAATAGAGATTGAATCCTTCTCTGGATTGCTTACTTGTCCAATAACCGCAAGACAATCCTGCAAGAACAATCTTACCTCTCCTGACGGCATCCTTATGTGAGCATATTTGCCTTCTTTTGCCATTAATTGCACACTAGAGCCAGCCGAACGGGCAATCTGCCCACCTTTTCCAGGAGAAAGTTCCAGGCTATTAAGCACAGTTCCAAGTGGAATAAATCTCAATGGCATTGCATTACCTGGTTTTACCTCTACTGGCTGAGTCTTTGAACTCACAACCGTATCACCCACTTTAAGTCCAACCGGGGCTATTATGTACCTCTTCTCACCATCTTCATATTCAAGCAATGCAATCCTTGCTGTTCTATTGGGGTCATACTCTATAGAGACAACTTTTGCGGGCATATCAAATTTATTTCTCTTGAAATCTATTATCCTGTATCTCCTCTTATGGCCACCGCCTCTATGCCTCATCGTAATGCGGCCATAGACATTCCTTCCGCCGGTCTTCTTTAAAGGTGCAAGCAAAGACTTTTCTGGCTCTGTCTTTGTTATCTCTTCAAAGGTATATCCCGTCATCCAGCGTCTTGACGGTGTAACTGGCCTAAATCTCTTTATACCCATAATCAACTTCCTGTTTCTATTTTATGTCCCTTTTCCAGAGTAACTATTGCCTTCTTCCATTCGCCGGTATGGCCTTCCTGGCCGAATCTTAATCTCTTAGGCTTTCCCGGCATAATCATCGTATTGACCTGCTTGACCTTTACGTTAAATATTTCTTCCACTGCATTGCGTATCTCTATCTTATTTACACTTTTAGGCACGACAAAAGTGTATTTGTTGTAGCCTTCTTGAGCCACTGCCTTCTCTGATTGGTATAAGAATTTGATTATATCGTACTTTGTCTTCATTTGTCAATCCCTTTCTTTTGAATTCTATTCCAAAGCACTTCCCAGGCCTCTTCATCTACCAATATCTTCTCCGCCCATAACAAGTCATAGGGATTAACATCTTTTGCAAGCAACACCCACACATCAGGAATGTTACGAGACGAGAGATATAAATTATTACTGATTTGATTGACAACGATAAGACAATTATCAATCCCCGGTTTTACACCAAGAGAAGAAAGTCTATTATAAAAATCCTTTGTCTTAATAGAATCAGCATCTAATCCTTTAACTATAGTTATCTTTTCATCCTCTATTGCCTTCTTTAAGGCAGCCCTATAGGCAGAAAGTCTCAGAGAACGCGATATTTTCTCACCAAAGTCCCTTGGCTTTGGGCCAAAGGTTATACCACCACCACGCCAGAGAGGCGACCTTATAGAACCAACCCTTGCACGACCTGTTCCTTTCTGTCTCCAGGGTTTCCTACCACCACCAGAGACCTCTCCCCTGGTCTTGGTAGATGCAGTACCTGCCCTTTGATTCGCAAGGTAGGCCTTGACATAGAAGTAAAGAGAATTATTTCCACTCCCCTTTACAGGTATCTCTGTCATGTTTACTGTCTTTTTTCCTTGTGGTGTTCCCTGTATATCTTTCACCTCTATTTCCATCTCAGCACCTCTCCTTCCAAGGACAATCAGGCCTTTTTGGCCTTGCGAACAAATACCATAGACTTAATCGCACCAGGTACAGAACCCTTTATAATAAGGACATTGTTGTCCTTATCTATCTGCAACACTTTTAGATTCTGCACTGTTACACGCTCATTCCCCATATGACCAGGAAGGTGTCTTCCCTTTATAACCCTTCCAGGATAAGTACCTGGCCCAAGGGAACCGATTACCCTGTGAGACATAGAACCATGGGTATCAGGCCCGCCGGACCATCCCCAGCGCTTAACACCGCCCTGGAAACCACGTCCCTTAGAGCGACCTATAACATCAACTTTCTTAACCTCTTCAAACAAGTCTATCGAAATCTCCTGACCAATCTCTGGTTCGCTCTCGCCTTTCAATGCTACCTCTTTTATATATCTCTTAGGCTCTAATCCTAATTTTTTGAATATACCAAGGACTGGCTTTGAGATATGCTTTTCCTTTGTCTCACCAAAGGCTATCTGGACGTTGACCTTTCCAGAAGGAAACTTCTTAACTGCCAGGACCTGGGCAGGAAATATCTCTATAACCGTAACCGGCAAGAGCCTGCCGTCTTCATCGAATATCTGGGTCATACCCAGTTTTCTACCATATAAACCCTCTATCATAAAAACCTCCTCTGTCCAGCGCAACCTGACAGTCCTATAGACCACCAGGCTGATAAGACAATTCCTTAAGGCGCAGAGGAAATCCTCTGCGCCTTAAAGTCCATATCCAAATCGAACCAATTACATCTTTATTTCTACATCTACGCCAGCGGGAAGATTCAACTTCTTCAGCGCATCTATTGTCTTGGCCGTCGGGCTGACTATCTCAAGCAACCTTTTATGTGTCCTTACCTCAAACTGTTCCCTTGATTTCTTATCTATAACCGGTGACCGAAGCACGGTATAGACCTCTTTCTTCGTGGGAAGAGGTATAGGCCCAACAACCTTTGCGCCTGTCCGCTGAGCAGATGCAACTATCTCTTTTACAGAACGATCGAGTATCCTGTGCTCGTAAGACCTTAATTTTATCCTTATTCTCTGCTCTGCCATGATAAAGAACAACCGCCTTTTACTTTTTTCAGTTTATTCAATGATCTCAGTAACAACGCCTTTACCTATAGTCTTTCCGCCTTCACGGATCGCAAACCTTAGCTCCTTTTCAAGGGCGACTGGAGCTATTAATTCTACCTCAAAGGTGACGTTATCACCCGGCATAACCATCTCAACGCCCTCAGGCAGTTTTATTGTACCGGTAACGTCAGTCGTACGGAAGTAGAACTGAGGCCTGTAACCATTGAAGAATGGTTTGTGACGTCCACCCTCTTCCTTGCTAAGGACGTAAACCTGTCCCTTAAACTTAGTATGAGGGGTAATGCTGCCAGGTGCTGCTAATACCATACCTCTCTTGAGGTCCTTTTTGTCAACACCTCTTAAAAGAAGACCAACATTATCACCGGCCTGACCTTCATCGAGTATCTTGCGGAACATCTCTATACCGGTAACAACTGTCTTGCCTATCTTATTGTCAAAGCCAACGACCTCAACCTCGTCACCGACCTTGACAATACCCCTCTCTATCCTACCTGTGGCAACGGTTCCACGACCAGAGATGGAGAATACGTCCTCAACTGCCATAAGGAATGGCTTGTCTATCTCACGAACAGGGTCAGGGATGTATTCATCAACTGCATTCATAAGCTCGATTATTGGCTTACAGTTAGGACAATCATCCTTACCACAGCCGCACTCCATTGCCTTTAATGCACTACCCCTGATAATTGGGACATCATCACCAGGATATTCATATTTACTCAAGAGCTCCCTTATCTCCATTTCAACCAGGTCTAGAAGCTCTGGATCGTCAACCTGATCCACTTTGTTCATAAAGACAACGATAGCAGGAACGTTAACCTGACGAGCAAGGAGGATGTGCTCTCTTGTCTGAGGCATTGGTCCGTCGGTTGCAGCAACGACCAATATAGAGCCATCCATCTGGGCTGCACCAGTAATCATATTTTTGATATAGTCGGCGTGGCCAGGGCAGTCGATGTGTGCATAGTGGCGCTTGTCTGTCTGGTACTCAACGTGAGCAATGTTTATGGTAACGCCCCTCTGCTTTTCCTCGGGTGCGTTATCTATCTGATCATATTCCCTTGCCTCTGCCATTCCCCTCTGGGCAAGTATCTTTGTGATAGCTGAAGTCAATGTCGTCTTACCATGGTCAACGTGGCCGATTGTACCAATGTTCACGTGTGGCTTGGTACGCACAAATTTTTCTTTTGCCATCTCCTACACCTCCTGCTGTTTTTTATTCGCTTTTACCTGCGTTTCTTTTCCCTATAATCTTTTCCGCAACATTAGACGGAACCTCAGCATAGTATGAAGGCTCCATTGTATACGTTCCTCGGCCCTGTGTCAAGGATCTCAATACATTAGCATAGTCAAAAGTCTCTGCAAGAGGGATATCGCCCCTGACAACCTTTAAATGGCCTCTCTGTCCCAGAGAAGTAATCTTACACCTACGGCTATTTAAATCACCAATAACCGTGCCCATATATTCCTCAGGGACTGTAACCTCTATATCCATTATCGGCTCCAGCAACACAAGGCCCGCCTTTTTTGCACCATCACTTAATGCTATTGAGGCAGCAAGTTTAAAGGCAAATTCCGAGGAGTCGACCTCGTGGAAGGAACCGTCTATCAAGGTAACTTTTATATCTGTAAGTGGATAACCAGCGAGAACACCATTTTGCGCCTCACTTAAAATACCATCTTTGACCGCTGGGATGTATTCCTTAGGGATAACACCGCCTTTGATCTTATCCACAAACTCTATGCCAGAACCTCTCTCTCCTGGCTCTATTTCAACAACAACGTGCCCATATTGTCCGCGTCCACCAGACTGCTGGATATACTTGCCTTCGCTCTTTACGGACTTTAATATCGTCTCTCTATAAGCGACCTCTGGTGTCCCGATATTGGCATCTACATTGAATTCCCTTTTCATCCTATCAACGATAATCTCCAAATGGAGCTGTCCCATGCCAGAGATAAGGGTCTGGCCGGTTTCAGCATTGTAACGAACCTGAAACGTGGGATCTTCTTCCTCAAACTTTTTCAACGCCATTGCAAGTTTATCCTGATCTGCCTTTGTCTTTGGCTCAATAGATAGAGATATAACCGGCTCTGGGAATTTCATAGATTCAAGTATGATGGGATATTGCTCATCGCAAAGGGTATCACCCGTGCGTGTTTCTTTTAAACCGACAAAGGCTACTATGTCACCGGTAAATATCTCTTTTACTATCTCCTGCCTGTTCGCATGCATCCTGACGATCTTAGAAACGCGTTCCTTGGCACGGCGGGTAGAGTTATAGACATATACTCCAGATGAAAGTGTCCCAGAATATACGCGTACATAGGTTAATTTACCGACATATGGATCTGTCATTATCTTAAATGCAAGTCCACAGAACGGGGCCTCATCTGAAGGGACTCTTTCCTCATATTCTCCTGTCTTTGGATTCTGTCCTTTTATTGCCGGAATATCTATAGGCGAAGGCAGATAATCGCATACCGCATCTAACAAGAGCTGAACGCCTTTGTTCTTAAGTGCTGTTCCACACAACACGGGGCAGAATTTATTTTTTACGACTGTCCTGCGGATAGCCGCTTTCAGCTCTTCTTTTGATATCTCCTCACCCTCAAGATACTTTTCCATTATCGTATCGTCAACCTCGCCCAACCTCTCTATGAGGTTGTCCTTCCACTTCCTTGCCTCTTCCAGTAAGTCATCGCTTATATCCAATATCTCCATTTCCTTGCCAAGGTCGTCTTTATAGATGCGCATATTCCACTCAACAAGGTCAATTACACCCTTAAACGAATCTTCTTTACCAATGGGAAGTTGGATTGGAGCGGCATGGCTGCCAAGGCGTTCATGCATCTGGTTTAACACCTCGTAAAAGTCAGCGCCAATTCTATCCATCTTGTTTACAAAGGCAATTCGTGGAACGCTATATTTATCCGCCTGGCGCCATACTGTCTCTGTCTGAGGCTGAACACCCCCAACAGCACAGAACACGACAACTGCTCCGTCTAACACTTTTAACGAACGCTCTACTTCGACAGTAAAGTCAACGTGCCCAGGAGTATCTATTATATTTATTTGGCAATCACGCCAGCGACAACTAGTACTTGCAGAGGTGATAGTAATACCCCTTTCCCTCTCCTGCTCCATCCAATCAGTCGTAGCTGTTCCATCGTGGACTTCGCCTATCTTATGCACACGACCGGTATAAAACAAAATCCTTTCAGTGGTAGTCGTCTTACCAGCGTCTATGTGCGCTATTATTCCGATATTGCGTATCTTATCTAATGGCATTTCTCTTGGCATACTTCCCTCTCCTTACCATCTAAAGTGGGCAAAGGCCTTGTTTGCCTCTGCCATTTTATGAGTGTCATCTTTTTTCTTTACAGCTCCACCTTCACCCTTATATGCAGACAACAATTCATCTGCCAATTTTTCGTGCATTGGTTTGCCCTTTCTCGCACGGGCAAGGTCGCGTATCCACTTCATTGCAAGGAAATAGCCGCGATAATCAGGCACTTCCATTGGAATCTGATAGGTAGCACCTCCAACGCGCCTGGGCCTGACCTCAACACGTGGCCTCACATTATCCAAGGCCTTATAAAAGGCCTTTAATTCATCCTCTCCTGTCTTTTCACCAAGCGCTTTGAGCGCAGAGTATACTATCTTTTGCGCTAGGCTTTTTTTACCGTTCACCATTATCATATTAATAAACTTGGCAACTCTCTGACTCTTATAAACTGGATCCGGTAATATCTGTCGTCTTTCAGCTCGTCTTCTCCTCATATCAGCATATCTCCTTATTTCTTAGGTCGCTTGGTTCCGTAGAGCGACCTTGACTTCTTCCTGCCCTCTACTCCCGCAGTATCAAGAGCACCGCGGACTATATGATACCTGACACCTGGCAAGTCCTTAACACGTCCACCCCTTACAAGCACAATAGAGTGCTCCTGAAGGTTATGGCCTTCACCAGGTATATAGGCAGTAACCTCTATTCCGGTTGTCAATCTAACCCTTGCTATCTTTCTTAATGCTGAGTTTGGTTTTTTAGGTGTCATTGTCCTGACCTGCACACACACACCTCTCCTTTGAGGGCATGCCTTTAATGCAGGAGACTTTGACTTCTTTGGCTTCGGTTTCCTTCCGATTCTTACCAGCTGATTGATCGTTGGCATATCTTCCTTTCCTCCTTAACTTATCACAATGGTATCTCTTCTAGATCCTCATCCTCGGCAGCGACGATATTTGCCTTTGCGCCAGTTCCTGCCGGAATCACATGTCCGACGATAACGTTCTCCTTTAATCCATGAAGACTATCTGTTTTACCAGCCCAGGCCGCTTCTGTCAAGACCCTTGCTGTCTCCTGGAAGCTTGCAGCAGAGATAAAGCTCTCGGTATGCAATGCTGCCTTGGTAATACCAAGCAGAAGCGGTGCATAAGAGGCCGGCTTTTTACCCTGTTTTATCAGTTCCTTGTTGATTGCAAGGAGCGTGTGTTTATCAACATAGTCACCTGCCAAGAGGTCACTATCACCAGGATCCTCTACCTGAACCTTTCTAAGCATCTGCCTGATGATTACTTCAATATGTTTATCATTTATCTTAACCCCCTGAAGGCGATAGACCTCTTGGATTTCATTTACTAGATACTCTTGCAAGACTCTATCACCACAGATGCGCAATATGTCCTGCAATACAACCGGGCCATCGGTCAGCTGCTGGCCAGCAGTTATATAATCACCCTTATATACAGTTGGGTGTTTGCCCGGTGGCAGTGTATATTCTTTCACCATACCTGAAGGGCTCTTCACTATTATCTTTCGCTGTCCCTTCTTATTCTCACCAAATTCAACATATCCATCTATCTCACTGATAATGGCCGGATCCTTTGGTTTTCTTGCTTCAAAGAGTTCTGCAACTCTTGGAAGACCACCGGTAATATCCCTGGTCTTTATAACGACCTTCGGCTGCTTGGCAAGGATATCTCCTGCCTCTATCTTCTGGCCCTCATCCACAAGGATGTGGGCTCCACTTGGAATAGGATAAATCCCAACCGTTTCTCCTTTATTATTCACTATCACTATCTGGGGATGGTAATCTGCTCTGTGTTCTAGGACTATTCTTTCTTTTATCCCAGATATCTCGTTAACCTGCTGTTTTATAGTAACGTTTTCAATGATGTCTTCATAGCGCACCTTGCCATCCACCTCTGAAAGGATTGGTTGGGTATACGGATCCCACCTTACTATTGTCTCTTTTGCCTTGACTGGAGATTTATCCTTGGCAAGAATAAGGGCTCCCTGAGGAACTGGATATCTCTCAAACTCCCTTCCAGATTTGTCGTTTATGCTAATGGAACCATTTCTATTTAATACAACATAACCTTCGGCCTTTTTAGCAACCCTCAAACCATGGTAGGTGATAACACCGTCGTGTTTGGGCTCTATCGTTGACTTTTCAACGACACGGCTAGCGGTTCCACCTATGTGGAAGGTACGCATTGTAAGCTGCGTGCCAGGCTCACCAATAGACTGGGCAGCAACAATGCCGACCGCCTCACCGACTTCAACCAATTTTCCTGTCGCAAGATTACGGCCATAACATTTAGCACAGACACCACGCTGAGATTCACAGGTAAGCACACTGCGTATCCTGACCGTCTCTATACCCGCCTCTTTTATTTTCCTCGCTCTTTCTTCTGTGATCTCCTCACCCGCCTTGACTATTACCTCATCCGTGATAACATCAACGATATTGTCAAGTGCAGTCCTTCCGATAATCCTTTCCTCAAGGCTGACGACCTCTTCATCACCTTCAACAATCGCACTGACTGCTATACCGTTAAGTGTACCGCAGTCCTCTTCCAATACGATGACATCCTGAGAGACATCGACTAACCTTCTGGTAAGGTAGCCAGCATCTGCTGTTTTTAAGGCCGTGTCGGCAAGTCCCTTTCGCGCACCGTGCGCAGAAAGGAAGTATTCCAATACGTTAAGTCCCTCACGGAAGTTCGCCACTATCGGATTTTCAATAATCTCACCTGATGGTTTAGCCATAAGGCCACGCATACCTGCAAGCTGCCTAATCTGGAGTTTGGAACCACGCGCACCAGAATCAGCCATTAAGAATAATGGATTAAACTTATCGAATTCCTTAAATACATAATCTGAAACTTCCTCTGTAGTATGTGTCCATATGTCTATAATCTTGCTGTAGCGCTCTCCCTCTGTAATGAGACCCTTTTTATATTGTTCTTCTATCCTCTTGGCCTCTTTCTGTGCACTGGCAATCAATCTTTCCTTTTCCTTGGGTATATTGAGGTCAGTAATGGAAATAGAAAGGCCTGAATAGGTGGCCTCATTGAAGCCTAATTCCTTTATCCTATCCAGGACATTTACAGTAACTTCATGCCCGAGGGCATCATATATATCTTTGACTAACTGGGCAAGCTTGCCTTTATCCATTGGCAGATTAACGAATGGGAACTCCTTCGGCAGGTAGGAATTAAATACTACCCTGCCAACCGTGGTGTCTATTATCTGTGTCTTATCAGATGGGAAGTCTTCTTGCTTATAATAAGGCCCTTTTATCCTCACCTTTATCTTGGCATGCAAGTCTACTTCTCTATCCAAATACGCCGTGAGGACCTCATCTTCATCCGCAAAGACCATTCCCTCACCTTTGGCCCCGGGATTCTCTCTAGTCATATATGCAATACCCAGTACCATATCCTGACTGGGGGTTGCAATTGCCCTGCCATTTGCAGGAGAAAATAGGTTCCTTGCGGCATTCATTATTACCCTTGCCTCGGCCTGGGCCTCCAGAGACAGGGGTACATGGACTGCCATCTGGTCACCATCAAAGTCAGCATTAAAGGCAGCGCATACCAGAGGATGCAGTCTTATTGACTTACCTTCTACGAGTTTGGGCTGAAATGCTTGAATACTAAGTCTATGGAGTGTTGGAGCACGATTCAAAAGCACATAGTGGTCCTGTATCACCTCTTCAAGTATATCCCATACCTCCATCTTCGTACGTTCTACCATTTTACGCGCACTTTTGACGGTATGGACAATTCCGCGCTCCCTCAACTTTCTTATTATAAACGGCTCAAATAATTCAAGGGCCATTTCTTTAGGAAGACCACACTCATTTATCTTGAGATTAGGACCAACGACGATTACAGACCTGCCGGAGTAATCCACCCTTTTACCTAGGAGATTCTGTCTGAACCTGCCCTGCTTACCTTTGAGCATATCTGCCAATGACTTCAAAGGCCTGTTGTTTGCGCCAAGCGCAGGCCTTCCGTGCCTGCCATTATCAAATAAGGCATCTACTGCCTCTTGAAGCATTCGCTTTTCATTTCTAATAATGATATCCGGAGCATTTAACGCTAGTAACTTCTTCAACCTGTTATTGCGGTTTATCACTCTTCTATAGAGGTCATTTAGATCGCTGGTTGCAAATCTTCCTCCATCAAGGGGAACTAAGGGACGCAAATCAGGTGGGACCACTGGCAAAACATCCATAACCAGCCACTCTGGTTCATTGCCAGAACGTCTGAAATCCTCGAGAATAGCCAATATCTTTAGAAGTTTCTTTACATTCTGTCCACCTTTTTCAACCTGCTTTTTTATCTCTTTTATCTTTTTATCTATATCCAGCTCGATGAGGAGATCTCGAATGGCCTCCGCGCCTATTTTTGCAACAAAACTACCCTCACCGTACCTATCGACACAGTCGTAGTACCTCTCTATAGTAAGCATCTCTCCCTTTGCAAGAGGAGTATCTCCTGGATCTATTACAATGAATTCTTCATAATAGATAATCTTTTCCAGATTCCTATAGGTAATCCCCAAAAGCGCACTCAGCCTGCTTGGTACTACCTTGAAGAACCAGATATGGACCACCGGTGCAGCCAGCTGGATATGCCCCATTCTCTCACGCCTGACAGTTGAACGGGTAATCTCGACACCACAGCGATCGCATACAACACCCTTATATTTCATCCCTTTATACTTACCGCAGTTACATTCCCAGTCCTTAACAGGACCAAATATCCTCTCGCAAAACAGGCCATCCTTTTCAGGCCTAAGTGTCCTGTAGTTAATCGTCTCTGGTTTCTTTACCTCGCCATAGGACCAGGAACGAATAGCCTCAGGAGAAGCAATCTTGATAGTTATACGATCAAATCCGGTCTTTGTACTAAATAACATGTCTCTCCTTCTCCGCTTTTATGTCAAGTCCCAAACCTCTTATCTCACGCATCAACACATTAAAGGATTCAGGGGTCCCACCCTCAAGATGCGGTTCGCCCTTTACGATAGACTCATAAAGCCTTGTCCTGCCCTCGACGTCGTCACTCTTTACTGTGAGCATCTCGTGAAGGGTTGCGGCCGCACCATAACCTTCCAGGGCCCATACCTCCATCTCACCGAATCTCTGTCCACCGAATTGGGCCTTGCCGCCAAGCGGCTGCTGGGTAATCAATGAATATGGACCTATTGCACGAGCGTGTATCTTCTCTGCAACCATATGTATCAGTTTCATTATATACATATAGCCAACCGTTACCTCCTGATCGAATGGCTCACCAGTATAGCCATCGTATACCGTAACCTTGCCGTATTCAGGAAGCCCGGCCTGACGCATATATTCCTTTATCTCTTCTTCTGAGGCCCCATCAAAGACAGGACAGGAAAAGTTTAGTCCAAGAAGTTTAGCCGCCCATCCTAGATGGGTCTCGAGTATTTGTCCGACGTTCATACGAGAAGGTACGCCCAACGGATTCAACACAACATCTACAGGCGTACCATCAGCCAGAAACGGCATATCTTCTTGAGGGACAATAGTAGCAATAACACCCTTATTACCATGTCGGCCTGCTAATTTATCACCAACTGAAAGCCGTCTCTTAGTAGCAACATAGACAACGACCTTCTTTAATACACCGGGTTTCAGGTCATCGCCATACTTGACCTGATTTATCTCCAGTTGTTTATCTGTAAGTAAGGCCCTCTTGTTTTCCTCGTAATTCAGCAACACCTCCCGGGCCTCTTCATATTCTTCCTCATTTATTTTCATGCCTTCAAGTGCATCCAGGTCCATCACACTGGCCTTTCTAGCACTTATTCCCAGTATCTCCTGTAACATCTCTTGTTTCGTCTTTTCAAGGCTCGCTAGTTTTTTTTCATAAAGGGCCTCTATTTCCTTTATCTTTGCACTTTCCATCTGGCGGTCTTTCTTGGTCTTCTTCTTGGGGTCCTTGCGTTCAAAGACCTCAACCCTGACCACTACACCCTCTACACCAGGAGAGGCAATTAACGATGTGTTCTTTACATCGCCTGCCTTTGTCCCGAATATCGCTCTTAAAAGCCTTTCTTCAGGAGATAGTTCTTTTTCAGTCTGGGGTGTAATCTTGCCCACCAATACTGTACCTGGTTTAACCTCAGCACCGATGCGTATAATACCATTTTCATCCAGGTCCTTTAAGGCCTCTTCACTAAGACCTGGAATATCGCGGGTTATCTCCTCATTGCCGAGTCTGGTTTCCCGTGCCTCTATCTCAAACTCGTCTATATGGATAGAGGTATAGGTGTCTTCTTTTACAACATTTTCGCTTATAACGATTGCGTCTTCGAAGTTGTATCCCCTCCAGGGCATAAAGGCCACCAAGACGTTTTTACCTAAGGCAAGCTCTCCACCGGCAGTTGCCTGTCCATCTGCAATTACCTGGCCTCGCTTTACCTTCTGTCCTGGAATAACTATTGGTTTCTGATTAATACAGGTATTGGTATTGGAACGCTCGAATTTGTGCAGCCTATATTCTATCTCTCCACTGCGTCCTTTTATAACAATCCTATTTGCATCGACATAGACAACCTCTCCTGCCTCTTTCGCAACGACAACCGCACCAGAATCCCTGGCAACCTTTGCCTCCATTCCCGTACCAACCAAAGGCGGCTCGGTTTTCATAAGAGGCACTGCCTGCCTCTGCATATTTGACCCCATCAAGGCACGGTTGGCATCATCGTGCTCCAAAAATGGAATAAGACTCGCCGCAACAGAGACCAGCTGCTTCGGAGAAACATCTATGTAATCCACCTTCTCAGGCGGAACCTGAGGGAAATCCCCTTTGTGCCGACAGGACACAAGCGGACCTACCAGACGCCCGTTTTCATCTATCGGGGTATTTGCATTAGCGATAATCTTGTCCTCTTCGGCATCTGCAGTCAGATATTCTATCTTATTTGTGACTTTACCATTCTCTACTTTTATATAAGGTGTTTCAAGAAAACCTAGCTTATTGACCTTTGCATAGCAGGCAATTGAATTGATGAGCCCGATATTAGGACCTTCTGGTGTTTCTATCGGACATATCCTTCCATAGTGAGAGGGATGTATATCCCTGACTTCAAAACCCGCCCTTTCCCTTGAAAGGCCACCAGGCCCAAGGGCACTCAGACGACGCTTGTGGGTCGTCTCGGCTAAAGGATTCACCTGATCCATAAACTGAGAAAGCGGACTGCGGGCATAAAAATCGTGTATCTGGTTATAAAGGAATTTGTAATTGATAATCTGCTGGGGCATTAATTTCTTAATATCCTCCTCAGAAAGGATAGATATCCTCTCCCTAATTGCCCTCTCCATCCTGACAAGAGCAATCCTGACCTGTTCCTGGAGGAGCTCTCCAGTGAGTTTGACCCGTCTGTTGCCAAGATGGTCTATATCATCAGGCGTTCCTGAAATGCCCAACTGAAGTCTTAAAAGATACTTTACAGATTCAAGGACGATGTCCGGTGTCAGCACCCGCTTACCTGAAGGAACTCTTATCCCCAGTTTCCGATTAACTATAAAGGCACCAACCTCACCCAGGTCATAATACCTGGGGTCGTAAAACATACGATGAAACAGGTTCTGAGCTATCTCTAAAGTAGAAGGTTCCGTAGGCCTCATCTTGCGGTGTAGTTCAAGCAAGGCAGACTCTATATCGTTATTATGACTCTTTTTAAGGGTAGGTTCAAAACCTTTTATAAGTTCATCATCGCCCAATGCCTTGATAATATCGTCATTGGTAGAATAGCCAAACATACGAAGGATATCCGCTCCGTTAAAGGTTCTACGCCTATCTATCTGCACCACTAGGGCCTCAGAATAATCGAAGTGAAAATCAAGCCAAGCCCCTCTATGGGGTATAATCCTGGACAGATAGGTTGGCTTGCCACTGGGATGCTCTTCCTCTAAGAAAAATACGCCTGGAGAACGCTGAAGCTGGTTCACTATTACACGCTCATCCCCATTAATAATATAGGAGGCATTAGGGGTTACTAGCGGGATCTCGCCCATATAGACATCTTGCTCCCTTGCCTCCTCATCGGTAACAATCCTGAATCTGACACGCAGTGGAGCGGAATAGGTAACCCCTCGGCGCTTGGCCTCATCCATAGAATAACGAGGGAAACTCACTGTATAAGAAACATACTCCAGTCTAACACCTTTATCCGGCACATCTATAGGGAATATCTCTCTAAAGACCGCCTCCAGTCCCTGATTCTTTCTCTTATTCGGGGCGACGTTCATTTGTAGGAAGTTTTCAAAAGAACTGACTTGAAGATCCAAGAGATAGGGAATCTTTGCCTGTTCTTTTACCTTGCCAAAACTTATCCTTTTCATATCCCTCCAGGTATTTTTATTTTTTAATACTACAAATATCAAAATTAAATACACGAAGCCCTGCTATAGAAAACAGGGCCGTGTATTAAGATTATTCCAGTTCAACAACCGCACCAGCAGCGGTAAGCTTTGACTTAATTTCTTCTGCCTCGTCCTTTGAGACACCTTCTTTTACCTTTGCCGGAGCCTTATCAACGAGTTCTTTTGCCTCTTTTAAACCAAGATTGGTTATAGCACGTATCTCCTTTATTACCTGAATCTTGTTAGGTCCGACCTCTTTTAATACCACATCAAAGGAGGTCTTTTCTTCCTCTGCAGCAGCTGCACCAGCACCTGCGGCCATACCTGGAGCCATAGCCATAACAGGAGCCGCTGCTTGAACACCAAACTTGTCTTCTAATGCCTTGACCAACTCAGAGAGTTCCAGCACACTTAAAGAGCTGATTTCGTCAATAATCTGGGTAAGCTTCTCACTTGCCATTTCCTTACACCTCCATTTACTTAGACTGTTTTTCCTCTATTGCCTTTATTACATAAATAAGGTTCCTGATAACCCCGCTAAGGGCACCAACCAATCCAGATAGAGGAGCTGAAATTGCACCGACAACCTGGCCATATAGATAATCCTTCGAAGGCAGTTTGCTCATAGCATTTAAATCGTCCTTTGAAAGGCGCTTGCCTTCTATAACTCCGCCGAATATTTCGACGATATCCTTGTTTTCCGCCGCAAAATCAGAGACAATCTTAGAAAATTCAATAGTATCTTCACAGGGGAACAACAAGGCCGACTGCCCTGTACAGAACTCCGAAAGTTCAGGAATGCCTGCCTTTTCAGCGGCTATCTTCGATAGGGAATTTTTTACAACCAGCATTCTGGCGCCTTTTTCCTTTAACCTGCGACGAAAATCATTCAAGGACTTGGCACTGACGCCTGCATAACTGACAACCACTGCCCCTTTACTCTCCTGAAGAGAGGTGGCAACTTCTTCCACAATCTGTTCGCGGACTAACCTTCCAATTGCAACTGCTGACATAACCCAATCTCCTTGATTTACACAGCAATTTTGAGACCAGGCCCCATAGACGTAGAGACGTATGCACCCTTTATAAGATTTCCCTTTACAGCCTGCGGCCTGAGCTCTTTTATCCTTTCTATGATGTAATTTATATTCTCGACCAGATGTTCAACAGGGAAAGATATTTTTCCCACACCAACATTTATACAACCCTGTTTATCTGTCTTAAACTCAACACGACCTGCCTTGGCCTCTTTCACTGCCTTCGCAACATCCTGAGTAACCGTGCCGGTCTTGGGAGAAGGCATTAAGCCTCTTGGCCCAAGAATCCTCCCTAGCTTACTAAGCTCGCGCATCATATCAGGGGTGGCTATAAGGGTATCAAAATCAAGCCATCCCTTTGAAACCTTATCTATCAAGTCCTTACCTCCAACAAAATCAGCCCCAGCCTGCTGGGCCTGCTTTTCTGCCTCTCCAGAGCAAATCACAGCAACCTTAACGGTCTTGCCAATACCATAGGGAAGCACAACTGCTCCTCGTATTAATTGATCCGGTTTGCGCGGGTCAACATTGAGATTAATACTCAACTCAACCGTCTCGTCAAACTTTACTTTTGGCTGGGCCTCTTTTAAGACCTTTATAGCCTCTTCAATAGGATAGACCCTGGTGGGGTCTATTTCTGCTAATTGGGATTGATATCTTTTGCTCCTTTTCATACTAATCAACCACCTTTATTCCCATGCTCCTTGCCGTTCCTTCAACCATTCTAACCGCTGCCTCCAGATCCATAGCATTCATATCTTGCATCTTTTGTTTGGCAATCTCTTCTACTTTGTCCCTTGTTATCTGGGCAATAGTCTCCCTGCCCGCAGTGCCAGAGGCCTTTGCTATAGCGCAGGCCTTTTTTATTAACACAGAGGTGGGAGGACTTTTTATAATAAAATCAAAACTCCGATCTTCATAGACATTTATGACTACAGGAAGAATAAGACCCGGCTCTTTATCCCTGGTCTTATCATTAAAATCCTTAACAAAGGCACCGATATTGACTCCATGCTGGCCCAGTGCAGGGCCAACTGGCGGCGCAGGTGTAGCTTGTCCTGCTGGTATCTGAAGTTTTATCTGAGCAACAACGTTCTTTGCCATAACCTATCTCCTTATACTAAATCTTTTCTACCTGCCAAAACTCTAGCTCCACTGGCGTTGTCCTTCCAAATATAGCGACAGAGACCTTTACCTTTCCTTTATCTGGATATACCTCATCTATAACGCCACTAAAATTAAGAAACGGACCTTCTACTACGCGTACTGCCTCTCCGGGGAAGAACATAACCTTAGGCGTTGGTTTCTCCTGGGCCTCCTCACTGCGACGCATAATCTCATTAACCTCTTTTTCTGTAAGAGGTGTCGGCTTATTGCCAGCCCCTATAAAACCAGTAACTCCAGGGGTATTCCTTATTGCATACCAGGTCTCTTCATCTAGATCCACCTCTACCAATATATATCCTGGGAAAAATTTTCTCTCGGTTATCCTCTTCTGTCCCTTCTTAACCTCAGAAACCTGTTCTGTAGGGATAAATACCTTCGAAACCTTATCTCCCAAACCCAAGGTCTTTATCCTGTGTTCCAACAAGGCCTTAACCTTATACTCAGATCCAGTTTGTGTATGCAGTACGTACCAGCGTCTTGCCATAAAACTACCTCAACATAAAATTAATTACCTTTAATATAATATAATCGACTATTCCCAAATAGGCCGCTAACAAAAATGTCACAAACAAGACCAGGGACGATGAAACCAGGAGCTGCCTGCGAGACGGCCATGAAACCCGCTTGAACTCTGCCCTTACTGCTCCTATAAAATCCCTTACCTTTCCTACCATAATCCAGCCGTTTCTTTACCAGGCCTGGAGGGATTCGAACCCCCAACCCGCGGTTTTGGAGACCGCCGCTCTGCCAGTTAGAGCTACAGGCCTATTTTTTCTTCACCTCTCTGTGTACCGTATGTTTACGGCAATACTTACAATATTTGCGTAGCTCCAACCGCTCCGTATTAGTACGCTTATTCTTCATATAATGATAATTCCGGTTTTTGCATTCAGTACATTCCAAAGAAATCGGCTCTCTCATACCTAACTACCCTTTCTTGTTCAAGCCCACGACCGGATTTGAACCGGTGACCTCATCCTTACCAAGGATGTGCTCTGCCTACTGAGCTACGTGGGCACAATAAATCCCGGCACGGATAAGCCTTGATTTTATAAGGCAAAGCAAGGCATGTCAAGAAAAAAATATAAGTAGGAAATTACCCTTTAATAAGTTTATATTCAACACTATCGATCAAGGCCTGCCAAGATGCCTCTATGATATTCTCTGAAACACCTATAGTTGTCCAAGATTCTTTGCTATCCTGAGACTGTATCAAGACCCTGACCTTTGCAGCCGTTCCTTCACTACCGTCAAGGACTCTGACCTTAAAATCAGTCAAGTGCATATCTTCTATCTGTGGATAGAATTTTTTCAAGGCCTGTCTGAGGGCAAAATCGAGGGCATTAACCGGACCATCCCCTTCGGCTACTGTATATTCGACCTTATCCTTTACCTTTATCTTGACAGTGGCCTCTGTCAGGATCTCTCCATCTTTACGTTTCTCAACTATTACCCTAAACCCAAGCAAATCAAAAAATGGAGTTCTCTTTTTTACTTCTCGATGCAGCAAGACCTTAAAAGATGCCTCTGCCACCTCAAAATGATAACCCTCATACTCCAGACGCTGGAGCAAGGCCATAACCTTATCTGCTTCTGGTGACTTTCTATCTAATTCTATATCCATCTCCTTAGCACGCACCGATAAGGAGGACCTGCCCGCCAATTCAGAGACCAGTATGCGCCTTTCATTACCCACAACTTCTGGATTGATGTGTTCATACGTGCGAGGATTTTTCATTACTGCGTTTATGTGCACACCACCTTTATGGGCAAAGGCACTCCTGCCCACAAAAGGATGGTTATTGGGCAGCTGCATATTAGCCACCTCTGCTATGAAATGGCTCACTTCCGTGAGTCTGGCCAGGGTTCGCTTCTTGATGGTAGGGACCTTTAACTTCGCGCCAAGCACACCGATAATCGTGGTAAGATTGGCATTCCCGCAACGTTCGCCATAACCATTCATCGTCCCCTGCACCTGCATAGCACCGCATTCAACCGCAGCAATGGAATTAGCTACTGCAAGCCCACAATCATTGTGGGCGTGTATTCCAATAGGGACAGAAAGCTTTGCCTTTACTTCATTTATTATATTAACCACTTCTGAAGGTAAGGTTCCACCGTTGGTATCGCAAAGCACAATTATCTCGGCCCCGGCTTCTTCAGCGGCTTTCAAGGTATCAAGGGCGTAACCAGGATTGTCCTTGTATCCATCGAAAAAGTGCTCTGCGTCGTAAAAAACCCTGATATCATGGCGGACCAAGTATCTTATAGAATCCTCTATCATCTTCAAATTTTCAGACAGGGATATCTTAAATACGTCTTTCACATGCAGATCCCAGGTCTTGCCAAAGATGGTTACTATTTCCACCCCGCTTTGCAAGAATGCTTTTAGGTTTCTGTCTTTACTAGCAGGATTGTCAGCCCTTCGTGTAGAGCCAAAGGCAACAACCTTTGTAGATTTGAGAGGCAGGCTTTTAACCCTTTTAAAATATTCCATATCCTTTGGGTTAGAGCCAGGCCATCCACCTTCTATATAATGTATACCAAGCTCATCGAGTTTCTTTGTAATCCTCAACTTATCCTCTACAGAGAAAGAAACCCCTTCACTCTGAGAGCCATCTCTTAAGGTTGTGTCGTAAAGTTCTACTTTATACTGCATAGTTTAGATTTACCTAATTATTTTTCGTCTGGCCCAATTTGCTGATTATTCGATTCATTATACCCCTGATACTAAATCCATAGTCAAAGACATATCCATCTTTATCTATAACAACTATTGTAGGTACACCACGAATTCCGTACATATATCCAATAACTCCATCTCTATCTATCCCTACAGGAAAGGTTATCCCCCTGGCCTTAAGGTAATTTCTTACCTTTCCCACATCCTGCTCTAAGGCAACGCCACAAAACTTTACCTTGTTTCCATATTGGCTATTATAATCGTTAACATCAACGATTGCCCTTGCACAATGTGGACACCAGGTCGTCCAGAACAATATTACAGTAAATTCCTTGTCCTCAAGGGCCTTGCCGATGATACAATCTTGCACCGTCTGGACATTGACAGGAGATAAACGAAACTCAGGGGCCTTTATCCTGTCATCCAGGACCTGTCCATAAGCAAGCCGCAGAAATATCCCGAAACTAAGCATTACCGAAAATATAATCAATACTATATACCTCACCATAACCTCCCTGCCCTAAATGTAAAATATACCCCCAATGAGAACAAAAGCCAAGCAAAAAGCGAATAAATTAGTTTCATCCAGTTGCCGGGTCTGGGTATTGACTTCATCGCACCGACAAGAACCGAAATTAACAGATATATACTTCCCATACCCAGGGAAAACACAAATAATAGGATGGCACCTAGTAATGGCCCCATCTGTTTGCCGGCTATATAAGACAATATGGTGAGCACAATAGGAGTACTACAAGCCGTTGCCATAATACCAGCCCCTGCTCCGAGTATCAATGACTCTATAAAGCCTAATTCCTCCTCTACCTTTTGGGAAAGTCTAAGGAAAGGCAGTTTAATTATATCCCAATAATGAAATGCCCCAATAAAGCAGACACTTGCCATAAACAAATATATCCAAGGACTACCAGCCCATCTGCCTAGAAAAACTCCTGCTAATCCAGCCAATAATCCAAGACCTGTATATACACTGCTAAGTCCCAGGATAAATCCCAGCGAATACAAAAAGACTTCTTTCCAGTTTTTTGCATTGGTTCCAATAAAGCCTATTATTAAGGGAATAACCGGATAGACACAGGGCGTCAGACTAGCCAGCATCCCCGCCCCAAAACAGGAGGTAGCTAAGAAAACAACATTTACATCCATATACAAAGCTCCCTCATCCCAAAATATATCACTTCTTCTTTTTTAAGTCTTTTATGTAGACGAGCTTGTTTGGGACAAAACCCCTATTCAAATAGGGTCGAATAATATAGTCAGAACTCAAGGTATATACATAGGCAGGCAGGCTATATATGTGTTTGGCTAATCTAGTCTTTTCAAGCGAACCCTCCATGCCCTTCCAGGGAGATAGGTATATCCAAAAGGTAAAAAGAGAGGCACTTAATATACCAGTAATAGACCCCAAGATTATACCGAATAACTTCTCAAAGAGGCTTACCTGACTACCCGCAAGAAAGAATAGCAGTAACTCTCGAAATAGCCGTATTACTATCATCAGACCAGTAAACAACAATCCAAAGGCAACAAAATCGCCAAAGCCAACAGGTAAAACCGGCATCTTAACCTTTACAATATCCGTAACACGTGGATAGAAATGTAGTGTAAACAGCAGGATAAATACTACCGCAAATATATTGTATATACCAACTAGAAGCCCCCGCTTTACAGTGCTTAATACGGACATTATAACTACTATCAAGACCAAGGCGTCTATAATTATACTTATCATACATTCACCTCCTGATTAAAAGGCTCAATACCTCATTGCGGGTTTTTTCATTCTCTCTAAAGATGCCCCTTACTGCGCTGGTAATAACCAAAGAGCCTGGTTTCTTTACGCCCCTCATACTCATACACAAATGCTCTGCCTCTATGACCACCATTACACCAATGGGTCTTAATCTGGTTTCTATGCTCTCAGCAATCTGTGTAGTAAGTCTCTCCTGTAATTGAGGTCTTTTTGAAAAAAGTTCAGCCACTTTTATTATTTTACTCAAACCAGCAATTCTGCCCCCACCAGGCAGATAGGCTATATGAATCCTGCCCATAAACGGCAAGAGGTGATGTTCACACATTGAATGGAAAGATATATCCCTTATGAGTACGATTTCGTCGTGCCGTTCCTCCAAGGCAACATCCAAAACAGAGGCTGCATCAACACCTATACCTGAGAATATCTCCTCAAACATATCCGCCACTCGTTGAGGGGTCTTTAGTAACTCTGCCCTATCGGGGTTCTCCCCTATACCCTCCAGGATTAACCTAACTCCTTTTTGTATCTTCTCTTTGTCTATCATATGGTCATCATTCCAAGTACAGGGATAAGTTCTTGTAAGTGGCTAATAATAAAATTATGAACTTCAGGATCCGAGGATAGGAGCCTGCTTTCAGGGAAATTAAGCAACTGAATATCAAAGTCCAACCTATCTGCCAAAAATTCCAATAACCCCCTTAAATTAGCGCTCCCTCCAGTTAATATTAATTTTTCCGGCATTTCACCGAACTGGCTCTCATAATAGTCAACTGAAATATATATCTCATCGGCAAGATGATTCAAGACCCTATTGGCAAGGGTAACTACATCAGCAACCGCACTTTCTCCCTTTTTAATCGTCTCGGCTACATCTATTGCTACATCCAGCCTATCTCTAATAAGGTTATCTATATCCACTCCACCTATCATAACCGTGCGGATAAAATTTATCTTATCTTCATCCAATATCATTATATTTGTCGAACTCTTTCCTATATCCACAACACATATAGGCTTCTCTTCTAAAGGATATACAAGAGATACCAAATTGGCGGTCAATGCAGCCTCAAAAGTTATCAGTCTAGCCCTATAACCAGCAGTATAAATCGCCCTCTCAAACGATATAAGGACGTCTCTATCTATTGCCACCAACAAAACCGGCCTCTTTACAAGATTGCCCTCATCAAATGGAACAGCTTCTATAATTGCATCTCTTATGCGGCTGGGTATGTACCTAGATGCCTCAGATACGACCACTGCCTCTAACTTCCTTTTGGGTATATTGGGAAAACTAGCATACCTAAATAAAAAATAACTAGAAGGTATTGAGACATTCAGGACAGCCCGTCTAATATCTAATTCCCAAAGGACATCCTTTATCGCAGAAGATAGATTCTTAAATATATCTATGCCTGTATCATAGCCTACAATAGATACTGCATCTACAATAAATTTACTACCTTTACGCCTTCCTACCATTGCCTTCACTGATGAAGAACCTATGTCTAGATGTACATTAGTCGCCACTATCCCCCCCTACAAAACTACTTCTAACAAATGGCCCTGACCATACAAAAGTAAAACCCATCTCTAATGCCCTTTCCCTGATATACAAAAACTCTTTTTCATTATAATACTTTAATACCGGATAATTAAGCCCATTTTTCGGCGGCAGATATTGCCCCACACAAATTGCTCGGCATCCAGTATTGTATATGTCTCTTAATACACCCATTATTTCTGAAAACTCTTCACCCAACCCCAGCATTATAGAAGACTTCACCATAGCGCTAGAATGTTCTGCAAGAAATCTTATAACATTTAGAGACCTCTTATAATCCGATAACGGGCGAATAATAGGATAGAGTCTCTCAATTGTCTCCATATTATGGCCTATAATTTCTACCTTCAGGGATGCTATATTATGAAGAATCTTCTCATCGCTTAGAAAATCTGGAATCAAGAGCTCTATTTTTAAATAGGGATATCTTTGCTTTAAAATATTGACTATCTCAATGAAGTGCCCGGCTCCATAATCAGGCAGGTCATCTCGAGTTACAGATGTAATAACTAAAAACTCAAGGCCCAACCTTTCCACCAGATTAGAGATAGCTTCTATCTCATAGGAAAAATCTTTATCCCCTTCTACAGCCTTTCTAACACCACAGAACCTACAGGTCCTGGTACAGGTCTGCCCAAGAATAAGCACAGATACCCTCTTAGAGGAAAAACACAAGGGTCTATTCGGACAGGAACCCGAAATGCATATAGTAGAAATAGAAAGCTGGGAAAGGCTATGGATCATTGATTTGACATTTTCAGAATCTACCAGACGGATCTTCATAGTGGATAAAATCACAATTTAACTCACAGATTCATAACCCTGAAATTTACATAATACCATACCAACAATGCCATTAAGAATGAGATTACCAGCAGACCTATATTGCTCCACCTATTTTGCCTCATTTCTCCTACCCTTAAACCTGAAAAAAAACTTAAACATGTCTGTCCACGAAAAGGAATCGGATGCCATATTTTTTATTAGAAATCGATATAACTCCTCAGGTGTAACTGCCATCTTTAAATGGCCGTTTATAGCCCAAGATATCGTACCCATCTCTTCTGATACAATAATGCAAAGGGCATCGGTTTCTTCGGAAATACCTATTCCCGCCCTATGCCTTGTCCCCCTTATATCCGGATGCCTTTCACTGTCTGTAAGTGGAAAAAGACAGGCAGATGCCACTATTCTATCTTCTTTGATAATAACCCCACCATCATGGAGAGGACTTCCAGGATAGAATATCGTTTCAAGCAGTTCTGGAGAAACAATCGCATCCAATTTTATTCCGCTATCGCTATATCCCTTCAATCCTATGCTCTTCTGTATAGCTATTAGTGCACCTATTTTCTTTTCTGCTAAACGAGTAACTGCTATAGTAATGTCTCTTGCTACTCGTTCTATCTCTTTTCTATCAAGGGCAAACCTTCCCCAAAAAGGACTCTGACCAAGACGGGCCAAGCCTTGACGAAGTTCTGGTTGAAATAAAATAACAAAGACGAGAATAGAAATACCAAAGACTTTGCTCAATAACCAATTCAACGTATAAAGACCAAGCCAATTAGACAATATAAAAAATACCGCCAGGATAACGATCCCGCGAATAACATAAAAGGCACGCGTCCCTTCGAGAAACTGCATTATTCTATAGAAGAGATACCAAAGAATCCCTATCTCAACAATAGCACGTACTATCGCTAGCTTCTCCATATATACTCCAACAACGCTTTTTGAACATGCATCCTGTTTTCTGCCTGATCGAATACCACCGAATACGGCCCATCTATAACCTCATCTGTAATCTCTTGTCCCCTGTGAGCAGGTAAACAATGCATAACCAGAGGATGCCCTAATTTGCTCAATAAATCTTGATTTACCTGAAATCCCATAAAATCCTTTAACTTAATCTCGGCCTCTGCCTCCTGTCCCATACTTACCCACACATCTGTATAGACCACATCATAGTTACCAAGTGCTTTGAAATTATCCAACTCCTTAAAGACAACCCGACCATTATACTTAATAGACAAATCAGAGGCCCTATCCAAAACATCTTTAGCTGGCCTTTGTGTGCTTGGAGTAATGAAATCCAGCTGAAATCCAAAGATAGAAGAGGCCAATAACAACGAATTCAATACATTATTGCCATCTCCAATAAAACAGGTCCTAACTCTATCCAAAGATTCAAATCTCTCCCAAATGGTAAATACATCCGCCAGGGCCTGACATGGGTGAAAACTATCCGTAAGTGCATTTATTACAGGAATGGTTGCATTATCTGCAAATTCCAACAGGTTCTTGTGAGCAAAGGTTCGCAGTACAACCCCATGGACATAACGACTTACTGTCCTTGCTACATCACAGATAGCCTCTCTCTTTCCCAGTCCTACTTCATTTGGCCCCATAAAGATTGCACTTCCATTTAATTCCAATATTGCCGTCTCAAAAGAAAGTCTTGTCCTGGTAGAGGGTTTCTCAAATATAAGGGCAAGGATCTTGCCAGAAAGTACATCAAGCCTGCTTATTCCCTGCTCCCGAAGTTCCTTTAATACTCTTGCTCTCTTCAATATCTCCCACAAGATATCTTTATCTATATCACTTAGGGTTAGAAAATTCATCCTCTAATATCTCCTCTAGTATAGATAATCCTTTATTCAAATATTTAGGCTTAATATTAAGCGCTGGCATTATTCTGAGGACATTGCTGTGCGTACAGTTCACCAATATTCCCCTTGATAAAGCAGTCTCCACTATCTTGCGGCATGGGCAACTAAGCTCTATACCAAACATATAACCCTTACCCCGTACATCTCGTACCTTCTCAGGCCACCTTTTTTTCCATCCCAAGAAACGATTCCTCAGTTCTTCTGAAGTCTTCTGAACCTTTGACAGTAGGTGTTGACGCTGAATGGTCCTAAATACAGCAATCCCTGCCTTGCAAACGAGTGGACCTCCTCCGAAGGTAGACGCATGCATACCTGGTTTAAAGGCCTTAGCAATCTCATCCTTAGCCACCATAGCACCTATTGGTACACCACCGCCGAGGCCCTTTGCCAGTGTCATTATGTCGGGTTCCACGCCGTAATGCTGGAAACAATACCACCTTCCAGTACGACCTATACCAGTCTGTACCTCATCAAATATCAGCAATATTTCATTCTCATCACACAGCTTGCGCAATGCCTCTACATATTTTTTTTCAGCCACGTTGACTCCACCCTCACCCTGGATGAGTTCAAGAATAATCGCTGCAGTCTCAGGACTAATAGCCTCCTTAATCGCCGAAATATCATTGAATTTTACCCGTTTCACATTGGGAAGTAGAGGGTGAAACCCCCGCTGATAAATATCCTGGCCTGTAAGAGAAAGGGCTCCAGTTGTACGGCCATGGAATGAGTTTTCCGTGGTTATTATCTCAGTCTTCCCCTTCCTCTGGCCCCATGCCTTGGCCAGCTTCAAGGCAGCCTCCACTGCCTCTGCACCTGAATTACAAAAGAATACCTTTGCAGGAAAACCCAATCTCATTACTATTTCCTTTGCCAATTTTGCCTGTGAAATATGATGGAAATTATTAGGAAGGTGGATAAGGCGGCTGGCTTGATATCTGATAGCATTTACCACCGCCGGCGGACAATGTCCCAAAACAGAAACCCCCCATCCCGGAAATAAATCTATATATTCCTTATTGTCTATATCCCATAAACGCGATCCCTTGCCTTTCACAAAGATAACCGGACTACGTGTGTAGGTGTTCATTATATAATGACCATAAAAATCAAAAACATCCCGCTTCTTCATCGTAACCCTTCGCTTATTTTTGAATTAAAGGAATTGTAATAGCCTCTAAAAGAAAGATTTTACCATATCCCAGGCCACAAAGTCACAAAAAATATCTATATTCAGTTTGATCCGTTCCCAACCCAGAGGTAGTTTACTCCATTCAAAACGAGAGGCATATTGCTTCATAGAAGCAATGACATAAATATCTTCCGGATCATAAGATTTGTGCCCAGTACAAATATAGTTATTGACATTAACCATAGGATAAAGAGTTGCATCTATGGTTATCCGAAATGGATTTTCCGAATAATCTGACAGGTAACCTATAACTATACCATTGACTCCTAATTTATCTCCAACCATTGCGGCCTTTTCTACATCGAGGATAGGGGCATCTTTATCGACAAAGCGGTATATTATCTCTGGATGGACAACGAATACACCCCTATGGGGTATAAGGTAATCTATAAATGCCCTATAGATCTTATCCCTAACATCATCTGGAACTGAACTATCTGAGCCAAATGGAAGTACAGCAATATGAGTAATCTCATAGTTCACATCTGGCGCCGTTGGAAGAGGCAAGGATTGATCCATCTTCTCACGAACACAGCCCCCTACAATACCGAGACCCAATATGCAGATAACAAGGACTGTCAGGCGCCTAACCATTTAATACCTTTTCTATTTTTTCTTTCAAAATATCCGGAGTAAAAGGTTTGACAATATAGTCATTAACCCCCAACTGTAATGCCTCCATAACTTCGTTTTTTTCTGCCTCTGTAGTTACCATGATAATAGGGACTGTACCAAACTTATCAGAGGCACGAATCGATTTCACTAATGTGATTCCATCCATCTCTGGCATATTCCAATCAGTAAGGACCAAGATAATATCGCCTTCCTTTAGTTTCGTAAGGGCATCTATACCATTTTCAGCCTCAACTACCTCCGAATACCCTATCTTTTCTAGGGTATTCTTTATAATTCTTCTAATTGTTGCAGAATCATCTACTACTAATATCTTTGGCATAATCCCTAACCTCCGTTATCCTTACTCCAAAATTTTCACCTACCGTAACCACCTGTGCCTTAGCAATAACCTTATCCTTCATAGTAACATCCACTGGCTGAGAGATATATTGAGGGAACTCAATAACCGCTCCCGGTCCTAATTCCCACAACTCAGAAAAAAGCATCTTCTTCTGAGCCAACCTTACCCTTATCTCTGCCATTATATCAGGTACACTGATCAGATCCTCAGTCTTTTTCTTCTCCTCTTTCGAGTCCTGCCTTGCCTTTTGCTCAAATTCCTGAAGCTGAGCATCTATCTCCCCGAGCATATCTGCAGCAAGGCCATTAGCCAAATCAACAGAAAGCATGTGCCAAAAAAGAGAATTTACTTGTCCATCATTTAACCTAAACTGCATCTCAACTAACACAATCTCATCCCCTAATTCGCTAGGCGCCTCTTTTGAAACTGCATAAGGAGAACATGTTATCTTTTTATTCATAATAAGCATTGCAAGACTATCCCCTATTGCCTGGGCCACCTGTTCTCCCACTTTCATAAGACCCTGTTCCAGATCAAGACTTTCGCCAAGAGATTGAGAAAGTTTCTCAATTAGCACTGATACATCGGATTCAGAAAATACCAGAGCAAAACTTTGACCATAACCTTCATCATACTTGAATAAAAGGAAGACTTTATCCTGAGCAGAAATAGAATCCAAGGCAGATTTAAAGTCTGTTTCAATGGCCTTTGGCTTTATCATTTTTACCTGGATACCAGTTAGTTTTTCAAGATTCACGGCCGCTGCACCGAGAGTAATATTATCCATCTCGCAGACGGCATCCAGGTGTTCCGGAGATACCTTAGGCATTATTTCTTCCTCTTCAATTTTCTCAAGACGTATTCTAGTATATCTTCCTGATGTTTACTATATATATCTACAAATTTCACAGCTATGCAATGCTCACCATTGGTATTCTGCCATTGTCTAACAACCTTTGCCAAAGAAGTAACAGGGCCAAAAATCCTTCTTATGGGGAAGGCCTTATGGTAATCTGGGATATTTATCTCTATTTTCAACACATCATCTTTATCCACTGGAGTATCTGCTACAAATGCAACCCCTCCACCGCTTATATCTATAATCCTACCTTCCTTCATCCCTCCTTTCATGGGAATTTGAAGTACTAAATACCTCAACTTCAACCTTGATGTTACCCTACTATACTTCCGTCGCTCCTGGGCCGATATAGACACAATCACCCTCCATAGGCTGTTGCCACCTTCCTGACACTATGTGCTGACAATTGCATGATCCCTGCCACATCTAGGATCAAACATACCCGCCCATCACCCATAATCGTTGCACCGGCTATACCCGGAACATTCGTTAAGTAACCACCCAATGATTTAATAACCACCTCCTGCTGACCTAATAGATCTGAAACAAGTAACCCAATCCTTTGTTCGACCAATCCTATTATAACAACATACCTCCTGGATGCATCCTCTATTTTTTCTGGCTCCCCAAAAACCTCTTCCAAACACAACAACGGTATAACCATATCTCTTATACGCACAACCGCCTGTTGATCTATTGTATATATGTGACCTTCTTCTAGATGGACTATTTCCTGAACAGAGGCTAGTGGGATAGCATAAATGTCTTTATTAGAAATCACCATCAAGGCCTGTATTATCGCCAACGTTAGAGGGAGTTTTATACGCAAGGTAGTTCCTTTTCCAACTTCTGTATCCATCTCTATGATACCATTTAATTTCTCTATATTAGTCTTGACTACATCCATCCCAACGCCACGGCCGGATATATCAGTTATTTTCTCTGCAGTTGAAAATCCAGGTGCAAATATCAAATTCAAAATATCCCGTTCACCCATATGTTGGAGGTCAGATTCCTTTATTATACCCTTTTCTATCGCCTTAGCCGCTATCTTTTCTATATCTATCCCCTTTCCATCATCTGCAACCTCTATAACAATATGGTCCCCTTCCTGATATGCAGATAGAATTATCGTTCCGCGGCGAGGCTTTCCCTTCTTTTCCCTTTCCTCCGGAGCCTCTATTCCATGATCTACTGCATTCCTCAATATATGTATCAGAGGATCCCCTATATGTTCGATAACAGATTTATCCAGCTCCGTCTCTTCTCCATGGATTATCAAATCTACTTCTTTCTTCATCTCTCTACACAAGTCCCGAACCATCCTTGGAAACTTATTGAATACCCTCTGGACGGGCAGCATCCTAGTCTTCATAACCGATAGCTGCATCTCAGTAGTAACAAACCCTAACTGAACTAAGGCGTTATTAAATGTATCTATTAAGGCTGTATCAGAAACCTGTGCATCTATTTTCTCTGCTAGCTGGCCTAGTCTATTCCTCACCAATACAAGCTCTCCGACCAGATTCATCAAGGCATCTAGTCTTTTGACATCTACTCTGATAGTCTCCTCAATAGAGTGGGTGGCCACAGGCTTTTTAGGCTGTGGCTTAGCAGCAGGTGGTTGTTCTTTCTTTTGTTCCTTTTCTCCCTGTGCTTTGTCCTCAGATTTTTCCGTGTCTGCTTCTCTTTTTGCAGAAAGGCCCTCATCAACCTTTTTTTCATCACCGGAAATATCGACTTTTCCCTCTTTATTTTCTGTCTTATCTTCCTCTGGAGATGTCTTATGGGCCTCTGATGTCGAGGATTCTTCCTCCTTAATCTTATCAATTTCCGCTGTTACTGGCTCTTCTTTCTTTTCTTCTGCCTTACCCGCATCAGATTCAACGGCCTCTTCCCCTGATAATATTGCTTTCAACTTAGCCTCGGTCTCTGAGGTGTTTACTGATCCTGAACCACCCTCCTTAACCTCGTCTAAAAGGAGTTTCAATTTATCGACCGACTCAAGAATAACGTCCATTATGGTAGGGTTGACCACCATCTCTCCCTTACGGAGTTTGTTGAGCACATCCTCCATATGGTGGGTAAGTTGAGAAATCTGAGTAAATCCAAGGAAGCCAGAACTACCCTTTATCGTGTGTGCTGCTCGAAATATACGGTTCAAAAGGTCTAAATCATCCGGCCGTTCTTCAAGGGTAACCAAGTCAGAATCCAACTGTTCTAAAAGCTCCGCCGACTCTACCAAAAACTCCTGGATTATCTCATCCATAGTTTATCCCCCTTACTGATCTTTAGCCCCTAGTAAACTCCCTATCTTATAAAGGATCAAGGAAGGAGGTGCAGGCTTTACCAAATAGACATTTGCTCCCGCTTCAAACCCTCTCTTCTTATCTTCGTCACTACCTTCTGTAGTAAGCATAACTATAGGTATATCTGTATATAGTGGATCCTGACGAATAGTTCGAATGAGCTCTAAGCCATTCATCCTCGGCATATTCAAATCTGCAATAATTAGGTCTATATCGTTCTGGGCAAGTTTTTCCAAAGCATCTACCCCGTCCACTGCCTCAACTGTTTCATAATCTTCTTTTTTGAGAATATTTATTATTAGCTTTCTAACAGTAGATGAATCGTCTACAACCAATATCCTTGGCATAACAGTCCTCCTTTACTCTTTTTTGTATGCCAATGCCCCAGGAAAATGCACTATCTTAAAAGCCCTTGTTATATCATGCAGAGACTCAGAGTGGCCTATTACCAAATAACCATTTGGTCTAAGCATATCATAGAAGTAATTAACTACCTTTTTCTTGACAGGTGTATCAAAATAAATCATAACATTACGGCAGAAGATGACATCCTTTTTTGTTATCCTTCTCATTAAAGTATCATTGGTAAGATTTAGATGATAAAAGCGTACCATTTTCTTTATCTCATCTTTAATACGAAAATTCTCCCCGTCTTTGACAAAATATTTATCTAAGTAATTACGCGGGACATTTCTCAATGTATAACTATTATAAACGCCCTCCCTTGCCTGAGATAGTGCGGCCTCACTAAGGTCTCCCGCCTCAATCATAACCTTCCAATCAGGAGCCTTTGACTGTGTAAATTCATTACAAACCATAGCAAGTGTATAGGGCTCTTCTCCAGTGGAACATCCTGCACTCAATATGGTAATCGTCTTAAATGTTTGACGATCACTTAAGGTTATTAACTCCGGCAGAATGTTATCTTTAAAGGCGTTAATCTGAGGCATATTTCTGAAGAAGCTTGTCTCGTTTATAGTTATAGCATTAAAGAGATATTTAAGCTCTGTTTGATATTCCTTAGAATACATCAAAAAGTATGCATATTCGTTAAAATCTCTGAAACCACGCTCTTTTATGCGTTCCAGTATCTTTGTCTCCATCAGATATTTCTTTTGATCCGAGAAAAAGATACCACTTTTTTCATATATAAAGTCCCTCAAGGACTTAAAGGTCTTATCATCCATCTTCTCTACAGTAGTCACTATCAACCCCTAGTTATGTTAATAAATTCCCGTACTTTTTCTATCTCATCATCCAATTCATAAGTAAATTTCTCTATATCTATACTTGCCAATTCCGGCTTTACTTTTTGTATCAGAAGCCAGGAAATATCTTCGCTGAATATAAACCCCTTATTATCTCCTCCAAAACCAATCTCTTTCGCCTTACAGAACAGGTCTGCCACTCTTACTATCCCAACTGTAAACGGGGCCTTTTCTGCCTGTTCCGGTATATGATGATAGGCAATTGCTTCCTGAATAGATATAGGCAGATTCCACATCTGTGCCAGGACTAAACCTACCTCGGCATGTGTAAACCCCAGAACCTCTTTCTCCACATCATAAATAGATCTATCCTCATCTTTAGCCCTATTGAATATATCAGTAAATACGTCGTGTCTCTTTTCATCCAATACAATCTTGCCTATATCGTGCAACAATCCACCAACAAATACCTCTCCACCCAGCATAGGCTCCCCTAGCCTTTTCGCCAATATCCTCGCAAAATGTCCACAGGCCGCAGAATGCACCCAGAATTTCTCCCTATCAAATGTCTCCTTGCCGGGTATATCTGGAAAGGCAGAAAAGACCGAGACGCTCATAATAAGGTGGCTAATCTCTCCCATACCAAGGACAACCAAAGCTAGCTCAAGAGAGTTGACCTGTTGTTTAAGCCCATAAAAGGCTGAATTGGCTACCTTTAAGACCTTGGAGGTCAAAGATGGATCTCCTTCAAGAATTCTAGATATATCTCTAACCGAGGCCCTGGAGGACATAGTGAGATCCATCACCTGGGCCGCAACATGTGGTAGGGTCGGCAAAGAATCCAAATCCCCTATTAGAGATATGATCTTTTCTTTTATTTGTTCTTCTATTTCAGGCATTATTTCTTTCCTTTATCTTTTCAATCGCCTCTCTAGCTAGGTTAGCTTGGGCTTCATCTTCTGAGTCTACAAACCTATTTAATAAATCCAAAGACTTAGAAGTCCCTATTTCCTTTAGTCCCTCTATAGCCGAATTTGCAATCATCGGTTCAGATATACTTTTAAGGATATCCAGGAGGACCCATTCTGCCTCTGGCCCTAATTTAGATACGATATTAACTGCCCTATAGGCATTCCATCTATCCTCAGAATATTTAATATATGCCAATAAATATATTGCGAATTTCTTTTTTATTGCTTCATCATCCGGTATTGTCTCTACCCGCAAACCAAAGTCAATTATATCGGAATATATATCCGAAAGTTTTTGAGAGATCATAAGCTCAAAAACATACATAACATCGTAAATGAATATTTCATCTCCAAACTTTGCTATCCCATCTAGCAACGCCTTCAATACCACATCATTTTTTTCCCTATACAATGCCTTCCTCAAAACCTCTTTTGCTGAATCTAGCCCTATTTTAGTCAATGCGTCTATTATAGAAAACCTTACCCACGTATCATCCTCTCTTTCCAACAATTCAGCCAAGACCGCAACGGCCTTCTCGCTAACAATGGCACCTATCCCCATAACAGCCGAATTCCTTACATTTACCTCTTCATCGTACAATGCCTTCGATAGGTACTCTAGTGCCTTTTCCGTACCAAATTTCCCAATAATATCACAAACAAACAAACGGACATCTTTATCTTCATCGTTCAAATAGGCCCCTATCAAATCAACAAAATCTCGGCCTATTTTTTCCAAAACCTCTATAGCCGCATTACGTACATTGGCATTCTCTTCTCTTAACAGAGGCATCAGCTTTTCTACTACTACCTTATCAGGTTTAGAAACCAACAATTCGATAACTGCTTCTTGAAGCGCTTTATTATCTACATAAAGGATCGATATCAGTGTATCGATTATCTCTGTAATAGGCAGAGAACTGGCAACCTTAATAGCTTCTCTCTTTTCCTCTATACTTCCAGATTCTACCTGTGCTTTCCACATCTCAATATCCATATCAATCCTCCTTAGATCATTCTTATTATCTCAACCGCAATATTGTCAATGGGAACAATCTTATCCGCCAACCCCTCATCAACTACTGCCTTAGGCATACCATATACAACCGAACTGGCCTCATCCTGGGCTATGACCTTGCCGCCATACTGCTTGACCTTTTTAGCCCCTTCCAATCCATCTTTGCCCATACCAGTAAGTATAACTGCTAAGGTTTTATCCCTAAATATATCTGCCGCAGATGAAATCGTAATATCTATACTTGGATGATAAATAGTATCCTTGGGTTCCTCACTTAAAACAGTAGTAACCATCGAACCAATCTTTTTGAGTTGTAAGTGATAGGCCCCAGGCACTATCAATATCTTACCCTTTTCCAATTTTTCTCCTTGTTCTGCCTCTTTTACCAGAGGTCCACCTAGAGAATTCAAACGATTGGCCAAAGGCCCAGTAAAGGCAGGGGGCATATGCTGGATAATAATTCCAGGTATGGGGAAATTTTTAGGTAAACCTCCTATTAGCTTTTGAAGGGCAGTTGGTCCACCTGTAGAAACCCCTACTACCAATATATCGAAAAGACCTTTTGATGAAACTGGGGAAGCTGGCTTTGGTGCCGCTGTAGCAGTTGTGCTGGATAGAGAAGATTCTGGCTTAGAAGCTGAATTATAAACAAAGGACGAAGGTTTAGCTGAAAAGGCCGTCTTTTTTGCAGCAATTGTCTTAATTTTCTCTAGAAGTTGTCGTTCAATTTTCTCAAAATTTATTCCAACAGTACCGGCTTGATAAAGCTCTTTAGGGATAAAATCAACTGCACCCAAGGACAGTGCTTCTATGGTTACGGCCGCACCTTCCCTGGTCAATGAACTAACCATGATAACTGGACGGGGATAGTCCTTCATAATGACCTTTAATGCCTCAATACCATTCATCTTCGGCATTTCCACATCTAAAGTAATTAAGTCTGGGTCAAATTGTTTTACCTTCTCAATAGCATCAAAGCCATCGTGTGCAAACCCAACGACCTTAATATTAGGGTCCTTCTCTAGAATCCTTGAAATGGCCTTACATATAAAGACAGAATCATCTACTATCAAAACCTTGACCATTAGAGCCTCCTTAAAACTTAAACCCAGATATCATTTTTAATAAATCATTGGATAACCGGCTCAAATTTTCAGCGGCATCTTTAGTCTGTAAAACTCCATCCTGAACCTGTGCAGCAATTGCCTTAACTACCTCCATGGTCCTAGATATCTCCTCTACTGCCATTGTCTCCCTATCTGCAGAAACCTTAATCGGCTCCATCAATTTCTGGGTATCCTCTGCCCTGGCACTCATATCCTTTATTATCCTGCCAGTCTCTTCTATATTCTGCTCTGTCTCAGCAACCTTCTCTTTTGCGTGCTCTACCATATCGATAACATCATCACTGCGGCGCTGAAGGGCTGCTATCATATCTGCAACCTCCTTTGTGGCCTCAGCGGTCTTCTCTGCCAGTTGTCTAACCTCATCCGCGACTACGGCAAAGCCCCTGCCATATTCTCCTGCTCTAGCTGCCTCAATCGCAGCATTCAAGGCAAGTAAATTCGTCTGATTAGCAATATCATCTATGGTCTCTATGATCTGGCCTATCTGCTGAGAACTATCCCTTAGTTGTTCCGCTGTGTCAGCCGCAGTAGTAACCTTCCCTGAAAGATCCTTCATCTTGGAGATGCTCTCTTCTATTTTATTCACACCCTCACGGGCTATACCAAGAGATCTATCTGCGGCCTCGCTAGCCTGATTGGCATTTTGAGACACTTCTAAAATTATAGAAGTAATCTCTCCTATCTGTACTGCCACCTCTGAAGTTTCTTTTGTTTGTGTGTCTGCACCTCTACTAATCTCCTCAGATGTCTGAGAAAGCTGGGCAGATGCAGCTGCAAGACGAGAAATATTTATTTGTATGGTCCCCAAAAGGTTCCTAAGTTGTTCTGTAACTTTATTATAGGCAACTGCTAACTCACCCAACTCATCCTTTGATATATTAGAAATCTCCTGTCTCAAATCTCCCTCCCCCATAGCAAGCAACGAACCCTGGATTGTTTTGAGGGCATTGACTATCTTATGAGAAAGGATATACCCAAAGATGTATGCAACCAACATATTAACTGTAAGATTAACCATCAAGGCCATATTTTGATTATGTATAAATTTATGGGCTATCCAACCTACAATGGCAGCAAACAGGACGTTGCCCATTATCCCTAGATGGATCTTAGTTACAATCTTCATATCCCCCCCTACACTAAAGAATTCTAAAACACAAACATAACAACTAAAAACTATTCAACATGGTCTTTTCTTCTTCAGATAAAAATTTTTCTATATCTATTATAATAATAAGCCTTTCCTCCAACTTTCCAACTCCCTTTATACACTGTGCATCAATAGAGGTAGAAATCATAGGTGGGGTTGGATCAATTGTATCCTTAGGCAGACGCAAGACCTCAGACACACTATCAACAATCAAGCCAACCGTTCTTCCATCTATATCGACAACTATAATTCTAGTCTCCTTTGTATTATTTGGTTGAAGTCCAAATCTCTTGCGCAGGTCCAACACAGGAATTACTTTACCTCTCAAATTCACCACACCCTCCACAAAGTAAGCACACTTTGGGACATGTGTGATCTCCATCATCCTGTTAATCTCTTGAACCTTTAAGATATCAATCCCATATTCTTCTTCACCCAGAGTAAAACTCACCAACTGCACGATCTCAGTATCTTTATGAACTTGTTCCTTAGTCCCAGAATTATTCATTTCTGCCATTTCTCCCCTCCCAAGGTTTCTAGCCCCTTATAATATCCAAAAAGTCTCTCATAGAATCCATTTGAGAGAGCCCTTCATATATAATGTAATCCACTGTCATCAAATCCAAGTTCAACATGGAAAATACATTTTTATGAAGGGGGGGGATAAACATATCACCCCCATATCCGATACCAACCAAGCGAGTCAAAAAATCCGCCACCGCCACAATCCCTACACTTGGCAGGAACTTGCCATTGTAGTTTACTACATCGTGATGCCAAGTCACCACATCTATCATGTCGTAAGGGAGATTCCACTTTTCGAAGACTATACTACCTACAATAGAATGGTCAAAACCGATTACCTCTAATTCTGCCTCTCTCAAAGACACATCTTTTTCCTTTTGTAAAGGAAGGACCTTTTCATAAAATTCCTTACCATAGTAGTCAAGGATCAACTTCCCGACATCATGCAAGAGTCCAAAGATAAAATGCTCCTCTACATTAGGAAGCCTCAGATGCTTAGCCAAGGCCTTAGATATTACCCCAACACCTATAGAATGCTCCCAAAAACCATTCACATCGAAACCAATATCATTCTGTCCATTTTTAAAGACCTCAAGGACAGAGGCAGTAAATATAGCAGCTTTAAGACGATTAAATCCAAGGATAACCAAGGCATGGTCTATCGTCTTTATCTGCCTAGGGAAACCATAAAAGGCTGAGTTGACTATTCGCAGGATACGAGAGACTAGGGCCTGATCCTGGCTTATAACTTTTGCCACCTCCCTAGCAGAAACCCTTGGCTCTCCCAACATAGATATCACTTTAGAAAGCACCTTAGGAAGGGTAGGAACATTTACTACCTGTTCAAACTTCTGCTTTATATGTACTGGTATTGTCTTGGCCATACAAACTCCTAAGACTTGCCCGCAATAGAATTGCGATACTTTAGCGCCAATAATTTAAATTGTTCCGTCTCTTTAGGTGAAAAATTACTATACTTAAATGCCTTCTCAACGGCCCTTTTAATCTCATCCGGAGCCATCTCGGCCTCTTTTTTTAATACATCAAAAAAGATATTATCCCCTTCTACCATAACCCAGGATATATTCTTTCCTTTAATATTCTCTATATCCTCCTGGGTCAATTCCTTGCCCTTTGGAAGTATAACTGCACCATCGTCAGTTACTACATCCGAAGCAAGCCTCATCCCTTCTTCCAACCATCTAGGCGATATTCTAGACGCCATTTTTTATCTCCCTTATTAAAATTATTTTTTCAATAATTGTTTATAAACCTTAAGATATTGTTTCGCGCTCCTATTCCATGAAAAATCACTCATCATTGCGGATTTTACCCTCTTCTGCCAATCCCGAGGTCTTTCGAAAAATTCTTCCAAAGCAGTATCCAATATAGATAATAAATCATTATAATCCAATCTGTCAAACAGGAAACCATTATCTGATGCAATCGTATCCGCAAGCCCACCTGTCCTGCGAGCAACCGGTATAGTTCCATACCTCATCCCTATCATTTGCGAAAGCCCACAGGGTTCAAACCTGGAAGGGATCAATATCATATCCCCTGCTGCATATAGTCTATGAGCCAGGGACTCATTAAATTCTAATATAGACTTACACAAACCCGGATGCCGATTAGCCAACTCCTCTACCATGCCTTCATAATGCCTATCTCCTTTGCCTAACACAATACAGCTAACATTGCTCCCTTTAATCAGACTATCAATTACCGACACTGCTATATCTATTCCCTTTTGCTCCACCAGACGAGAAACTATAATAATAAGGGCCGTATTGTTATTTCCCTTTATTCCAAGATCCTCAAACAATTTCAATTTATTTATTACCTTCCCCTTTATATGCATCCTCGAACCCTTCATCCCATAATGTTGATAGATAAACTCATCTCGCCATGGATTCCAATAATCATAATCTATACCATTCAAGATACCACCTAACTTGTGTTTATTCGCCCTCAAAACACCATCAAGTCCATAACCGTACTCCGGCATCTGTATCTCTTTTGCATAAGTAGGACTAACCGTCAGAACAAAATCGGAATATATAACGCCTGCCTTCATGCAGTTTATCTTTCCATAAAATTCTATCCCCTGATATGTAAAATAGCTCCAATCAAGTCCTAATATATAGAATTTATCTACAGGGAAAAGCCCCTGATAGGCAAGATTATGGATAGAAAATACCACCTTAGTATCATCAAAAAACGCATCTTCTGAATAAAAGGCCTCTTTAAATACTGGCAGCAAACCTGTCTGCCAATCATTGCTATGTATGATATCTGCCTTGAAGTCTATCCTCTTCAATAATTCCAGTGCAATCTTTGAGAAAAATGAGAATCTTTCTAAATTATCTTCGTAGTCTCCGTAAACCTCATCCCTATCAAAAAAGACAGGACAATCCACCAGGTAATAACTTATCCCATTAATATCCAATCTTTTAATAGATGCCTCTATCCAGTTTGCACCAACAGGAGAACTTATCTTTATACCTGTATCGGATATAGTGTATCCCTTATCGTAAACTTCCCTGTAGGCCGGCAGGAGCACTATAGACTCTACACCAAGCTGCGATAATGCCTTTGGCAGACTACCCACGACATCTGCCAATCCCCCAACCTTTACTAAAGGCATTGCCTCAGGAGACACAAAGGCCACTTTAATCTTCTTTTTGGCAGAAACCTTACGAGTCATATTTCTACCATTATCTTTAGTTGAGCCCTTTTTACTTCTGGAAACCTTTTTGGCCTTCTCTTTTACAGGACTACTCTCTGTCTTTGAAGTTGTGATCTTTTTCACCCGTCCCTTTGTCTTATCAGCTGCCTGTTGTCTCTTTCTTGCCTTTGCTTTTGAGGATTTCGAACCTGAATTCTCTTTAGTTACAGACTTTTTAATACGCCCTGAGGCAGCGCTATTTTTCTTTGTTCCAACAGCGCCAGTCTTCTTGATCTTCTTTTTTCTTTCTGCCACTACTTCTCCTCCAATGTCCTTGCCTTTTCTATAGCCTCCTCTATTGTACCTACCATATAGAAGGCCTGTTCAGGCAGATCATCGTGTTTGCCCTCTATAATCTCTGCAAAGCCCCTGACTGTATCCTCAACCCTTACAAATCTTCCCTCTCGTCCAGTAAACTCCTCTGCTACAAAAAATGGCTGAGATAGAAACCTTTGAATCTTTCTGGCACGACTCACTACAAGTTTGTCCTCATCGCTGAGCTCCTCCATACCAAGGATGGCTATTATATCCTTTAAATCTTTATATCTCTGCAAGATCCTTTGCACCTCCCGCGCAACACGATAGTGTTCACTGCCAACGACCTCCGGGGTAAGGACACGCGAAGTAGAATCAAGCGGATCCACAGCCGGATATATACCAAGCTCCGCTATCTGTCGGGACAAGACTGTCGTGGCATCTAAGTGCGCAAAGGTAGTTGCAGGGGCAGGATCTGTTAAGTCATCTGCAGGGACATAGACTGCCTGAACACTCGTAATAGAACCATTCCTGGTAGAGGTAATCCTCTCTTGAAGCTGGCCAAGGTCCGTAGAGAGGGTCGGCTGATAACCAACTGCCGAAGGCAAACGCCCCAGAAGAGCCGACACCTCTGATCCTGCCTGGACAAAACGGAAGATGTTGTCGATAAACAAAAGCACATCCTTTTTCTCCACGTCCCTGAAGTATTCGGCCATAGTCAATCCGGCAAGGGCTACCCTAAACCTAGCACCAGGAGGCTCATTCATCTGACCAAAGACCAGGGTTGCTTTGTTTATTACCTTTGACTTATTCATCTCAAGCCAGAGGTCATTTCCCTCTCTAGTCCTCTCACCTACACCCGTAAAGACGCTCACACCACCATGCTCTATGGCAATATTACGAATCAACTCCATTATAACAACTGTCTTACCAACACCTGCCCCACCGAATAAACCAACTTTTCCCCCTTTGGGATACGGTGCTAACAAATCTATAACCTTTATCCCTGTCTCCAATATCTCCCAATCCGTATTCTGCTCCTCCAGAGAAGGTGGATCACGATGGATGACCCATTTTTCTACCCCTTCAGGGATAGGATTGCCTCCGTCTATAACCTCACCAATCACATTAAATATCCGTCCCAAAGAGACCTCTCCAACCGGCACAGCTATAGGTCTTCCCGTATCGATAACCTCCATCCCTCGTTTGAGGCCATCTGTGGAAGACATCGAAATACACTTTACAACATTATCTCCGATATGCTGCAATACCTCTAACAACAAATCACTGCTGTCTTCTCGCTTTACCACTAGGGCATTGAATATCTTGGGAAGTTCTTGTGGATTAAATTCTACTGTAACCACTGGCCCTATTACTGTCCTTATCTTTCCTTGCCCCATAAACTCCTCCTCATTGCGCGTTTATTATTTCTATTATCTCTTTAGTGATATTTGCCTGCCTTGCCTTGTGATATGACAACATCAAGGTATGCAGCATCTTATCTGCAGCATCCGTTGCCGACTTCATCGCCATCATCCGAGAAAGTTCTTCTGCTGCGCGCGACTCCATAAGTGTTTGGTTTACCTGAGAAGCAACATATTCCTTGACTACACCACTCAAAACTGTCTCTTCGTCTGGCTCGAAAATAAAGTTAGGATTATATCCGCCTTCTCCTTTAGAAACATCTCCTAGTGGCAGCACCTCCAATTCCTTTATATTGCCCAAGATATGCCCCTTAAACTCGCTATAGAGGATATAGAATGCATCCAATTCCTTATTTATAAATTTCTCTACGACCTCCTGTTGGAGCTTATCCAGGAATTGGTTGAGGGCCTCTCTATCGTCTATCCTGTTTAAATAAAGTCCCAATTTATCAGCGTGCCTTTGTTGAACATATTTCAGTATCTTCTTGCCGACAGGTATTACAACTATATGTTTGCCATTGTATTTAGTCAAAAAAGTCTCCAGACCCCGATTGACATTTGTATTGAAATTTCCGCACAAACCCTTATCACTTCCTATTACTGCAACCCATATCGCTTTCTTCTCTTTCCTTGGCTGGAGCAAAGGATGGTAAGATTTAAGGTCTCTGGCTATCTCCTCCATCAGGGTCTTCATTCTCTCAAAATAGGTCTTACCATGCAGTGCCGCTGCCTCTAATTTTTTAAGCCTGGTCAAAGCAACGACCTGCATTGCCTTTACTATCTTCTTGGTCTTCTCTACAGCCTGGGCACGCTGTTTTATTTGCCTTACATTCATATAACCACCTTCAAAAACTAAAAACCACAACTAAAAGCTCGAAACTATCAATCCCTAAAATCGTAATCATTTTAAAAATCCGGATTTGAATTCCTCAACTGCCTTCCTAATCTGGGCATCCAGGTCCTCTGATATCTCCTTCTTTGCCTCTATCTCATCGAGGATCTGTTTGTAATCTGTTTTTAAAGCCGAAAGCCAGGCCTCTTCAAACTCCTTGATCCTCTCCATAGGAATATCGTCGAGATAACCATTTACCCCGACATAGAGCACCATAACCTCTTCAGCCAGAGACATCGGCTTGTACTGGCCTTGTTTCAATATCTCTACTAACCTGCGGCCCCTTTCAAGCTGGGCAATAGTCGCCTTATCCAATTCTGTACCAAACTGAGCAAAGGCCTCCATTTCTCTATACTGGGCCAAATCAAGACGTAGCCTTCCTGCCACCTGCTTCATTGCCTTTACCTGGGCGTTTCCTCCTACCCTCGAAACCGACAGACCAACATTAATCGCCGGTCTTATCCCCTGGTAGAAGAGATTGGTCTCAAGGTATATCTGCCCGTCTGTGATAGAAATCACATTCGTAGGGATATAGGTAGTTACATCACCTGCCTGGGTCTCAATAATCGGCAGGGCAGTCAGAGATCCTCCTCCCTTTGCATCGCTGTATTTACAGGCACGCTCTAGCAAACGAGAGTGGGCATAAAATATATCTCCAGGATATGCCTCTCGACCAGGTGGTCTTCTAAGCAAAAGAGACATCTCCCTATATGCCTGGGCGTGCTTGGTCAAATCATCGTATATAATAAGGGCATGGCGTCCTGTCTCCAGAAACTCCTCGGCCATAGCACAACCCGCATATGGAGCGATATAGAGCAGTGGTGCTGGCTCGCTTGCCCCTGCGGCCACCACTATAGTGTAATCCATCGCCCCAAATCTTTCCAAGGTCTTTACTATATTGGCAATAGTAGAATTCTTCTGTCCAATAGCCACATATACGCAGACGACTCCTTTACCTTTTTGATTTATTATCGCATCAATGGCAATAGCGGTCTTGCCTGTCTGACGGTCACCAATAATAAGCTCCCTCTGTCCACGGCCTATTGGTATCATTGCATCGATTGCCTTGATACCCGTCTGAAGTGGCTCCTTAACCGGCTGACGTTCGATTACTCCAGGGGCTATCCTTTCGATAGGTCTGAATCTATCCGACTTTACCTCACCTTTACCGTCTATAGGCATCCCCAGGGGATTTACTACCCTGCCGATAAGCCCGTCTCCAACTGGGACCTCGGCTATCCTTCCCGTACAGCGGACTTCATCTCCTTCTAAGACATCACTATCATCGCCAAACAAACATACCCCGACACTTTCTTCCTCTAGATTAAGCACCATACCGTATATATCCTGTTTAGGGAAATAAACCAATTCTCCTGACATTGCATCCTCTAGACCATATATGCGCGCAATACCATCCCCAACCTCAAGGACCCTTCCTACCTGGGCTAAATCATATGTCTGCGAAAAAGACTCCAATCTCGATTTGATAACCGAACTAATCTCCTCCGGATTAATCTTTATCGTCATCGTGTCAACTCCTCCCTTAAAAGTTCCAGCCTCTTGGCAATAGATCCATCATAAAGCCACCCTTTATAGTAAACCTTTATTCCCCCAATAATATTCTCATCAATAGATTCCTTGAGCTCAATCCACCTTCCTAGATAAGAGCCCCATATATGCAAGAACAACTGTCTTTCGGAATCAGACAACGGTCTGGCCGTAATCAATTCAACATCGATTCGATGATGATATGTGTTGTATAAAACCAAAAACTTCGAATAGATCTCCTCAAAAAAACGAATCCTCTTCTTTTCTAGGAGGATAAATAAAAACCAAGCAATCGCTGGATTAAGAGAAAACCTATCCACTACTTCCTGAATCAAGGCCTTTCTCTCTGATTCAGGGATAACAGGGACGGAAAGCCAATAGAGAAACCCTGAATTAAGATCAGTAATAGCCTTTATAAGATCCAATCCTGCCTTTATATCCTCTATAAGAGAATGTTCCTTGCTGTACTCAAACAAGGCCTCGGCATACTTTTCTGCAATAACAAACTTGTCATCCATAGAGACTCATCCTATCTCTCGACAATACCCTCTATTGCCTCTCGAATTATCTGCTCATGTTCCTCCGGGCGGATCTCTCTGCGCAATATCCTTGATGCCACCTCAATAGATATACCCACCATCTCTTCCCTTAAGGCCTCCTTTGCCCGCTTTACCTGTTCGGCTATCTCTGAATTAGCATCCTCTATTAATCTTTGCATCTCCTCTTTGGTCTTCAGGACCTGCTCACGATAATAGGCATCAGCGGCCTGCTCGGCCTTCCGTCTTATAATCTCTGCATCCTCTTTTGCCTTATGGACCATCTCCTGGGCAGCACGGCGATTTGCCTCAGCCTCTGATAACAGTTTCTGTGCACCCTCAAGGTCTGATTTAACCTTATTTATCCGTTCATCAAGCATATCCTGAAGCGGCTTATAGAGGAGCTTTGCCATCAAAAACATCAACAGCAAGAAGCTTATTACCTGAACTATAAGCGTTGCATTTAGGTTCATACGCCTCCTTTAGGATATAAAAGGCCTGTAGTTACTTATCCTTTAACAACAAAAATCAAGAGCAATGCTATTACCAGAGAATATATCCCCGTAGATTCGGCAATAGCATCTGCCAATAACATAGTCCTGGTAAGGACACCCTGAAGTTCAGGTTGACGCGCAATACCCTCGCAGGCCTTGCCACCAACAAACCCCTCACCAATACCAGGCCCAATAGCGCCAATTCCCATACATAGACCAGCGCCCAATAAACATGCGGCCCTTATAACTGTAGAACTTGTTATAGCTGCTGTCTGTACTGCCTGCTCCACTGCCATCTCTCCCTCCTTTTTAAGGTCTAAAAAATAAACACACCCCAAAAATCTCCTACCTCAACACACTTATATAAGCAGCTGCCAGTAGCGCAAATACAAATGCTTGGATAGCTCCAACAAAGACATCAAAAAACCCCTTTAGAAGCGGCATCATAAACAAAAGTAAAATAATTCCCGTACTTCCCAACAACTTAAGCACTATCACAGGAATAAGATTAACTACAATACCACCTGCATATATATTCCCAAACAAACGGAATGAATGGGAAATAAGCTTACCTATCTCGGATATAATATTTGAAGGTAATAAAAAGGGAAATGGCTCGACATACATCTTTAGATATCCCCCAATCCCTTTATATAAAATCGAAGAACTATGGGCAACAATAAAGGCAAGCAATCCCAAACCAAGGCAGGTATTTAAATCAGCAGTTGGTGATTCAAGTCCAGGGATAAGGGATACCCAGTTAGAAAATAGGACGAAAAGAAACAGTGTGAGAATAAACGGAACAAATTTTTCTGCACCCTCTCCTATCGTCTCAACAGTTAGATTATAAAAGGCCTCGTATATAATTTCTACAAAGGCTTGAAATCTTGAAGGTATTTTACGGAGTTTATAACTGACCACAGAGGCCACTACCAAGAGGAAAAGACATATCGCCCAGGTGGTAAATATTGTCGTGGGATTTACCTGGACCATACCTATATAAGGTATCGCTATATCGATGGTCTTTATAACTCCAAACTCCCCCATTCGCCCCTCATCTGAAAAAGGTTATAACAACACAGTCAGTCTATATCATTTGATATTATACTCAAAATTTTCCTATAAGGCTATAGATAAATATGCCGATTCTCACCGATAACAATCCCAGGCCAGCAGATAATAGATATACAATCCCTCCATAGCTACCACACAGATATAAAAATATCCCCATCATCAGAAATCTGAAGGCATATCCACCTATAACCGGCAGGAACAAGCCCTTAACATCCGGGGAATAGTCTTTTACAAGCAGTTCAAGCTGATATCGCAAAAGGAGGAAATTAAAAATCGAAACCAGACTTCCCAGAAAATAGGCAATCCCAACCTTCCAGCTAACCATTACACACAAAACAATACCTATGACAGCTACAGCATAACCCGTAAAACGCAATACATCGACAACACAGGCACTAACCTCATTTTTCTGACGCAAAAATAAGCCTATAGACACTAAATGCACCTCCGATTATTCCCATTATCAAGCCTATAAGAGAAAACAATGGAGTAGTATTAAAGAATCCATCTAGTTTCAGCCCAAAGAATCCTCCAAGCAGCACACAAAAGATAAACTGTAAACCTATCTGAGATATAAGGGCAAAATACTTGATAGCTGATCTTATATCGGAACTTTCTTTATCTTTATCTGATAAAGACATCTATAGAATTATCCTTTACTTTCACCACTCCCCTTGTAACTTCTATAGAAAAGGCATCTGTACCTGATACCTTCAAAGTCCCTTTTCTCAAGATGCCAACCATAGGGCTGTGTTGCTCCATTACAACAACGTCGCCACCCTCAAGGGGCAGGAAAACACTATCTCCCTTCCCTTGCCAGACCACCTTTTCGTTGTCAGCTATCAGCACATCCATATCCATCCCCCCTCATATTAACACGGATCATGCATTTTAGATAACTCAAATCTCAAAAGTCAAATCTCAAAACCACAGCTTAAAACTTAAATCTTCTTAATTCTTCCTCTCTTTCTTTTTCCTTCATCGTCGGCCAAGCTCGCAATTCTTACAATCTACTTTTGCCTTTTTTAACCCTGCTCTCTTTATATTCTATTTAAAAATAGTTTAGGGCTTTGAATTGCAATTTTTAGTTGTTCCTTTTGTTCCAGAACAAGTTCCATTGTATCACAATTCCCTATTGAACAATCCCAGATTAACTGGATTTATCTCTTATTTAGCATAACTCTTGTAATAATACGAATTATTACTTTTGAGGCCAGGGATATAGTTTATTATACCATTGAGGACAAAAAAGACCTTGCTGCACTTTGAATCCTTTAAGAGCTGCACTGCGTGTCTTACACTACCACGAGGGGTTCTATTCATCGCAGCCACGACTATAGCAGCATCAACAAAGGGCGCCAATATCCGCGCATCTGAAAACATTCTCACTGGAGAACTATCGACAAATATAAAGTCAAAACGATCCCTTAATTCATAGAAGAGCCTGGCCATAGCATCTTGAGATATACGGGATAAAGGAATCCTCTGTCCCCTTGGTAGGATATAAAGCCCATCCACTTCAGTTGCCACTATTGCAGAATCAATAGAGCTGTTATTCAATAGGATATCCCCTAATCCAACCAACTTTGATTCAGGTAAGTCAAGATAGGTCAGAGAAGTTTTTATTGCCCTAAAGTCCCCATCAACATAAAGCACCCTCTTACCCAGATATCTGCTTATCACTATAGCTTGATTAAGAGAAAAAACCGTCTTCCCCTCACCCGGAGAGGCACTGGTTATCAAAAAAAGCTTCACCCCGCTATTCTCCAGAGAAGATGCTATATGTCTCAACTCCTCTATCATAGATGGCCCTATCTCATAATAGGAAAATATAGTTGGAGAAACCTCACCAAAAAGGACCTTAGGATAAGAAAAATCAGAAACGACAGGCTGATCCTTAATCATTGTCTCAAAATCTTCCTTTGTAGCTGTAGAATCAGAGACCTGCCCTATAGAGGATACGTTTTTTCCCTTCTTGTTCCTCTCCCCTTCATTATCCCAACCGCCACTCATCTTTCGCAATGCATCTGTTATCCTTCCCATAGGGACTCTCCTAGCTTCACATCATAGCCCATTTCAGTCAAGACCTCCTCTACTGTAGAAACCGATATAGGACGCTCTTGTCTAGCAAATCCTGTGATCAAACAGTTATCTGCAATAAGGTTCATCAATCGTGGTATCCCATTTGAGGACCTTGCAATCAATTCTACAGCCTCTGCCGTAAAAATATTGTCAGGATTTCCTCCTGAACGACGCAGTCTATGCTGTATATAGGAACAAGCCTCAGTGTGAGATAAAAAAGATAAGTGATAATGCAAAAAAACCCTCTGTTTAAACTGCCGCATATCCCTGCGCAATAGCAGGTCCTTCAATTCGGGTTGGCCAACAAGTACTATTTGGAGGAGTTTTTCAGTCTCTGTCTCGAGGTTTGTCAACATCCTCACCTCTTCAAGGACGCCTGGAGAAAGGTTTTGGGCCTCATCTATAATCAGGACCACTGTCTTAGCCAGACGCCTTTGTTCTATAAGATAGTCATAAAGGAGACGAATCATCTTTGCCTTCGAATAGGATTGTTTATAAGGGATATCTAGATCCATAAGGATTGTCTCCATTAACTGCTTTGGCGAGAGGAAAGTATTGAAAATAAGGATTACATCAAAAGATGAACCCAGTGATTCTATAAATTTTCTCACTACC